>JAJYDB010000003.1 GCA_021777845.1 Planctomycetota bacterium
CGGGGTCGATGTTGCTGTTGTTCGCGCGGCAAGACGAAGCGACGTTCGCGCTCGACGCGGCGCGCGTCGTCGAAGTGCTCCCCTCGATCCTGCTCGAACCGCCCGTCGGCGAGCCGTCGCGCGTCGAGGGTCTCTTTCGCTATCGAGGCCGCGTGCTTCGCGCGGTCGACCTCGGACGGCTCGTCGTCGGGCGTCCCGCGCGCAACCTGCTGAGCGCGCGTCTGATCGTCGTCGACGACCCGCGCGTCGCCGTCGGCACGGCCGCGCACGCGGTCCTCGCGCAGGCGCTCGGCGATCTCGAACGCATCGTCGAGGTGCCCGCCGCCGGCTCCGACCGCGATCCCGGTCGAGGCGAGCCGCGCGCCGCGTGGCTGGGGCCGGTCTTCACCCACGGCGACGAATTGGTGCGTATGATCTATCCTGAGTACGTGCTCGACGCGTGACGGACGCGCAGGCGCGGCGACACCGCGGCGAGATCTCGCGAATGCCTCGAACCTCGGTCGAACACCTGCTGGCACGCACGATCGGCATCGACCCGGAACGGATCGGCCGAGCCCGGATCGCGCGCGCCGCGACCGACGAGGCGGCGCGACTGGGAGCAGTCGACCTCGCCGATTACGCCGCCCGGCTCGCGCACGCGCGGCCGCTCCTCGAACGCCTCATCGAACGCGTCGTCGTCCACGAAAGCTGGTTTTTCCGCGACGAAGGCCCCTTCGCGACACTCCGCGCCTGGGCCGACGCGCATCGACGCGACCCCGATCGCCTCCGTCTCCTCAGCGCCCCCTGCGCCGACGGAGAAGAACCGTACTCGATCGCGATCACGCTCCTCGAGGCCGGCGTCGACCCCGCGCGCTTCGAGGTCGTCGGCCTCGAACTCAGCGACCCGGCGCTCGCCCGCGCCCGCCGCGCCCGCTTCGAGTCCGGCTCGATGCGCGGCCTCGACCCCGCGATCGTCGCGCGCTGGTTCGATCGCGACCTCGACGGATTCAGCCTGAAACCCGCGGTCCGCGCGCACGTCCGCTTCGAGCGCGGCAACCTCATCGAACCCGACTGCCTCCGCGACGAACCCCGCTTCGACGTCATTTTTTGTCGCAATCTGCTCATTTATCTGCACGACGACGCCCGCCGCCGCGCCGTCGCGCAGCTCGACCGGCTGCTCAAGCCCGACGGACTCCTCTTCGTCGGCCACGCCGACCCCTGCAACGACGTCGCCGCGATCTTCGAGCCGGTCGGAGACCCCGCGTCGTTCGCGTACCGTCACGCTCGACCCGTCCCGAAGGCGGCACAGGCCGCCGCCGTTCTCAAACCCGCCGCTCCGAATCTCGCGAACGTCTCCGCCGTCGCGACGGCCTCCGCCGCAATCCCACGCGCGCCAACCGACGTCGAGCCCCCGCGCGCCGACCTCCCCGCCCCCGCGCCGGTCGTGCGCGCGGCCGCCGTCGCGACAGCCTTCGCCGAGGTTGAGCAACTGATGAACGCGGGCCGCATCGTCGCGGCCCGGCAGGCGTGCGAGGCATATCTGCGCGCGAACCCCGCGTCGGCCTCGGCCTTTCATTTGAGCGGCACGATCCACCTCGCCGCGGGCGACGACAACGCCGCCGAGGCGATGTTCGCGAAGGCGGTCTATCTCGACCCGCGTCACGACGAGGCTCTGCTCTCGTTGGCGTTGCTCGCGGAGCGTCGCGGCGATCGCGCGGCGTCGGAGTCGTATCGGCGGCGGGCACGCAAGGCGCATGAGCGCAAGGACGAGTCATGACCGAAAACCTTCGCTCGGAAGCCGCCCCGGCCGTCGTCGACGACTGCTGGAACCGCATCGGAGTCGGCGGCGACCGCACCTGCCCCGAGCTGGTCGCGTACGTCCATTGCCGCAACTGCCACGTGTTCACGCGGGCCGCGCGCTCGCTTTTTGATCGACCTCCGCCCGAGGGTTATCGAGACGCCTGCTCGTCGTTGCTCGCCGAGCCGACCGCGCGCGTCGAGCGCGACGTCGAGACCACGCTCGTCTTTCGTCTGCACGACGAGTGGCTCGCGTTCCCGTCGCGCGGGCTGGCCGAAGTGACCACGCCGCGACTCGTCCGCCGCGTGCCGCACCGGTCAAACCCGGTGTTCGCGGGCCTCGTGAACGTGAGCGGTCAGATTCTGCCCGCGGTGTCGCTGCACGGGCTGCTCGGCGTCGATCCTCCCGAGGACGATCACGCCGGACTCGTCCGCAACGACGGCTTCGTCTGGCTCGCGCACCCGCGTCTGGTCGTGATCGCCGCGCGCGAGGAACGCTGGGCGTTCCACGCCGACGAGGTCGCGGGCATTGTGCCGATCGCGCGCGACGACCTCAAACCCGCCCCCTCGACCTTGACGGCGACGGCGCACGGATTCAGCCGCGCGATCTTTCAATGGCAACGACGCGAAGTTGGACTTTTGGCCGATGATCGCGTCTTCGCGGCCCTGCGGAGTCACTGCCGGTGAGCGGCGACCTGAGCGGATTCTCCCTGTACGACCTGTTTCGAGGCGAGGTTGAGGGCCAAGTCGCCACCCTCGCCGACGGCCTGCTCGCGCTCGAGCGCGCCGCCGACTCCGCCGCCGCGCTCGAAGCCCTCATGCGCGCCGCGCACTCGCTCAAAGGCGCAGCCCGGATCGTCGACGCCGAGGCCGCCGTGCAGGTCGCCCACGCGCTCGAAGACTGCTTCGTCGCGGCCCAGCGCGGACAGGTCGCGATCGGTCCGAACCAGGTCGACGTCCTCCTCCGCGGCGTCGACTTCCTCGCGAACGTCGGAGCGATCGCCGAGCGCGACTACGCCGCCTGGCAGGCTCAAAACACGTCGCGGGTCGAAACGATCCTCACCGAGCTGGCCGCCGTGCTCCGCGGCGAAAGCCCGCCCGCGACGATCAACGCCCCCGCCGAGACCATCCCTGAGCCCGCCGCGCCGCCGCCCCCCGCTCCCGGCGTCGAATCGACCCCCGTCGCGACGCCGCCGCCGCCTCCCGACACGCTCGCCCCCGCCCCCGAGCCCGCCGCGCCCGCGACCCCCGCGCAGGCCGCCGACGCGCCCGAAGCCGTCGACCGCGTCGTCCGCGTCTCGGCGCGCAACATGGATCGCCTGCTAGGGTTCGCGGGCGAGTCGCTCGTCGAAACCCGCCGCTTGCAGGGGCTCGTCGACCAACTGCTCGCGCTCCGCGTCGAACAGGCGCGCCTGCAGGATTCGATCCGGATGATCGAGGTGCGGGTCCAGGAGCGCGGCGCCGACGCCTTGACCCGGATCGAGGAGCCTGCCCGCGTCGCGCGCGAGTCGATCGACCGCTTCAGCCTGAAGCTGACGAGTGCGCTCGAGCCGATCGAACAGTTCGCGCGCGGCCACGTCGAACTCGCCGAGCGTCTCCACCACGAGGTGCTTTCGAGCCGAATGCGACCGATGACCGACGGCACCCGCGGCTTCGCCCGGATGGTCCGCGACGGCGCGCGCAGGCTCGGCAAACAGGTCCGATTCGAGCAAGTCGGCGAGAAAGTCGGCGTCGATCGCGACATCCTCGAGAAGCTCGAAGCGCCGCTCAATCACCTGATCCGCAACGCGCTCGACCACGCGATCGAGATGCCCGAGGAACGGCTCGCGGCGGGAAAGGCGGAAGCCGGCGTGATCGGACTCGAGGCTCGCCATCGCGCCGGCAGCCTGCAAATCCAGGTCCGCGACGACGGCCGCGGCATCGACGTCGAGCGCGTGCGCGCGAAGGTCGTCGAGCGCGGGCTCACCAACGAGTCGGTCGCCGCGCGCCTGAGCGAGGCCGAGGTCCTCGAATTCCTCTTCCTGCCGGGCTTTTCGACCCGCGGCGAAGTCACCGAGATGTCCGGCCGCGGCGTCGGTCTCGACGTCGTGCAAAGCATGGCGCAGGCCGTCGGCGGCGGCGTGCGGGTCGCGACCAAGCTCGGTCGCGGCACGACGTTCACGCTCCATCTGCCGATCACGATCTCGGTCATCCGCGCGCTTTTGGTCGAGGTCGCCGGCGAGCCGCTCGCGTTCCCGCTCACGCGCATCGACCGGATCCTCCACGTCGAGTCGAGCGCCGTCAATATCCTCGAGGGCAAGCAGCACATCCGCGTCGACGACGCGCCGGTCGGCCTCGTCGACGCCGCGCAGATCCTCGAATTGCCCCGCGCCGGCCCGCGCGGCGACGCCTGCTCGATCGTCCTCTTGAACGACCGCTCGCAACGCTTTGGACTCGTCGTCGACCGCTTTCTCGGCGAGCGCGACCTCCAGGTCCGTCCGCTCGACCCCCGGCTCGGCAAGGTGGCCGACATCAACAGCGTCGCGATCCTGGACGACGGCACACCGGTCTTGATCGTCGACGTCGAAGACCTGATCCGCTCGATCGACACCCTGCTCGGCGGCCGTCGTTTGCGCAAAGTCGCGGTCGAGGCGAAGGCGCGGCGCAGGCCCTCGAAGCGAATCCTCGTCGTCGACGACTCGGTCACGGTGCGCGAGCTCGAGCGGCAGCTCCTCGAGACGCACGGGTACGCGGTCGACGTCGCGGTCGACGGCGTCGACGGCTGGAACGCGCTGCAGGCGGGCGACTACAAGCTCGTCGTCTCCGACGTCGACATGCCGCGCCTCGACGGCATTCAACTGGTCAGGCAAATCAAGCAAGACCCCGTGTTACAATCCACTCCCGTCGTGATCGTGAGCTATAAAGACAGGCAGGAGGATCGCCTCCGCGGGCTCGACGCGGGCGCGAACGCCTATTTAACGAAAAGCAGCTTCCACGACCGGACTTTTCTCGAAACGATCGTCGACTTGATCGGCGAGCCGCGGGACTAAACCGATGCGCATCGGAATCGTAAACGACATGAGCCTGGCTCGCGAGGCGCTGCGGCGCGCGGTCCTGAACGGCACCGGCCACGAAGTCGCCTGGGTCGCCGACGACGGCGCGTCCGCCGTCGAGATGAGCCTGCGCGACCAACCCGACGTCATCTTGATGGACCTGATCATGCCCGGCATGAACGGCGTCGAGGCGACGCGCAGGATCATGTCGCAAAGCCCGTGCGCGATTCTGATCGTAACCGCGACCGTCAGCGGCAATATGTCGATGGTCTTCGAGGCGATGGGCAACGGAGCGCTCGACGCCGTCGACACGCCGAGCTTCGGCGCGCTCGGACGCCTCGGCGGCGCGGACATTCTGCTCGAAAAGATCGCGGTCGTCGGTCGCCTACTCGGCAAAAGCGAGCCCGCCCCGACGCCGCGAGTTCCCGAATCCGAGACGCACGACAACGATCAACTGCCGCGACTCGTCGTCCTGGGCGCATCCACCGGGGGCCCGAACGCGCTCGCCGAAATCCTCGACGACCTGCCGCGCGACTGGCCCGCCTGCGTCGTCTTGATCCAGCACGTCGACCGCGCCTTCGCGCCGGGATTGGCCGAGTGGCTCGCCCGACGCACCGACCGACCCGTCGAACTCGCCGCCGCGGGCGACGAACCACGCGCCGGACGCGTCTTGCTCGCCGAAACCGACGACCATATCGTAATCGACGCGCACCGACGATTCGACTACACCGCCGAGCCGAGCGACGTCTGTTACCGACCCTCGATCGACGTCTTCCTCCGCAGCCTCGCCGAGCATTGGCCCGAGCCGGGCGTCGCTGCGTTGCTCACCGGGATGGGTCGCGACGGCGCGGAAGGGCTCGGCCGTCTGCGCAACCTCGGCTGGCGGACAATCGCACAAGACCGCGAGACCTCGGTCGTCTGGGGCATGCCGCGCGAAGCCGTCGAAACCGGAGCCGCCGCCGAAGTCCTGCCCCTCGGCGCGATCGGACCCGCCATTCGCGACCACGTCGCCGCCCCCGCCGCCTCAAGGATCATGACATGACCCCAGCAGAGACGCCTCATCGCATCAAAGTCCTCCTCATCGACGACCAGCCGATCATCGGCGAGGCCGTCCGCCGGATGCTCGCCGGCATCCCCGAAATCGAGTTCCAGTACTGTAAGGAAGCCCCCCGCGCCCTCGAAGCCGCCGTCGCCTTCGGACCGACCGTCATCCTCCAAGACCTCGTCATGCCCGAGGTCGACGGCCTCACCCTCGCCAAGCAGTTCCGCGAGCACCCCGACACCCGCGATATCCCGCTCATCGTGCTCTCGACCAAGGAAGAGCCCAAGGTCAAAGCCGAGGCCTTCGCGCTCGGCGCAAGCGATTACCTCGTCAAGTTTCCCGACCCCGTCGAGGTGATCGCGCGCATCCGCCGGCACTCGTCGGGATATATCCACCTGCTCGAGCGCAACGAAGCCTACCGCGCGCTCGAACGCAGCCAAAAAACGCTCGCGAAAGAGATCGCGCAGGCCGAAGCCTACGTCCGCTCGCTGCTGCCGGAGCCGCTCAAACGCGGCCCGATCCGCGCCGACTGGCGCTTCATCCCCTCCGCGCAGCTCGGCGGCGACTCGTTCGGATACCTCGACCTCGACGACGACCGCTTCGCGCTCTTCCTGCTCGACGTCTGCGGCCACGGCGTCGGCGCGGCCTTGCTCTCGGTCTCCGCGCTCAACGCACTGCGGTCCCGGGCACTTCCCGACACCGACTTCAACGACCCCAGCCAAGTCCTCGCGGCGCTCAACCGCGCCTTCCCCATGGATCAACAGGACGGCAAGTTTTTCACAATTTGGTACGGCGTTTACCAGCGCTCGACCCGCACGCTCGCCTACGCCGGCGGCGGCCATCCGCCCGCGCTCGCGCTCCAGCCGTCGCGCCCCGATACGCCCGTCCAACTCGACTCCAAAGGCCCTATGATCGGCGTCGACCCCGACATGATCTACGCCGGCGCCTCGATCGTCCTCGAACCCGCCGCGCGACTCTTCCTCTACAGCGACGGCGTGTACGAAATTAAACAGGCCGGCGGCTCAATGTGGCCGTTCGACGACTTCGCCGCCGCGCTCGCGCACGCCGCCGCGGGCGAGGGCGCCGCCATGGACCGCATCATCGCCGCGGCACGCTCGGTCGGCGGCCGCGACGACTTCGTCGACGACGTCTCGATCGTTGAGTTTCTCTTCGAGTGATCACTTCAAGAGAATCTTGCGCACGATCGCGATCGGCACGCCCCCCTGCGCGACGAACGCGTCGTGAAAGTCGCGCAGCTCGCCCCCTTTTTTCGCGAGATACTCGTCGCGCAGCTTCATGATTTCGAGCTTGCCGAAAGTGTAGTAGAGGTACGTCGGGTTGTACGCGCCGCGACGTGCTTCCTCGAAGGCGTTCGCCGGTTCTTGGAATCCTTTCTCCACAAAGAGTTTCGCTCCCTGCTCGACACTCCACCCTTCGGTGTGGAGTTTAATGCCGACGACGTACCGGCAGTCGCGCAGGAGCGCCTCCTGGAGCTGCGCCAGCCGCATTTTCGGGTCGTCGCCGCCAAAGCCGAGGTCGACCGTCATTTGCTCGCAATAGTGCGCCCAGCCTTCGACATTGGTGGAGCAATACACTAATTTTCGGGTCTTCGTGGGGAATTTCGGCGCGTAGAGAAACTGGAGGTAGTGCCCGGGGTACGCCTCGTGCACGTTGATCATCGCGACGACCCAAGGGTTGTAGAGTCGCAGATGTTCCTCGGCGTGTTTCGCGTCCCAATCCTTCTCGACCGGGGTCACATAGTAGAACGCCTCGGTCGCCTTCGTCTCGTACGCGCCCGGCGTGTCCATCGAGGCGAAGCTGCCCGAGCGCGCGTACGGCGGCGTCTCTTCGATCCGCGCCCGCACCTCCGAAGGCACCGTCACGACCTTCTTCTCGATCAGGAACGCCCGCGCCGCCTCGACCGATCGCCGCACCGACGGGATCAGGTCGTCCGCGGTCGGGTGGACGTCCGAGAGCGTCTGCATCACCTCGAGCGGCGTCTTGCTCGGGTCGATTTGCTTCGCGGTCGCGGCGAACGCCGCGTAATCTTTGGCGAGATTCTCCTCGCCGCGACGCAACAGTTCGGGCATCGTGATCTCGACCAGGTCGTCATACCTCAACTTGGCGAGGAAGTGCTCGGCCCCGATCGCGTAGGCCCCCTTCGAGCGCGGCTTGAGGTCGGATTCGAGCCAGTGCGCAAAGCCTTTGAGCGCCTCCAAAACAACTTTGTTCTGTTCGTCAAAGCTCGCCCGCAGCGCCGCGTCGCCGCCGGCCGCCTCGTGCGCCCAGGTCGCGACCGAGCCCTGAAAAAAGCCGACCGAGCCCTTCGCCATGCGGATCGCGAGGTCGGTGAATTCGCGCGGGGGGTTCTTCACGTTCATTTCCGCCGCGTGCAGCACGCCTGGAATCTTGCCGAGCCGCTTAATCATCGACTTCAGACGCTCGGCGGCCGGGGCGAAGTCGCGCTTCATCAGGCTGTCGACCGCCTCGCCCGGCACACCCGCGTAGAACATCGGGTTCGACTCCCAGACTCGCAGCGTTTCGAGGTCGAGCAACTCGCCGCGGATCTGACCTTCGAGAATCTCGGCGTCGATCGCATCCTCGACCGGCAGCGCGGCTCGATCGAATTTCGACAGCGTTTCCAGCTGAGCGTGCAGGTCGGCGATGCGTTTCTCGAAGCCGGCGCGCGACATATCGGGCATGCGGACGTCGTAAGTATGGACGCCGACAGCGGTTCCTTCGGTCGGGCGGGCGTCGTAGCGGGACTCGAAGTAGTCGTCGACAAACCGGCTGAAGCGAGTCGGCGCCGCGGCGCGCGCCGCGGGGGCGGCGCACGCCGTCGAGGCCAAAATCAGGAGCGCCGCGTAGATCAGGGCCTTGCCTGGATTCATGGTCACCTCGAGTCGGGGCGTTGTGGGCGGTTCGATCACGTTGTCGAAGTTCGATAACGAACATAGTCCAGCCGCGTCGTGTCGTAAACGGTGTGCGCGGCGTCGTTCGACGGCCTATACTATCGCGTCGAGAGGGACCGATCGAAACGGGGCAGGCGGCGTGGACGACAGGCGGCTCGAAGACGAAGCGATGATGCGGCGGGCACTGGAGTTGGCGCGGCACGCCGGCGAACTGGGCGAGGTGCCCGTCGGCGCGGTGGTCGCGCGGGCCGGCGCGATCATCGCCGAGGCGTACAACCTCCGCGAGTCGACGCACGACCCAACCGCGCACGCCGAGCGTCTGGCGCTCGAGGCCGCGGGCCGAGCAACTGGACACTGGCGGCTCGACGGCTGCGTGGTGTATGTTACCCTCGAACCCTGTGCGATGTGCGCCGGTGCGCTAGTCCTTGCCCGCGTCGATCGCCTCGTCTACGCCGCGGCCGACCCGAAGGCTGGTGCCTGCCGCAGCCTTTACCGACTCACGAACGACCGCCGCCTGAATCACCGAATCGTGACCGAAGGCGGACTGCTCTCCGAGGAATGTGGAGAACTGATCTCGCTTTTTTTCCGGTCGCGTCGTTAATATCTTCGGTTCCACGCGACGGAGGGGTGCCTGAGTGGTTGAAAGGGCCGGTCTCGAAAACCGGTGTAGGTGCAAGCCTACCGTGGGTTCGAATCCCACCTCCTCCGCTGACCTGCCTCGAGACGGCGTTCGCGTCGTAACGGAGTAATCCGGCCTCGCGCCGCGTCGTTGAACCGCCGCCCAACGTTGCGGCTCGTCAACATCCCTCCGCAGTAGGGGATGCCCGGCGCATCCAGGCGTGCTAGACTTGCCCATCCGGCGCGCGTCCTGAACACGGCGGCTCGCGTGGGAGCCTCGATCCCCTTTCCAACGGCGGCACGAGTCTCATGCTCGGAAAGCTCAACTCGTACACGCTGATCGGGATCGACGCCCAACCGGTCGAGGTCGAGGTAGACGTCTCGACCTCGAACATGCCGAAGACGGTGCTGGTCGGCCTGGCCGAAACCGCAGTCCGCGAGAGCACGCACAGGGTCGAGCGCGCGCTGGCCAATTCCGGCTATCACCCTTCGTTCGATCGGGTGGTGATCAACCTCGCCCCCGCCGACCTGCGTAAAGACGCCGGCGGCTTCGACCTGCCGATCGCGCTGGGCTTGCTGATCGGCTCGGGGCAACTTGCGATCGAGCGGCCGGGCAACTTCGCGGTCGTCGGCGAATTGGCGCTCACGGGCGAGACGCGCGCCGTAAAGGGAGTGCTCGCGATGGCACTGGCCGCGGCCGCGGAGGGTCGCGACGGCCTGATCGTCCCCGCCGCGAACGCCTCCGAAGCCGCCGTTGTTGAAGGGGTTGCGATCTACCCAGTCGGCAGCCTGACCGAGGCCGTCGGCTTCCTCACCTCGACTCACGACATCGAGCCGAAGTCGATCGACCTCAACCATATCTTCGAGACGCTCGCTCGCGGCGAGGAAGATTTCGTCGACGTGAAGGGCCAGGACTACGCGAAGCGCGCCCTTGTGATTGCGGCCTCGGGCGGTCACAACGTCCTGATGATCGGCCCGCCGGGCACCGGCAAGACGCTGCTCGCACGCCGCCTCGGCTCGATCATGCCGCCGCTGACCCCCGCCGAAAGTCTTGAAACCACGCGCATTTACAGCTCAATGGGGCTCCTGCCCGCGAACCAGCCGCTGCTCGCGATGCGGCCCTTCCGCGCTCCGCACCACTCGGTCAGCGACGCGGGCCTCGTCGGCGGCGGCACGATCCCGCAGCCCGGCGAAATCAGCCTCGCTCACAAAGGCGTCCTCTTCCTCGACGAGCTGCCCGAATTCAACCGCAAGACGCTCGAAGTCCTGCGCCAGCCGCTCGAGGAAGGCCAGGTCACGATCAGCCGGGCGCTCCGCAGCACGACCTTCCCCGCCGACTTCATCCTCGTCGCCGCGATGAACCCGTGCCCGTGCGGATACAGGTCCGACCCGCGACGCGCGTGCTCATGCACAGTGCCGCAGGTTGAGCGTTATTTAAGCAAAATTTCGGGTCCATTATTAGACCGGATCGACTTGCACGTCGAGGTCCCCGGCGTACCGTTCACGCAGCTTGCGGAGGCTCCGGCGGGACCGACCTCGGCCGATCTCCGCGAGCAGGTCCTGCGTGCCCGCGCGCGACAAACAGCCCGCTTCGGCGCGAAAGGACCGGGCGTAAACGGTCGGATGACGCCGCGACAGGTTCGACGCTTCTGTATCTTGCGGCCGGAGTCCTCGGCCTTGTTAAAGGGAGCGATGGAAGAGCTTGGCCTCTCGGCCCGCGCCCACGACAAGATCCTCCGCGTCGCCCGCACCATGGCCGACCTCGAAGACGTCGACGCCATCGAGCCGCACCACGTCGCCGAGGCCGTCGGCTATCGGACCCTCGACCGCAGCGTGTGGGTTTAAGAATTCAGCTTGAAGCCGCATGATTCGCGATTCTGACGTGGAGAGGCGCGGTTGCGGCCTTTTGTCTCAGCGCGCGAACGGGTCGATCGGAAACTCGACGTCGCGCATCAGGAGCCGGAAGTCCGGCCGGGCGCGGAGCGGGTTTGGCGAAGACTCGATGTCGAGTTGGGGTACGAATGCGCCGGAAACGAGCGCGCTTCGTAGTCGGGCGCGGCGGGTCACGAGGCCAGGGCCTCGACAAAATAGACGGACCCGCTCATGCCCTCGGCGAGCTTCAGCTTTTGCGCGATCGCGAGCGACTCTTCGTAAAACGCGTTCGCGGTCGTCCGATCGGACAATCCTTCTCGCAGGAAGCCGCGTTGCCTCAGATTGCGGGCGAGGTCGAGCTTGACGGCGTCGTCGGCGCCGGGTTCCTGGGCCAGGGCGCAGCGGACTTCAACGGCTTTCTCGACCACCGCGAGCGCGCCCTTCGATTCGCCGATATCTTTCGTGGGTTCGCCCAACTCCGAGTACGTACGGGCGAGCAAAACGCGCGACGCCTTGTCGGTGCGATCCTTCAGCAGCCAGCAGCGCCTCGAGCCGCCCGCTTCGCCCGCCGCCGGGCACGCCGCCCGAACGGCTCACGCCACGATGTTACCGGCACGTCGGACATCCAACGCTCGACGTCCTCGGCCGGCGCGCGACTGCTTGAATCTCGGTCCTCGGACTTGACCGCCATTGTTTTCGGACCAACCGACTCGAGCGCCGGGTCGGTCGCGGCGTCAACCTGCCGAGGCTGTGCGAACTCGCCCCCCCTGTACCCGTAGGTGCACTTCGCCCAGTTCGCCCCCCAAAAACGCCGGCTGCCCGATCTGAATGACGTACAGAATGGCACCCAAACTATAAATATCCGACGCCGGCCCGGGCGCTCAAGATCACCCCGCGCCTGCTCCGGACTCATAAACGCGGGCGCGCCATGCGCCGAGCCCGGCGGCGTTCCTGAACTACCGCTCGCGGAACCCGGCATCAGCGCGAATTCCGCTCCCGAGGGTCCGACCTTCTCGTCGCTTTCGCCAAGCCCCAGTCGACCACCAACCTCTCGCCGTGCTTCCCCAACACGCCGTTGTTCGGCTTAATATCGCGGTGCAGCACGCCGCGGCTGTGCGCGTACTCGATCGCGTTGCAGACGTCGGTGGATCGCCGCAACAACTTACGCAACTCCAGCGACCGCAGCCCGGAATCCCGCTTGTAACCCTCCTCGAAGTGGAACCGCTCGAGCGCCTCTTTGAATGATTCGCCGGGGACGAACGCGATCGCCTAATAAGGTTCATACTCGCCGTCTGTCTTTGAATCGCATACAGATACGAGCCACAGATGTTCGAGCGCGCCCGTCACCACGACCTCAAGCACGAAACGAGCCCGGCTGGCGGGGTCGTCGGCGTGCCGCTCGAGAATCCGCTTCAACGCAACCTGGCGGTGCAGTTCCTGGTCGAGCGCCACGAGCACCTCTCCCATGCCCCCTTGGCGTGCGGCCGCAGCACCTATAACCGTCCGTCGTCGAAGTTCGCTTGCCTCAACGCAAAAGTCATCGTTTCGTCCGCGTCCACCTCGCCCGGCAGTATTCCCGTATCCAGTAGGTCGATCGACGCATCGGGGTCCGCGTCGCCCAAACCTCCCAGTTTTCCTACAATCTCGCGTCCCACTGGGATTGACGCCGGACTACACGCCGAGTCGCCCGCGAACTTCTTCAAATGGAACAACGCCATCGCCTCAATTGCGTCGCGCTGGTCGCCCTCGAGGGCGCCGCAGGCGACCAAATACTCGGCCGGCCGCCGATCCCGATCGCGCGTCCAGGACTGAAACGCGCCGACCAGTTCGCCCCGGCCGATGAGGCCGTTTTGTAAGGCCAGGACACCGAAGAGCAGGTCATTGACGGCGGCCATGGGGGGTCCTCGCGCAGCGGGGTCGCGGGTACGATCAAGACCAGCGAAGCCGCCGCGACGGCTCCCCGGGTCGGATCGCAGTTGATTATCGCACCCACCGGTCGATAATACACGTGTTCACCGACCGGGTGCGTCCCCGCTCGTATCAAACTCGTCCTGGACCGAGAGCGCTTCGTCACCTACGCCCCGCCAATGCGTAACGCCGCTCAGGCGCGTGCTATGTGCTAAACTAAGAGTTGTGCCGCGCGGATCCGAGGGTCCATTCGAGGCAGACGCCGTGTCGACGAATCCCTATGAAGGCGACGATGAATTCCTGGCGTTGACCGAGATGTCGCGCGACGTCGACCTCGCTCGCGTCGCCCTCGAAATCGCCGCCGACGACTATCCCGACCTCGACATTGACGCATGCATGCGGACGTTTGACTTTTTTGCCGAGCGTGTCTCGGCACGCTGTCGCAAAAATGCGTCGATCGCCAAGATCGCGGACCAAATCAACTGGCTGCTCTATGTCGAGGAAGGATTTCGAGGCGGCGGCCCGAACGATAAAGACCCGCGACTTTTTTATTTGAACGAAGTGCTCCGCCGCAAGGTCGGGTCGCACTCGACGCTTGCGATCATCCACAATGCGGTCGCTCGGCGGCTCGGAATCTGGACCGAATGGATCGGAAATACGCCTCGCGCCATGTTCACGCTGCACGCACGTGGACCTTACTGCCATTTGTCGCCCGAACAGTTCTACGTGGACGCCTACAAAGGCGGCAAGCTGATCAAACCGCGCGATTTCATGGAATCGCTGCGAGGGTGCAGCGGCGGCACGGTCGACTTCTTATTTAAGCACTTCGAGACGTTTCGCGGTCCTGCGATGATCATCGTGGGGCTGCTCCTGGAAATGTATCAGAACCGTTTAAACGCGGGCGAAGTCGAGGAAGCGTATTCGATTTCGCTGCGGCTGACAGGTTTCCCGAGAAAAGATCGCTCCGAGCTGACCGATCACGCCATCATGTGCAAAAAGATCGGCCGCATTCACGAGATGATCGAGTTTCTCGAGGCGTACCTTGAGACCGAGCCGGTGGGCGGGCTCTTGAAAGAACCGCGCGACTGGCTCCGCGCGGCGCAGCGCGAAGTGGCGAGTTGGAACTGACTCGGGGATTGGGAAATCGAGGGTCGGCGCGCGGAATTTCTCAAGCCCATTGGGGTCGCGAGCCGAATCAAGCGCTGAGGCACTTCGCGTTTGCGCGTCGCGCCGGCGGTATGGAATCGCAACGAGCCGAACGACGACCGTCAGCGCGGGCAAGTTCCCGGCCAGGATGAGCCGCGTGGACATGCGCATGGGCGCGCCCGCCGCGACCCTTCAGGAGGTGGAGTCCCCCATGCGCACCGGGCACGCTCCCTTTGATTTGACGCAACTCCTCTTTATGACCGGGGTTGCAATTGCCATTTCGGGCTGTTCGACGACGGCTCCGATGCGAGCCGGACAAGATTTGAACGGGAAGACCGTGACGCGGGTCGGCGACCGGTCGCTGCCTTCGGTCGTAACCGAGCCGGGTGACGCTAAAGTGAGCGTAAACGGCGCGATCGACTCGCGCGTGGCGGCGTCGCCGACGCGGCGTCGGACCGACTTGACGGCGCGGATCTCCGGCCGGGTGCTCGACGCGGGTGGTGAGCCGGCGTCGAACGTCCGGGTGCGAGTGGCGGACGGATCGACGCCGGGGGGTCGTGCCGCGCAGGCAACCACCGACCGCGCGGGCGGCTTCACGCTGCGCGGCCTGCGGCCTGACGGCAGTTACACGATCATCGCGGAGCTTGACGATGGTCGCGTGGTGCAGAGCGGTCGCGCGACGGCCCGTGCCGAGGCGACCAACGTGAGAATTCGGCTCTCGAGCCGCGGTGCGGAAACCGACGCGATGGCGGGCCCGGGGGCGGGGTCCGAGGCAAAGCCTTCGCGCACGAAGGGGCGGGTGAGCCCGGCGTCGAACCGCGACCCGATCGAGGACGAGGAGGCCGGCCTTGAGGACGGCGCGGCCGCGAGCGACATCGGCGAGCGTCCGTCCAAGCACGATGGGTTGAGCCGCGCCGGCGCGGAGCGAGACCCCGAAGTCGCGGCGCTTGCGAAATTAAATGAAGACGACCTGCCCGCGCCGCCGGCAGCCGATATTCTGGCCGTTCGCGGCCGCTCCGACCGCTCGACCGAGGATCTGAAACCCCGTCGAACGCCGGACCGAGTCGCGACCAAGCCCTCGCGCGGTCCGAGCGGGTGGACGGCGGCGTCTGGACGCGATGCCGACCGAGATCGGACCGACGTCATTGACGAGGGGGCAAGCGTTGAAAACGCGACGAAGTCGGGCGCGACGCATGCTCTGAAAGCCGCTCCTACGGGACTCGGACGCGAGCTTCCGGAGGCTGACGACGAGGAGGCCGACCCGCTGCCGCCCGCCGTCGACGCGAACGACTCGACCGCGCGGAGGCCGCGACGCGATCCGATGAACGCGAGCGAGAGGTCGAATGCATCGACCGCGGTTGCCGAGCGACGACGTCACGCCGCGCCGCGAGTCGACCCGTTCGCCGACGCGCCGGTCGCGCGCCCGGCCAACCCGTTCGACGACCCGCCCGCCGTCGCGCGCCGCGACGTCCGCGACGAGGCCGCCATTTTTGGCGACCCTCCCCGGACCGCTCCGGCACGCTCGCCGTTCGAGGAGGAGGCAGGCTCGAACCGCGTCGGAACCGCACGCGGCGAAGTTGGTCAGTACCCGTCGATGTCGAGCCGCGGTCGCGACAACGGCCCCGCGGAGCGGCTGCCCGAACCGCCCGTCGGCGACCCTGCGCGCGTTCCCAGCCCGAGTCTTGCCGAAGTGCCGGTGGATCCGACAGCGATTTCGCCGGGGTCGGCAGCCTTCGGCGGCCGAATTCTCGAGGAAAACGACCCCGCGAGCGCTCCGACGCGGGCGAACTCGCATCGACGTCCGCCCGGCGCACTGGTCGCGGCTCGTCCCGACACACAAATGAGATCCGACGCGCATAAGAAGGCCGACGCCGCGCCGGCGCAGTCGCTGCCCGCGCGAGATGACGCTTCCGACCGGCTGCTCGACGGCCCCTCGAACATGCTCATTGACCGCGTCGCCGCTGAGGACGCGGCCCGAGGCGTCGCGCCGAGCGGCATGCCGGTCGCCTCCCCGCCGCAATCCAACCCACCGGCAATGATCAACCCAAACACGCCGCCCGCGACGGACGACTCCGACGTCAAACCGACGAGCGGCACGTCCACCACCACGCCCGCGACGAAGCGTCCCACGTGGGGAGAGGTGGTCGCGAACGAACGCCTCGGCACCTCGATGTTGAGCCAATCAGCCGCCCCACACGCTCCAACCACCCAGACGCCGAATTTAGCCTCGGCTTCGCAAACCACCCAAACGCCCGCAACTGCGTCCGTCGCACCGCGCGACCCGGCGTTTCGGACGGCGAACGTCGTGACGAACGCCACTCCGAGCAACGAAAGCTCGGTCGTGCGGACGGGCTTGGAGACGAAGTCGAGCCCGAAGCCGACAGGCCTGCGCGCGTTCTTGTCCTCGCTGCGGGGCGGGCCGCCCGAAGTCAGCGCAACGCGAGTTTCCTATTGCCGTTACAACGAGAAGGAGCGCCGAATTGTCGACTTCCGTCTGCCTGATTTGAACGGCCGGACGGTGGGCTTGGGCGACCTGGACGCCGACCTGATTCTGCTCGATTTTTGGGGGACTTGGTGTCCGCCTTGCCGCGACGCCGCCCCGAAGCTCGCCGAACTCCAGTCGCGCTACGACCCGCGCCGGGTGCGCGTGGTCGGGATCGCATGCGAGCAGGGACCGGTCAATGAGCGTGCGAGCCGGGTCGCCGCCGAAGCCGAACGGCTGGGGATCGCGTACACGCAATTGCTGAGCGGGCAGGACGGCCCGTGCCCACTCCAAGCCGCGCTCCATATCCAGTCGTTCCCGACGCTTGTCTTGATCAACCGCCGGGGCGAGATCCTTTGGCGCGACCAGTCGTCGCAAGAGGCGACGCTCGCGCGGCTCGAACGGGTGATTACCACGAAACTGCGTGTGAGCGACGCCGCGCGGCCGAAGCACGACGAGCCGTCGGCCGCGTCCAAATAAGCCGGGTCACGTTTATTCTTCGAGCACGATCACGGTACTCTTCTTCGCCATCTTGAGATAATCCTTGTCGGCGGTGACGTTCTTCTTCGACTTCGGCTTAAAAAAGACGATCTCTTTGCCCGCGGCGTCGAAGAGCTTTCGGTTCTTGACCGTTGGCTTCATTCCCGCAAGTTCTTGCCCGACAGTGCCTTGCGGCTCGTCGCGACGTCGATGCGTAGGCGTTTCGAGCGTCACTCCGGCGGGCAAGACGGCCTTAATTTCGTCGGGGCTCGCGAGCGGCGCGGCTTCGCCCGTCGGGGACAAGGCCGTGACTCCGCCGCCGTCGCCGCAGCCGACCAGAGACCACATTGCCGCCGCGACCAGCAGCGACGCCGGCTTCATTCCACACTTCGTCATCGTGATTGCCACCGTGAGAATCCTGTTCCTGATGCGTTTCGCCGTCGAGCGCGAACGCCTTCCAGGGGGATTTCGAGTAAACCAGCCCCAGCGGCCCGGGGCGTGAAGTTTATATCAAGTTTCGCGGATTTTTTCGGGAGGACGAACCCAACCGCGGGCTCAGCGCGGGGCGTCGATCGACTTCGCGAGGTCGTCCCAGAGCGCGGGGGCGTCGATCGAGGTGATCCACTCGATCGTGCCGCGCGGGTGGGCGAGGTCGAAGATGAGGTCGTCGCGGAGGGTCGGCCGCGGGTGCGATTCGGCGTGCGCGAAGCCGAGCAGGTAAGCCGTGGTCGCCTCGTCCCAGATCGGCCAGTGCTTGTCGAGCCCCGTCACCGACTTCCCAGCGTCGGGATGTTTCGTCATCCAGTCGTTGAATTGAGCGACAAGCGTCGGTCCCGGCTCGGCTCGATGCGCGAGTCGTTTCACGACGTCGTCCGGCGTCATCAAGAGCGACTTTTTCGCGATCGCGGCGTCGGCGACGACGATCGGGACGTTCGAGTCGAGCAGGACCTGCCAGGCGCGGCCGTCATTCTTGACGTTCCACTCGGGTCCGCCTTTCGGCCAACTCTCGAAGCCCATCGCGATGATCGCGACGCGGTCGGCGAGGGTCGGGTCGACGAGCAAAGCCGAGGCGGCGTCGGTCGCGGCGCCGATCACAAAGAGGCGCAAGCGGTTTTTGGCGCTGAAGTGCTTCGATTGCTCGATGATAAAGTCGACGCCGGCATTGCGAAGCGGCTTGGTTCGATCGGCGAGCGGGATGCTTGAGCCGGCGAGGACCGGGATCGAGCCGCGCGCGGATTGATCGAGGATGAGCCGGACGGCGCGGGCGCTTGCGTCGGAAGTCAGGCCCGGCGCGTGGGTCGTGACGACGCCGCGGAGCTCGACGCGCGGCGAGAGCGCGAGATGCGCGACGGCCCACTGGTCGTCGATCTCGGTGCCGCAGTCGCTCGTTAAAATGACGGGCATCCGCGCCGGCGACGCCTCCGCCATGAGGGCACACGCCGACATTACGCACGCAACAAACATAATCGTCTCCCGATCAACCCAAGACGGCTGTCCGATTGCAAACCTCGCAGGTGCCTAGGATAATCGGAGTTGCGGTCCTCGCGATACGTCGAGCCCCCGCGCGGGCACGTCGAGCCGCGTCGTAGCCCGCCCGGCCCGAGAGCACACGCGACCATGAGCCACGTCGACGACGAAATCCCGAACCCGCCGCGCGCCCCGATTCGAACACCGGGCGGCGCGCGACCAACCGCGGGCGCTGCAGGCGCGAGCCGGCCCCGCGCCGGAGCGAACGAACCCGTCGCGCGCGATCCTCATCGCGGCGCGCGACCGACTGACGCAACCCCGGTCGGCGGCGGCGTTCCGCCCCACCCGAACGACGAGTTCCCCGACCTGCCGCGCGCCGGCGCGGAAGAACTCGGCCCGAACGGCCCGACGACGTTTCGTCCGGCCCCCGGCGCTCAATCCACGTTCCGCGCCGCCAACCCGCGCGGGACGGGTCAGCCGCGCAACTATGAGGACGTCGGCCGCGTCGCGCCCGGGCCGGGCTGGCTCGAACGGATCATCTTCGGGAATATCAGCTCGGGCCAGTTGGCCATTTTCTGCCGGCAGTCGGCGGCGTATCTCGCGGCGGGCGTCGACATCGTGAAGACGGTTTCGAGCCTGCAAGAGCAATTCAAGCGGACTGCGCTCGGTCCCGTGCTCGACCGCATTGAGGTTGGCATTCGCCGCGGCGACAGCCTGGCCGAAGCGTTCGCGCGCGAGCCGCACGTGTTCGACACGCTGTTCCTGAGCATGATTCAGGTCGCGGAGGCGCGCGGCGGGATCCCGGAGACGCTCCGCGGATTGGCGCATCATTATGAAGCGCGGCAGCGACTCTTGCGGCAGGCGCGGTCGGCCTTGATTTATCCGATCGCGGTGCTGCTCGTCGCGACGGGGGTGATCACCTTGATTTCGGTCGTGCTGTTGCCGATGTTCGCCGAGATGCTGAAGGACATCTCGGGCCGCGGGGCGCAACTACCGTTGCCGAGCCGCGTCTTGATGGCCTTCAGCGCGTTCATGGGTGCGGTCGGTTGGTGGCTGCTGCCGGTCTCGGTCGTCGGCGGGCTGTTCCTGCTGTTTCGATGGCACAAAACGAAGACCGGCAAGACGACGCTCGACAACGTCGCGCTTAGCCTGCCCGTGCTCGGGATGCTGCTCCGCAAGATCGACACGGCGCGGTTCGCGCGCACACTGTCGGATCTTACGAGCGCCGGCGTGAACATCAACGAGTCGCTCCTCCTTACTTCGGGAGTGATGCGCACCGAGCCGTTCCGGCTCGCGGTCAAGAATTCGCAGCCCCTGGTGATGGACGGCTATGAGCTAAGCGAAGCGCTCGCGGTCTCGAAGCGATTCACGCCCGACGTGATCGCCGTCGTGAATTCGGGCGAAGAGACCGGCAAGCTGCCCGAGACGCTCGTCAAGCTCGCCGACGACTACGAGGAACAGGTGGAATACGCCGTCAAAAACCTCGGCCAGCTCATTCAACCGCTGATCGTGATCATGATGGGCGGCTTCGTGCTGTTCATCATTCTCGCGGTCTTCTTGCCGTATCTTTCGATGATCACGGGGCTGGCGAAGTAAGCGAAGACAGGAGTCGACTCATGACGCGGCTGCTCAAGGCATTGTGCGCTTCTCTCGCAGTCTTATCGTTTCAAATAAGTGCGCCGGCCGCCGACGACGGCTGGAAAGCGGGGGTCGCGAAGCGTGTGATCACGCCGAGCCAGTCCACCTGGATGGCGGGCTACGCGGCCCGCACGAAGCCCTCCGAGGGCAAGGTGCACGACCTTTGGGCGAAGGCGGTCGCGCTCGAGGACGCCGACGGACGCAAAGCGCTGCTCGTTTCGGTCGAGGTCTGCGGGTTGCCTCGCGACCTCTCGAACGAGATTCGCGACGAGCTTAAGAACCGGTTCGGACTGGAGCGAGACCAGATCGTGCTCGCGAGTACGCACACTCACTGCGGACCGGTCGTCGGCTCGAACTTGCAACCGATGTATGCGCTCGACGCCGAGCAAAAGAAACGGGCCGACGAATATGCCGTCTTTCTCAAAAGAACAATTATTGAAGCCTGCGCGGGGGCGATCGAAAATCTTCAGCCCGCGTCGCTTTCGTACGGCCTCGGACGTTGCGGATTCGCGATGAACCGTCGCGAGAATTCCGAGCGCGACTCCGAGAAACTTCGCTCCGAACTCAAGCTCAAAGGGCCGGTCGATCACGACGTGCCGGTGCTGCACCTGAGTACGCGGAACGGCTCGAACTTGGCGATTATTTATGGATATGCCTGTCATTGCACGACGCTCGATTTCAACAAGTTTTGCGGCGATTACGCGGGGTTCGCGTCTGCGGCGATCGAGCGTGCGCATCCCGGCGCGATCGCAATGTATATCCCCGGCTGCGGCGGCGACCAAAATCCCGCGCCGCGGAGAACGCTACCGCTGGCGCGTCGGCACGGCGAGGCGCTCGGATGGAGCGTCGACTACACGCTTAAATACAATTTGACGCCGATCACGAGCGACGCGCCCTTGAAGTCGAATTACGAGGAAATCAACCTCCCGTTCGCCGCGTTGCCGACGCGCGAAAAGCTGATCGCCGAGAGCAAATCGAAGGACGGCTCGATGTCGCGACGGGCCTTGATGTTGCTTGCGCAGCTCGATCGCGACGGCAAATTGCCCGCGACGTATCTGTATCCGATCACGGTCTGGCGTTTGGATTCGCTCTCGTGGGTGTTTCTCGGCGGCGAGGTCACGGTCGATTACGGGCTGCGTTTGAAGCGAAATCTCGACGGTTGGCGGACCTGGGTATCGGCGTACTGCAATGACGTAATGGGCTATATACCTTCGGAGCGGGTGCTCAAGGAGGGGGGCTACGAGGGAGCGACGTCAATGATTTATTACGGTCAGCCGACCGTCTGGGCCGAAGGAATCGAGGACCGGATTATCGAGGGCGTCGCCCGCGGGCTCGAGGCCGTGCGTTGATCGCGGCGACTCGTGCATCCCGCTGAGGTTTTCCGTCGGCCGTCGTAGGACACCGGAAACCAGGACGACAATCGCGACCGCCGCGCAGAGGCCGCTTGAAAGCGTGAGCACCGGCGTGATGCCCCACCTTTGCGCGGCAAGCCCGGTCCAGAGCGAGCCGAGCGGCACCGAGGCGGAATAGATGATCATCCAGATGCCCATGATGCGGCCGCGGAGACCGTCGGGGACGGTTGTCTGAATGAGGGCCTGGGTCGCGGAGTAAAACATGACCGCGCCGAAGCCCGCGATCAGCAGCGCCCCCGACGCGACCGCGAAGGCAACCCACGCGGGCAGGACCGACTCGACGCGCGCCGGGATCGTGGCCGCAGCCGCCAGCCCCACCGCGAACAACGCGAGGCCCGCCTGCAGCAGGTGCTCTTTGCGGATGCGGAACGCGAGCGTGGCGACCGTGAGCGCGCCGAGGGTCGCGCCCACGCCGCTGCTCGAAAGCAAAACGCTATAGCCCGCGATGCCGGTGGAGAGGACCTTCCGCGCGTAGGCCGGGATCATCGCGTCGTAACCCATCGCGACCACTCCGAAGAACGCCATCAAGGTGAACAGCGTCGCGAGCCGCGGGTCGCTGCGCAGATGAAAGAGACCGCCGAGCAGCTTCGCCGGTTCGTCGTGACGCGCCTTCCCGCGGCCCGACTTCACTCCGCGAATCGACCCCACCGCCGCGATCGCCGCGAGATAGCTCAGCCCGTTGAGCGCGAAACACGCTGGACCGCCCAGCCACGCCAGGCAGATCCCCGCAAGCGCGGGACCGATCACGCGCGACGCGTTGAACAGCCCGCTGTTGAGCGCGACCGCGTTGCTCAGATCCGCCCGACCGACCACCGAATACAAGAACACCTGCCGGCTCGGCATCTCGAAGGTTACGCAGACGCGCGTCAGCGCCAAAATCAAGGCCATCTGCCAGATCTCGGCGACGCCGAAGCCGACCAGCGCCGCCAATCCGAACGCCAGCACCATCATCGCGGCGTTCATCGCGATCACCATCTTCCGCGACGACACGCGATCCGCGAGCGCGCCCGCGACCAAGCCCACGAACAGCCCGGGGAGCAAACTCGCGGCATCGACGCGACCGAGCACGCTCTCCGAATGCGTACGGTCAAACACAATCCACTTCACCGCCGCAGCCTGGAGCCAGGTGCCGATCAGACTGATGCCTTGACCGATAAAATAACGGCGGTAGTTCGGGTTTCGGAGCGCGGCGAAGGTTTGCAGTCGCTGGGGATCGTGATTGTCGGAGGCGTCGTCGGACATCATGCTCTCAGGCAGGTCAGGAACGTGGTGAACGGCATGCGCGGCAGGAGCGGCATTGGGAGGGGAGCATTCCACCGGTCTCCATCTCGGCTCATTCCTATTATCACCAAGCGTCCCGAAACGACAACGCCACGCCACCTCGTCGTCCTGGACCAATCGATCCCAATCGGCCCCCAAACCGCGCCCACGAAACGAACCCAGGGTCAAACTGGGTAGACTCCATAGACTGGCTTAACTTTGTTTGCGACCCGCTCGAAGCGCCACCCGACCACTCCCAACCCGCCGGCCAAACGAACCCAGGTTAACACAGGGGGATTTAGTGAAAATGGGAGAAACTGGAAAGACTCGGAAAGTCGACCGATGATGAGCCTTGGAACCCGCTGCTCCAGCCCTGGGTCGGTCGGCCTGGAGAAGTTCCACAGTGCTCGCACCGCGGCTTTCACGGGCACGTGACCAAGCGAACAACTTGAACGTGGGTACCGGAACACAACGTCGGGGCCCGCCCTCGAACCTTCGCGACCTCTAAGCTGCTCGCATCTTAGAGCTTTGTTCACCTCCGTGGAATGTCGCGCACCTCGCGATATACGAACCATCACAAATTTATGTAATAGATCGTGTGCAAAAAGAAACAACATCCCCTAACTCCGGAGAGGAATAACCTGTAATTGCGAAAGTCACCCCACGTATACCTAGCCTGCATGCAGTCGCGATGTATCCATTGTGGATTCCCTTTCGGGAACGGCGGGTGTTGTCTAAGTTGGAGCTTTGCGATGAAAAGTATGACAGAGTCGACCTGGTTGCTGGGCTGGCCCTGCTGACTGGGGTGTCGGGTTGCACTAAGGCCGGCGGCATCATCTTGACCGATTTGGGCACGAGAACCCCGCCGAGCACGCTCGGTGGGATCAGCGTCACTCGCTTCGCGGCCGATTTGACTGCCATAGGCACGAACGAGACTTCGCTCGCGACGCCTACCGGGGCACGCTCGATTTCGGCGCGGCGGTCAATCACTGAATGATCGGCAACGGTTGGGGCGCCTGGAGCAACGGATATGCCGGCGATGTCTATGAATCCAAGGGTGCGACGTCAGTGACCATGACCCTTCCCGCGGCGGCCGCCGGCTTCTATTTCTATGCGGAATCCGCCACCTTTAGTACGTACTCCTTGACCGCGACGGCGAACGATGGATCCTCGCTCACCGAAAGCATCAATGGCTTTCAAGGTGCGTCGGGTTTCGGGCTTTCCGCCAGAGGCGGCACCATGCTCACGAGCGTGACTTTGTCGACGACGACGGACTTCGAGGTCGGCGAATTCGGGATCTGCGTCGGTACCGCGAGCGCGACTCCCGAGTCCTCCACCCTGGTCGGATGCTTCACGGCCAGCGGGATTATGCTCGGATACGCGCTGCGTCGCCGCAAAGCCAAATCCGCCGCCTGACCTTCGGGACGTCACCGCTCGAGCTTGATCTTAGAAAGGACTTGTATACCTGAAATAACGACAAGGCCCGGACGCATCAGGTCCGGGCCCTCGTTTCGCACCTTGATTTCTAGCGAATCAGCTTCAGATCGCCGATTATTGGGCGTCTTGGTCGATCACGTAAGCCAGGCACGCGCGAATGTCGTCGTCGGTCAACTCGGGGTGCGACCGCAGGATCTCGGCCCAGGTCCAACCGTCGACGATCAACGTCACAATTTGCCCGGCGGTGACCCACGTCCCGCGCACCACCGGAGAGTAGTCCGACACCTTAGAATCAAACGTCAGTCGCCCACTCCAGATCGGCGGTTCGTCGCCATCGTCCGCGACGTCGTCGTCGTCGAACGGCTCGAAGGCGTCATACTCGTCGTCGAGGTTGTAGCGGCTCGGCTCGCGAAAGTCCGAGGAATCGTCGGCCCGCAGGAAGGGCGACCGGGGCCCAAAGGAATCCGCGGAGGCCCCAAAGTCGTCGTCGACGGGATCCAGCTCCATGTACAGATCAACCGAGGGCGGCTGTGTCGTGGGCGGACGATCGACCTGCGCGGCGTGTTCCGCACGGGCCCCGGCCGCGCATGACGTCCCGTGCAGAGACGGATTCGCCAGGATTTCCAGGCCGCTCGCGATCGCCTCGAGCGCTTCTCGCGCCTGCTTCGACGTCGTCGCGGACAACTTTTTCGGCGAAACCGCATCAAATAACGCACACGCTTCGAGCATCGGGTCGACGAGCTTCCGCAACCGCCAAGCCTCGACGATCACGAAGTCGACGACGACCGCGGCGAGTCCGCCCCGAGGCTGCAAGCAAGTGTGGATTTCGTCAATAAAGTTCGGGAAGCTCTCGCCGCCTTCAAGGCCCGCCGCGTGCTCACGGACACCTGCGTCGCGAGCCGCGTCGTCCTTTTCGCAACAGCCGCGGGCAGAACCCAATTGCTCGTTCACCGAGTGTGCCCCCGCGCCCGCCGCGGTAGCCGGGTGACAGGCGCCGCAGGTCGCGCCGCAGGGCTGCCGCGTTGATGGCATCGAAGTCGCGTTCGGAGGCCGATTCAGGCTCGACGTCGCGGCGTCGAACTGCGGGGATTGATCGGTCGTCATGGGCCGGGTCCCTTCGTTTTCGAGTGACGTTGGGCCGCGCACGGCGTCGTGCACGACTTTGTTGTGTCGCCACTCATAGCATCGTGTTCCGGCGGTTCCCGGTTCCGCCGAACGCCCGAATTTACCCCCTGCGCAGTGCGCGGCCCGGCGTCGCGCCCGTCGGCTCGCCGTTCTCGAGAGCGAGAGTTCCGTTCACAAACACGTGATCAACTCCTTCGGCGAGCGTTCGGCCCTGCGCGTAGTCGGCTTTGTCTTGGATCGCGTGCGGGTCGAAAATCGCGATGTCGGCGGTGTATCCGGGCCGAATCATGCCGCGGTCGGTGAGTCGAAAGCGCCGCGCGGCGTGCGTCGAGAGGTGCGTGATCGCTTCGGCCCAGTTGTAGTCGTGAAGCTCGCGCGTGTGCCGCGCCAGGAACCGCGCGAACGCCCCCCAGCCGCGCGGATGCGGGAATCCGCCTCGAAAAATGCCGTCGGAGCCTGCCATGTGCACGGGGTGTCGCATTACTTGACGCACGTCTTCATCGGTCCGATTGCCGCCGCTGACGACGATTACGCCGACCGCCATCCCGTTTGCCGCGAGGATCTCGCAGACAAACTCGCCGCCCGAAATTCCCGCCTGTCGCGCGGCCTCGGAGACGCTCAGACCCTCGGCCCAACGCCACTCGGGCGCGGCCGTCATTGCGATGTTCGTTGTTTCGAGCGCGTTCGGCAGCGGTCCCGCGAACCACTCGGACTCCAGCCGCGCGCGCGTCGACTTCTGCCGCAAACGCTCGACGGTCGCGTCGATACCCCCTTCCTGCACCCACGGCGGCAGGCACGCCATCCCCAAAATCGTGTTGCCTCGCAGGTACGGATACGTGTCGTAGGTGAGGTCGACGTCGAGCGCGAGACCCTCCTCAACGAGCGGCAGCAAAATCTCGGCGCGGCCGTTGAAGTGCGATATATGCGCCGCCGCTCCCGACCCGCGCGCGATCTCGAATACCTCGCGCATCCCCGCCGGAGCATTCGGCCCGTAGCCGCGCATGTGCGTTACGTACACGCCGTCGTCGGGCGCGATCGCCGCGCACAAAGCCGTGAGCTCGCGCGCATCGGCATACCGGCTCGGTATATAATCCAGCCCCGACGACAGCCCCACCGCGCCGGCGTCCATGCCCTCGCGCACCAGCCGGCACATCGCGGAGATCTCGTCTGCGCGCGCAGGTCGCGGGTCCAAACCCATCACTTCCATACGAACGTTGCCGTTTGGAATCAAATAGGCGACATTGATCGCGACTTGTCGATCAAACCGCGCAAGGTATTCGTCGATGGTGCGCCATTCGTAGTCCAAGCCGGCGGGATTGCCGTTAAAACCCGCGGTGTAGCGACGCATGTAGTCCATCGTCGAGGGCGAGGCGGGGGCGAAAGCGCTGCCGTCCTGACCGATGATGTAGGTCGTCACCCCTTGCTTGAGCGCCGGCAGATGGATCGGGTCGGCGAGCAGCATCAGATCGCCGTGCACGTGCGCGTCGATGAATCCCGGCGCGACGTAACGCCCGACGGCGCTCAATCGACGCGGCGCGACGGCCTTGTCGAGACGTCCGACCGCGCTCACCATCGTGTCCAACAGTCCCACGTCGGCGCGATAGGGGGGCGCGCCCGAGCCGTCGATCACCCAACCGCCTTCGATAATCCAATCAAAATCCACGCTCATCCTCACGATTTTGTGGAACGACGCGCGGGCTGCGGCCGCGCCTTGGGGTTGAGTTTAACGGCGGGCTTCTCGGCCTTTTTCGGAGCGGTCGCGTCCGCGGCCGGCGTGTTCAGACCCTGCCAAAGATACCAAATCGCGATCGATCGGTATGGACGCCAGATTTCGGCGAGTTCGTGACACGCGCGCGGCTTCGGCAACTCGGCCAGCCCGAAGCGGTCGCGCAACGCCGCACGCACGCCGAGGTCGCCGACGGGCAGCACGTCGGGTCGATTGAGCGCGAAAATCAAGAACATCTCCGCGGTCCACGGTCCAATGCCCTTAATCGCCGTCAGGCACGCGACGATCTCCTCGTCGGTCCAACGGTCGAAGTCGTCGAGCGGGGCCTCGCCCGTCGCGACGGCGTTCGCCAGGTTGAGCACATATTGGGCTTTCGTACGCGACAAGCCCACCTCGCGCAGCCGTTCCTCGCCAAGCGCGACAATCGGCCCGGGTCGATGCGGCTCGCCCGCGAGCGCACGTAGACGTGCGTCGATCGCCGCCGCGGCCTTCGACGAAATCTGCTGGCCGATGATCGCGCGCACCAGCGTGCCGAAGCGGTCGGGACGCGGCGCGAGCAGACACGCTCCGATCCGCTCGATCAACGCCGCCAGAGAGTCGTCGACCGCGCTCAGATGCGCCGTCGCCGTCGCCCATGGGTCGGACTCGCGGCCCTTTTTCGGGTTGGCGGAACGTCGTTTCGGAGTCGCCGGCATCGCCCTTCGGCTCCTTTCCTCAGTCGCGATCACGTCGTTGGGACGGTTCGTGCTCGATCACGCCGCGCCGTACGGACGCGCAAGTTTGAACTGCGGATTCTGATCCAAGAACGACTTCACTCGATCGACGCGATCGAGCGCGCGCGGCAGAAACTCGAGCGCCTGGTCGATACGGGCATCGTCCTCGGCGCAACTAAAGCGTAGAAAGCCGGCGCCCGCCGCGCCGAAGCATTCGCCGCCCAAACATGCGACGCCGAAGCGGTCGTCGGCGGCTTCGAGCAGAAAAAGCGCGAGTCCGTGCGAGGTGATTCGCAGCCGGTCGCAGATCGCCTGCACGCCCGGAAAAACGTAAAACGTGCCCGCGGGCTGACGCACTTTCACGCCGTCGATGCGAGCCAATCCCGTCGAGAGCCGCTCAACCTTGCGACGAAACCGCGCCATATATTCGTCGCGCGTCGCGTGGTCGTGCTCGAGCGCCGCCGCCGCCGCGATCTGCACGAACGGCGGACTGCACGACGCCGTCGTGTTGATCAACAGGCCGATCGTCTCGACGACCCGCGGGTCCGCGACCGCGAAGCCGACCCGCCAGCCGCTCATGCTGTACGACTTGCTGAAGGTGTACGCCGCGACCGTTTGCGCGAGCATCCCCGGCTCCGCCGCGATCGATGCGTGCGTTCCGCTCCAGAGCATATGACAGTACGGCTCGTCCGAAAATATGACGACATCGGTGCCGCGCACCAGGTTCGCGATCGCGGCGAGGTCCTCGCGGGTCGCAACGCCTCCGGTCGGGTTGTGCGGGGAATTCAGGAAGATCGCACGCGGACGCGGGTCGTGTTCCAGGAACGCCTTCACCGCGTCGGCGGTCGGACGAAAGTCGTCCTCGGCGCGCAACGGTGCGAGCACGGCGCGCGCTCCGCGACGCTCCAAATTCGGCTCGTACGTCGGGAAATGCGGCGAAAAAATCAGGACGCCGTCGCCCGGGTCCAGAAACGCCTCGGCGAAATACTGCTCGAACGGCTTCGCGCCCGACGCAACCACGATATTCTCGGCCCGCGCGTCGATCCCAAATTCCGTTCGGACCGCGTTTGCCGCCGCCGCGCGCAACTCGGGCAAACCCAAGCTCGGGCCGTAGCCGGTGCGATTTTCCTCGATCGCGCGGATGCCGGCGGCCTTCGCCGCGGGCGTGCTCGGAAACGGACTGTCGCCAATCTCCAGCTCAACGACGTCCTTCCCGCCCGCCTTCAAAGCCCGCGCCCGCGCTAACACCGTGAACGCCGTCTCGGCCGACAGCCTCGACGTCAGCTTGCTCAATCGCGTCATCGCGACAACCTTCCCCTAGAGTTGCAACCCGTTTTCGACATCCGCAACACCCGCGCGACCGCCGCGCGACCGCATCACCGCGACGCGATCGCCTGCGCGATCGGCCGCACGATTTTCGGCACGATGATCTTCGAAACGATATCCTCGCCGATGTCGCGCTGATTGCGAAACGACTCGAGGAAGCCCTTCTGCGTGCCCGAACCCCAGTATTGCCGCACGGTGAAATAAAGGCTGATCTGGTCGTCGTCGTACTCGCCGGTGCGCACCTGTTGCACGTTCGTCCGGGTCTCGATCGAAAGCCGGCACTGCAATCGACACGCCTCGTCGAGCGCGAACGTCACGTTCGGCTCGAAGTTGACCACCCGCGCCCCGGGAATCTCCGCCAAACCATCGAGCGCCGGCCCCATGCCGAGCGCCTCGGCCACCACCTCGTCGTGATTCCCCTCGTAGTTGAAATCGAAGCCGTACATGACGTCGAGCGCCTCGCAGTCGAGGACGCTGATCGTCAGCAAATGCGGCGCGAGTTCCAGCAGCATCTCGTGCTGACGATACGCATCATCAAGCCCCGGCGGATTCACCCGGCCCGAACACAGTCGCTTCGGCTCAATCGCCAACCAACGGTACTCCTCGCGCTCCTTGTCCCCCTCGAGCACGAAGTCGCCGTTCTCGCGCGTGTAGAAATTCGAGAGGTCCGGGAACGCCTTCTTCATCTGCTCGAAAAAGTGCAAGACCGTATCGCGATTCGAAGGCAACTCCATCTCGGTATTGAGATTCATATTCACATAAAATTCATCGCAATCGTGCGACAATTCATCCATAATATTATCCTCTCATTTATCTCGACCTCGGCGCAGCCCCCCGCCGATCAAGGACGCGCCCGGACGCGCGACCGTTCGTCCCAATGTAGCAAAAACCTCGCGCGCCGACAGGCTGCGACTCGCGTCGCTCGCGCGACGTCGGCGCAAGCCGCGGCCCAAGTCCTTGCCCGCGGGGCGAGTGCTCGCCATGATGCGCCTGTCGACGACCTTGGTGCGGCGCGAGGGATCCGCGATGCGACTTCACGGGATAGTGCAAACGGCGGAGTTGGCCGAAAACCCTCCGGGCGGCGAGCGGGTCGAGATGCTTCTGCGACTGCAAGGCGTCGGACGCGGACAGCCCCGGCTCGTCGTCGTGCCCTTCGAGATGCTCCTGGCCGACCCCGCGCTCGACCCCGAATCCGTCCGCGGCCACGGCTGCGAAGCCGAGGTTGAACAGAACGCGGAAGGGCGCTGGATCGTCGCGGAAATTCACGTCGCGGGCCGATCGGTTTTGCGTCCGCCCGACGCCTGAGCCGTCGCGTGGTGAACCGGCCAGACACCGTCGATCATGTCGCGGTAGAGCCGTTCGTAACGATCGACGACCGCGTGCAGGCTGAACTCGGCCTCGACGCGCCGACGCGCCGCCGCCCCAAGCGAACGACGAGCCTCCACATCCTCGAGCAACTCGACAATCGCGTCGGCCCACGCCTCGGGCGCGACCGAGTCGACCAGCCGTCCGACGTCGCGCGTCGACAGCAGGTCGGAGTTGCCCCCGATCGACGATGCGAGACAAGGCAGACCACTCGCCATCGCTTCGAGGAGCGAGTTGCTCATCCCTTCGGCGACGCTCGGCAGCACAAACACGTCGGCCGCGCGCAAATGTTCCGCGGGGTCGTCGATCGGGCCCGGAAAATGGACGTACTCCGCCAGATCGAGCGCGCGGACGCGGGCCTCGAGCCGCTCGCGCTCGCCGCCTCGGCCAATCAATATCAAGTGCGCGGATTGACCCTGCCTCGACAGCACGCGGGGCCAAGCATCAATCAGCACATCAAGATTCTTCTGTGGATGTAAACGCCCCGTGAACACCACCCGCGGGCCGGTCGGCAGGCTCGTTTCGACCGCACTCGGCCCGGGACGGAATCGGTCGGTATCAACCCCGCTCGCCAATCGGATCATCCGGCCGCTCGGAACCCCGAGCGCGTGCCACTCGCGCTCGATCTCCTCTGAGATCGCCGCGAAGGCGGTATTGCGCAGGATCGCGCGCCGGAGCAACCCGCGGCCGCGCGTCCGAGCCAACTCCTGTGCCTCTCCAAAGCGGCCTGAACTCGCCGGCTGAATCAAAGTCGGCACGCCCAGACTCGCCCGCGACAGGCCGACCGCAACCGCTTCCCAAAGTCCTTGGTGCGTGTGAATCACGTCGAAGCGGCCGCGCAACCTCCGCAGCGCCTGGATCACGCCCCAGACAAAACTCAGGCCGAACAGCGGCCCGACTTGCAACGATCGCACCCAGCGATGAATCTCGACGCCGTCCACCACTTCGTCATCGACCGGATAACCCGCGACGGCGTGGGTCACGACGTGGACCTCGTGGCCGCGTCGCGCAAGTTCAACCCCTTGCGCCAACGCCTGCCGCTCGGCACCGCTCGCGAACGGATGAAAGTAGCTGACAACGTAACAGACGCGCAGGCGTTGATCGCACGGCAAGCGGTCCGACGCGTTCGTCACTTCGGGCCGGACTCCCCCCCGACATGCTTCAGATCCTTGAAATGCGGATAGTGCGACAGCACCTCGCGCGCCTTCCGCACCGAGCCCACAGGTACAAAGACCGCGTGGCCCGACTCGAAACTCAGCCCGCCGAAGACGCTCGACGAATCCACCGCGTCGCTCCGTGCCGACACGCCCGATTCGATCAGGACGTTCACAACCAACTGTGCTTCAACCTCGTTCAAAGTGTGCGCGATGCAGACGTCGTCCATCGGTTTCGCCTCGGGCGGACTTGCAATTCGGTGATCAACGCGTCGACAACCACGCGATCAACGCGTGATCGCGAGATTCGTGGCGTCTTCGTCGTGCTCGTCGTAAATCTCGCCGCCGGAAGCCGTCAGGTTGCTGACGGAGTAGACGCGGCCGCTTGCGGCGGTGACCTTCAACGTCCAGTCGCCGTCGGGCAGACGCAGCGTGAAGCGGCCGTCCTCGTTCGAGGTGGCTGTCCGATCGACGAACATCCCCGTGCGGCTCGACGCGACAATCAACACGCCCGGCTCGCTGCGACTTGTGCTCTGCGAAAACACTTGGCCGTTCAGGACGTTGCGGAAGCCGCGCGTCGCCGACCGATACACCGGCCGCAACGACTGGCTGCGCTTCGTCTTATCTTTCGAGCTCGGCGCGGCGGGCGGCAGGTCGTCGTCGAGCTTTTTCGGATCCTCGAGCGACGGCGCGGGCAACGACGCGGGCGGTTCCTCGATGAGGTCGCCGGCCGGCAACTTCGTTTTGTCTTCGACCGGCGGCTTCACGACCGACGCGGCTTTCTTTTCCGGCGCGGCCACAGCTTTTTTGACCGCGGCGGCGGGCGAGGGGGGCGGCGGCGGGCTGTCGGCAACCGTCTTCGGAGCCGCAGCGGCCGGGGTCGCGGGCTTCACGGCCTTCACGCTCGCATCGAGTCCAGGCTCGGCCGCCTGTCGGCTCGGCTCGCTGCGCACCTGCGGCGGGGGTTCGGTTGCCTGCTCACGCGGCTCGGATTTGAGCGGCGTCGCCTTCGGGGTTGCGACGCTCGCGCTCGTCGGCGCGACAGCCGTGTCGCAATCCGACGCCGAGGCGACCCGCGTCACCGTCTCAACAACCGGTGAAGTCGAGACCGTGGTGGGCAGGTAGACCGTCGTCGGGGTGTAGACCGTCGTCGGCGTCACGTATGTCGTCGGGCTCACGTAGGTCGTGGGCGTGTAGACCGGCTCGACGTAAGTCCGCGGGACGAGCCGACGTCCGAACAGCCCGCGACGCTCGTAAACCGTTTCGTAAGCGTAGGTCGAGGTGGGCGTATAGTACGTCGTCGAGGTCTCGTAGACCGGTGCCGCGACGACCGTTCGCGTCGGCACGTAAACCGTCGAAGCGACCGGGTAGGCGTATGTCGTCGGCACCCAACGCCTCGTCGGAACGTACGTCGTGGTAGGAACATACGACGTCGTCGGCACGTAGGTCGTCGTGGTCGTCGGATAGTAGGTCGTGGTCGTGGGGAAGTAGGTCGTCGTCGGGACGACGTACGAAGTGGGGGTCGTCCAGACCGTCGCGACCGGCGCAACGCTCGCGTAACGTCGCGGGTTCGCGTTCACTCGCCAGCCGGGGACAAACACGGCCGACGCGCCCAGGGTTCCGATCAATACACGACGCCAGGGGAATCTCATGGTTGTGTTCTCGCGCTGTGCCGCATGTTGTGGACAAACGCTGATGCGAATGCTCGGAGTCGACTCCGCGACCCCTCGGATAAGCCTAATCTAACAAACCCGCGCTCTCGATCCAAGCGGCGGATCGCGATTCCTGCGCGGAACCGTCGCAATCGGACGCTTTCGAATTATGCGCCGCGATTGCCGACAACGCCGCGGTTTGCAAAAATGAGAAGATGGAGCAAGGGCGCGCGACCCAAACGACCCCAACCCACGATCTCGTTAACGAGGTGAGCGATGTCAACCAACCTCCGCGACGCGTCCGCCGTGCTCGATCGCGACTTCCTCGAAATCCGCACGCGACTGCTCGACCTCGCCGCCGCGCTCGACCGTCACGACCGCGCGCCGCACCCGCGTCCCGAACGACCCGACCCCCGCTTGGCCCAAATCCGCCAGGCGATCGAGGCGCTTCTCGAACCCGGTCCCGGCCGCGCCGAAACCGTCCAGCACCTGTTCTCGATCCCCTACGATCCCGAGTGGCGCGAGCGTCTGCGCGTCCGCGGCGGTCGCCTCGACGAGCCTTCGACCCCGTAATTCCGCGAAAACTCCGCGCCTAGGGTGCTCCAAACCATGATGTACATCGACCCGCATATCCACATGGTCTCGCGGACGACCGACGATTACAAACGGATGGCGCTCGCGGGTTGCGCGCTCGTGAGCGAGCCGGCCTTCTGGGCCGGCTTCGACCGCACCGGAGCCGAGGGCTTCCGCGACTATTTTCGGCAACTCACCGAGTTCGAACCGAAGCGCGCGCAGCTCTACGGCATCGAGCATGCGTCTTGGCTCTGCATCAATGCCAAAGAGGCTGAGAACGTCTCGCTGGCGCGCGACGTGATCGCGCTCATCCCCGAGTTCCTCGACCGTCCCGGCGTGCTCGGCATCGGCGAGATCGGCCTCAACAAGAACACGCGCAACGAGGCGACGGTCTTCCTGGAGCACCTCGACCTGGCCGCGCGCACGAACGAGCTGATCCTCGTGCACACGCCGCACCTAGCCGACAAGCTCCCCGGCACGCGGATGATTTTGGACATGCTCCGCGACGACCGCCGGATCGCCCCCGAACGCGTCTGCGTCGACCATGTCGAGGAACACACGATCCGCGCCGCGCTCGAGGCCGGACACTGGGTTGGGATGACGCTTTACCCGATCACAAAATGCACGCCCGCCCGCGCCGCCGACCTCGTCGAAACCTTCGGCGCCGATCGGATCATGGTCAATTCGGCGGGCGACTGGGGCCACAGCGACCCCCTGGCCGTACCGGAATTCATTTTCGAGATGACCCGTCGCGGGCACGACCCGGCGCTCACTCGCAGGGTGGTCCTCGAAAATCCGCTTGCGTTTTTCCGGCAATCGGCGCGGTTCCGGGTGCCCGCGTCGCTCGCTCACATGCATCGCTAACATCTGACCCGTGAGCCGCCGTCGGAACGCGGACCGAGCCCTCGCGTTGCACGATGAGAATTCGTCGGCGCAAAAAAACTCCTCGCGGGCGCTTTGCTTCGCCCGCGAGGAGTTGGGAGACCTCGATCAAGTGAAACCCGCCTCAGAACGAATCCGCGCTGACCACTTCGCCGCCATTACGCGACGCAAGTTGCTGGAACACTCCGAAGGTCGTCGGCAGAGCCCAGATATACGGGGCTCCATTGCCGGCCTTGGTGACACCAAGCGGCAGGCAGGTCGCCGCGTTCAACTGCCAGCTCGAAATCGATTCTTTAATGAACCGAACCGAGCCGTCGGCAAAGCAGAGGTTTGCACCGCCGGGATGGAAGCTGCCCGCGGAAGCCACGAACGGATCCGACCCGCCGGGGGTAATGCCGATGCACGCCGAATTCAGCATGCTCAGCTTGTTCCACACGTTGACGCCCCAGAGAGCGCAGAACATGGTGTCGCCATAGTTGCCGGAGGTCCACCAGTTCCAGCTCTGTTGGTCGTTGCCGAAGACGGCGTTGTTCGGGTACTTGCCGTGCGCACGCTCGGCGAAGAGGAAAGTGTTGCTGGTGCCGTCGGTGATCGCCTGGAGGCCGACGTTGCTCAGTTCGTAAACCAAGCCGTTCATCTGTTGATAGCCCGTCCCGCCAATGTTCATTTGGCAGGTCCCCGGGACCGCAACGCTCAACTGGCCGTAATGAAAGAAGTCGCCTGAGTTCGCCCCGTACGACGTGTAGTGCATTGGCAGTGCAACGGGGTCGAGGGCACCAGCCCCGGGAGGATAAACGTAGGGCAGGTTCACGATCGGGTCGCTCGGGCACCACAACGACGAAATTCCAATCGCCGAGATCGTAGTATTGTCGGCGAGATACATATTAAGGCTGAAATTCGTCGCGTTGAAGACCGACATCTGCTCCATGAACTGCATCAGCGGCACGAGGCAGCTTCCGCTCGTCCAGCAATTGCCGGAGCGATCGGGCGTCCACTGCTCGCCCATCGGCATGACGTTGTTCACGCCCATATAGTTGTGGGCCGCCAGGCCGAGCTGCTTCAAATTGTTGATGCATTGAGCACGACGGGCAGCCTCGCGGGCCGACTGCACCGCGGGCAAAAGAAGAGCGATCAGGACCGCGATGATCGCGATCACGACGAGCAGCTCGATGAGCGTGAAGCCCCGAGTGCTCCGAGTACGAAGCGATGCGAACCGCATGAAAAAGCTCCTTTAAAACGCTGCGCGAAAAACAAAGCGAAGAGAACGGAACCGCAAGGGGGGAGCGGGAGGACTCACTTCAAATTCGACTTGATGCCCTTCGCGACCCCGGGCTGCAGACCCTTGGTCTTCTGATTGGCCTCCTCGAAGTTCTTCTTGTTGGTCTCGGTCACGGCCGTCGGGGCGGGGGGACCCTGATCGTCAGAACACGCGGCCATGGCCGTGAACGCGACGAAAGCCGAAAGCATCAAAATCGATTTCGTGATTCCACGATGCATTAACGTATCTCCGGGTTGTCGATCAACGACGCGACGTTCGCGTTGTGACCAAGAAAGGACAAAAAACGCCAAGAGCTCGGCAACGCGAGCCGCCGGAATCTGTTCGTTCCGTGCCGCACGGTCCCAGAGCGATCGATCGATCGTCCTCATAGAATCATGTCGAGACCCTCCGAGTGAACTCGTCTTTTCGACGAATTCATTAAGACTGGCCTGTGACTTTTGCGTATCGGTGACAGAGACGACAGGAACTGAACTCCTGGATGTTAAGTTAGTTTCAACCTGCCGTCAACAATTCGAAACGGAATCTTCCTCAGGTTGCGTTGGAATGCGTCCCCCCACCGATACAGCTAGGCGTGAGTGACAAGACCAGCCAAAAGCCGCGTCATCACGTCAGTCGCGTCAAATCAACGTCCAATTAATTCATCGCGTGAAAGACCATAATTGCGCACAAAAGACTCCAAGCGTCCAAGCTACTGGGCGTCGGAGCGAAAACTTCAACAAGACCCTACACTCGCAAGGCGGTAGGAATTAAGAGTACTAATAACATTTCCCGTGCCGAAACTTGCGGCATCCGAGCGATTCTCGAGTATGTCGACACAACATCGATGAGAGACACGACTTAGAAGCAGTAGTAACGATCGACTCGAATCCCGAAAGGTCGTAGGACGCTTCATCGGACATGCACAATCGAATCGCACTAAGTCCTTAGTAGCAGGCAGACGATCGAAATGAATGTGCAGCGACAGGTCCGCGGCGGCAGGCTCGCCGGCTTCGATGGGAAGGAGAATGGAGAGGAGGTCTCAGCGAGGCGAACGCGGCACGATTTGGTCGAGCCGAAAGAGGGCGCGTTGTATTTCGGCATCACCGGCGGCCTGCTTGAGCGCGAGCTTGTACCATCCTCTGGCGATCTGTGGTCGGCCGAGTTCTTCCACCTTCCGCGCGATTTCGACGAGCATCGCCGCGTCGTCGCGTCGCGAGGGGATTCGGCCGCCGGTGACGAGTGCTTGCAAGGACTCGCAGCGCGACAAAGCAGCGGTGGCGGTGCGAGTCGCGGCGACGTCGCGCAGCATTGCGAGTGCTTGGATCGAGCCGACCAGAGCTTCGATGTCGTCGGGTCGAACCTTCAGCGCGCAGGCGAAGGCGTCGCGCGCGGTTGCGGGTTGTCGATGCGCGAGCGCGATCCGTCCGCGGAGTCGAGCGGCGTCGGGTTCGTTGTCGTGAACGGGGCGCAGCGCGAGCGCGGCGTCGGCGAGAAGGCCGCGGTCGAAGGCGAGGGCGGCGCGAACGACGGCGGCGCGGGGGTGGTCGGGCGGGATCGGGGCGAGCGTGAGTTCAGCCGCGGCGAGCTTGCCCTGCGTGCGCAGACGGTTCGCGAGCGCGACGCGCGCGTTCAGGTCGTCGGGATCGGCCGCGAGGATCGCCTCCAATCGTGCGACGGCTTCGGCGGCGGATTCGTCAAGACGGCGGCCGAGTGTCCACCCGGCGAGTTCGTCATAGGTCAGGCTGGTCCGCGCTTCAAGTTCGGCGGAGGCGCGGTCAACCTCGTCGCGGCGTCCTTCCAATGTGTAGAGTTCGAGCAGCAAACGTCGCGGAATGATTTGACTCCGGTCGAGTTCGAGCGACTTCAGGAGATTCCGCTCGGCGTCGCGCGCCCGGTTGCGTTCGAGATCAATCTGCCCGAGCAGCAGTCTCGCCAGCGACCCCGATGCGCCTGCGTCGGGGGGCGTGCCGACCGCCTCGGCCGCGTCGTCGAGCGCGCCGCGACGACGCAGGCATTCCGCGACCATCAAGCGCTCGCGGAGTTCGAGAGGTCGGCGACGACTCAGGCCGCGAAAATCCTGCTCCGCCTCGAGGAATCGTGACGCCAGGAAGTTTGCTCGCGCCTGTTCGGAGAGGCGGGCGACGTCGGTGCGGCCGCGGGTCTGAACGAACGCGAACGCAAGCGCGGCGACGGCCGTCAACGCGGCCGTCGCGAACAGGATTTGTCGGCTGATCCGCTTCGACGTCAACAACGGCGTCGCCTCTTCGTCTCAAAATAGGCCGGGAGGTCGTGTTTGAAGTCGCGCGTGGGGCGGTTCAAGGTCGCGCGTCGTTCGTTCCCGGCGACGGAGCATCCTCGACGACGCGGACATCGCAATCAAGTTCAAGCGGCCCGCGCCGTGAGATCCGGCCCGACGGCCATCGGATCGTGACGCGGTCGACGCGCTCGACCTTGCCGAGCCCGACCAGCAACCGGGGATCGCGGGAGGACATCAAGCTGCCGCCGCCTTTCACTTGCCGGGTGATCGACCGGCCGCCCGCCTCGACGACGACGCGCGCGCCGATCGCGTCGCGGTTGCTTGCGCGACCGCTCAAAATCAGGCGAATCCAGCGTCCGCGGCGCTGCGAGTCATTGCGGAGCAGGGCGGGGGGACCGTCTTTGTGGCTGACGACGAGATCCCAATCGCCGTCGTTGTCGAAGTCGCCGAGCGCGACGCCGTGCCCGACGTGATTCGACTCGAAATAGGGTCCGGAACCGCGGTTCGCGAGCCGAAATCGGCCGCCTAGATTGAGGTGCAAGAGCGGCGGCTCGGCGTAACCGGTCGCCCGGCCGAAGACCGAGGCATTGTCGTCGATGTGCCCGTTCGCGACGAATATGTCGGGCAGTCCGTCGTTGTCGAAGTCGGCGGCGGCGCAGCCCCAGCCGATCCACGGCAGGCTGTCGATGCCGAGTCCCCATGCTGCGGTCGCGTCGAGAAAGAGGCCCTCGCCGAGGTTCTGGTAAAGCGTGTTGTACTCGTCCTGAAAGTTGGTGACGAACAGTTCGGGAAGGCCGTCGCCGTCGAGATCCTCGGCCTCGACGCCCATGCCCGACTGCGTCCGGCCGCGATAGTCAAACGCCGCGCCCGATTCGAGCGTCGCGTCGCGAAACGTACCGTCGCCGTTATTGAGGAAGGTGAAATTCGGGTCCTGGTCGTTCGCGACATACAGGTCGATGCGGCCGTCGGCGTTCAGGTCGGACGCGACGACACCGAACCCGTGACCGTCGGCGCGCCCGAGCCCCGCTTGCTCGGCGACATCGGTGAAGGTGAGGTCGCCGTTGTTGCGCAAGAGCGAGTGGCGGACGCTTTTCAGCTCTTTCGGCGAGCAATACCGGCGAATTTTGTGTTCGACGTCGCCGCAAAAGCGGTCGTCGCGCGGCCAGACCCACTCGCCGTACTTGGTGACGTAGAGGTCAAGGTCGCCGTCGTTGTCGTAGTCGAGAAACGCGGCGCTCGACGACCAGTTGTGCGCGCGCGCGGGAAGCGCCGCGGCACTGATGTCGCGGAACGTGCCGTCGCCGTTGTTGAGGAAGAGCGCGTCGGGGCCGAAGTTCGCGAGAAAGACGTCGGCGTCGCCGTCGTTGTCGATGTCACCGATGATGACGCCGTGGCAATACCCTTTGAATCCCAGCCCCGAACCCGCGGTCGCGTCCTCGAATTGACCACCGCCGATGTTCCGATAATACCGATTCGGCCCGCTCGGAGCGCTCCCGACCGGAAGCCGGCAACCGTTCGCGAAATAGAGGTCGAGATCGCCGTCGCCGTCAGCGTCGAAGAGCGCGACGCCTGCCCCGTTCGCTGTCGGAAACTGCTTCTCGGCGGTCATGCCGGAGTCGTGCACGAAGTCGATGCCCGATGTTGCGGTGATTTCGGTGAACAAGAACGGCGAAGGCTCGGCGGCGGCCGGAGCCGGCTTGTTCTCGTCGATCGCGTCTTGTTTCGCGGACGGTCGAGCGCCTGCTCGCGGCTCATCGCGCGACTTCAAAGGCTGCCCCCCCGGCGCAACGTCGGGGTTCGAGCCGCACCCGCCCGCGATCAGCAGGACCGCAAGTAGAAACGCAAGCCACGGCTCGCGCGCGGCCGGCGCGACGACCCGACCCACGCTTCGCGCCGTCTTCGCCGCTTCGGTCATCGGGTCATCCATCGGCTCAAGAATTCTCGGCTCTGACGCACCGCCTCGACCGCCGAGTGGCTGTGCCGGCTCAGTTCGACGTGCACCCCTTGATTGTAGCCGATGTCGCGGAGTGCCTCGAAGACCTCGTCGAACGCGATCGTCCCCGCGCCGAACATCAGATGCTCATGGACCCCGCGATTCATGTCCTCGATGTGGATATTCGCGACGCGGCCGCGCCAGTCGCGCAGACAGTCGCCGATCGGTCGCTCCTCGATGCAATGCACGTGGCCGATATCGACCGTGAGGTCGAAGAGCGTGTGCCGGACACGCTCGTCGAGGGCGCGAAACCGCGCGAAAGTGTCGATGAACATACCCGGCTCGGGCTCGAAGGCGAGCCGCATGTGCCTTGTTTCGGCGTGTGCGAGTACAGGCAGGAGTGCGTCGGCGAGTCGATCGAACGCGGCTTCGTCGTCGACGGCGTCGGGGGCGGCCCCCGACCAGAAGGAGACGGCGTCGGCCTCGAGGTCGCGCGCAACGTCGACGGCGCGGCGCAAAAAGTCGACGCGGAGGGCGCGGCGAGCGGGGTCGGGGTCGAGCAGCGTCGGATCGTGTTTTTTGCGCGGGTTGAGCAGATACCGCGCGCCGGTTTCAACGACGCGCGCCAGGCCGCGGGCGTCGAGCAAAGCGCGGGTCGCGTCGATTTGAGCTCGTAAATGACCGGGGTCGTCGTACGGGTCAAGCGCGCCGGCGTCGAGCGTGATCGCGACGCTCGCGTAGCCTTCGTCCGCGAGCAGGTTGATCGCGTCGGCGAGGCGATGGTGCGCGAGGCCGTTGGTGTTGTAGCCGAGCAGCATGGGCGCGACTCCGGGTGCGAGATCGGGTCACGTGACGTAAAAGCGGCGTGCGTATATCAGCGAGACGATCATGATCGCAAAGATCGGCAACGCGGCGAGCGGCCCGCGCGCGGCGGCGACGAGGCCGGCGTCGAGGACGGCGATCGTCCGCACGCCGGTTTTGACGGCGTTTTGCAAGGCGGCGGGAGTCGCCTCGCGGAGGGCGCAGGCCGCGGCGTTGTTCACGAAGAACGCACCCGCGAGCAGGATCAGCAACCCTTCGAGGGGAATGAGTGCGAGGTCGGTCGGGGCGTTTGGAAACCCGCGGACGAGCGCCGCATACAGGCAACCGAGCAGCCCGACGTTTTCGAGCACGACCCCAATCAGGACGCCGCGCGAGCGTCCGCCGCCGACCTCCGACCGGCTGATCCATGTCACGCCCGCGACGAACAGCGTCATCGAGACAACTGCGATACCCGAAACCAGCCCCAAAACGCCCGGAATCACACTCATGCCGAGCAGCAAGTTGCCGCCGCGACAGAGCCCCATCACGAACGGTCCGAGCGGCGTCTTTTTGAAGTAGGCATCGTAGCCGACGATGCACGCCGCGACGCCGGTCGCGACCCATACGCATCTTGACGAACCCGTCAGCAGCGCGAATCCCAGCCCCGCCGCCGTCAAAATCGCCGCCAAAATCGCCGCCGTTCGCAACGACACGCGGCCCGAGGGCAACGGCCGTCCCGGACGCTCGACGCAGTCCACTTTAATATCGAAGACGTCGTTCAGCGCCATCCCCGCCGCGTACAGGCACGCCGAGGTCAGGGCGAGCGGCAATGCGCGCGGCCACGACGCAAGCGTTCCACCCGCCAAAAGCATGCCCGCCAGGCTGTCGGCCGGCGCGGCGATCACGTTCGGCAGCCGGACGAGTTCATAATAAGGTCGGACACGCATCGATAAGTCGCCCCGAGTTCGCGGCCCGCGCCGACCTTCATAGCCGAGCCGGCATCAACGCCCCGGTCGAATCAGCGGCGACAGCACCTCGAAGGCCCGTCGCGCCGCGCCGTCGGGGTCGTCCTGATAGGGATACAACTCGACCGTCAGCCAGCCGCCGTAACCGGTGCGCGCGATCGCGTCGACAACCGCCGCGAAGTCGATCACGCCCTCGCCCGGCGTCAGATGATGGTGCACGCGACTCGCCGCGATGTCCTCGAAATGATAGTGCCGTGTGTGAGCCGCCAGCTTCGCGACCTGCGCGGTGATGTCCTCGGCGACGCAGTACGCGTGGCCGACGTCGAAATTGAGGCCGAGCGCGGGCGAATTCACGCGTTCGGCCACTTCCAGATACTGGTCGGTCGTCTCCAGCAGCAGACCCGGCTCAGGCTCGATCAGCAGCAGCACGCCAAGCTTGTGCGCGTGCTCCGCGAGCGGCTTCAAAACCTCGACGAACAAGTCGATGCCTTCGCTCCGGGGCTGACCCGGCGCCAGCGGACCGCCCGGCTCGGTCGTGATGTGCGGCGCGCCCAGCTCGGCGCATAGACTCAGCGCCCGTCGCGTGTGATCGAGCCGCACCTGACGATAATGCGGGTCCGGCTCGATGAACGACGGATACCAGTACGGCTGCCGCGCGTCGGCCACCGCGTTCATCATGAACGCATTGATGTTCGAGAACGCGAGCCCTTCCTGGTGCATCGCGGCGACAATCGACCGCTTCGCACCTTCGAGCAGCCCCGCGGGCCAGGCGTGTGGGACGTCGGCGAGCAGCTCGAGCCCCTCGTAGCCGATCGCTTTAATGCGCGCCGCGGCTTCGTCGAAGGGGAATCTCAGGTACGCGTTCGTGCTGAAGGCGAGTCGCATGCGATTCGATCGTCCAATTGCAAGAGTGACGTCGGTCCAACCCGCGGAATGTCTTTCAGCGTGCCGTCGCTTCTTCGAGCCGCGCACGCCGGGCATAGGCGACGAGCATGAGGAATTGCTCGAAAAAGTCGTGCGTTTCGACGTCCGCGGGGTTCTTGAAGAACGACGCCAAATGCGGCTGCGGCCCGCGTCCGCCGCGACGCTTTTCGGCGTCGACCAGCCGCGCGAGGTCGATCGCGAGCGGGGCCGCCAGCAAGCTGTCGCACCCCTGCCAAGTAAACTGGAGCGACATTTTCACGCCGAGGAAGCCCTCGAAGTGAATGTGATCCCACGCGGTTTTCCAGTCGCCCATGTCGGGGATGTATTCGATCGTCACCAGCGACTTTGGCTTGTAGCCGAGAATCCCCGACACGACCTTGTCTTTCGTCTCGACCTTCGACGCCTTGTGCACCGGGTCGTCGAGCACCACGCCGTCGCGATTGCCGAAAATGTTGTGGCCGACCCAGCTCAGAACCCGCAGGTTCCGCGCCGCGAACATCGGCGCGAGCACGGTCTTCATCAACGTCTCGCCGGTTTTGCCGTCTTTGCCCGCGTAGATCGAGCCGGTCGTCGCCGCGAGTTCGGCCAGCGCGGGAATATCGGCCCCTAAACTCGGCGTGAAGTTTACGTGCGAGTGCCCGCCGCGGAGGGCGGCGACGGCGTACAGTGTGCTCGGCGGAGCGGCGTCGCGGCTCGACCGCAAGGCCGTCTCGAAGGTGCTCCAGCGCTCGTGAGCCGGAGTCGTCGCGAACGTCGGCTCGGTGCTCGAAACGTTCAACACAATGACGTGATCGAGCGCCTCGCGAGTCCGAAATTGCTCAATGTCCGCGGCGATCCGCTCCACGGCGTCCCAGCCGCTGCGATCCTCCGGCACGAACGAGGGCTCGACCAGCCGCGCGACCGCGGGTCCCGCGCCGAGCGCCGTTCCCGGTCGCACGCGTGAGGTCGCCGCGTCCAACTCCGCCCGGCAGGCGGCGATCACCTCGGACTCGAGCGCCCCCGAACCGCGCCGGAACTCTTGCGCGGCCTCGTAGTATGAGCTCGAGCGGATCTCGTGGCCGCCGACGACGAACGCCGACGGGTCAGGAGGATCGAGTGCCTCGAACAGCGGCAAATCCGAGACCAGTCCGACGCGCGAACTCAGGCCGCGAGACATCGCGGCGAGTCCAAGAGTTATTGTGGTCGCGACGCCCCCGTGCGCGCCAACCAACCAAAGACCGACACGGCGGCTCGACATCGAGAACTCGGACCTTCACACGACCATGGCGGGAGGGTTCGGGAGGGACGTCCAAGCATGGGTATTCGAGTCGTGCGCGTCGGCAACCTGCGGCTGGATCGTCTCCTTTAATTATGACGTCCGAACTCGTGGTCGACAACCCTCTCGCGCCGCGGAGGTTTCCGACGCGAATCAAAACGCCGCGCAGTTGCGACGCTAGACCGCGCGCCGGCCTCCGCGACCCCTCAGCGACCCGCGTTAAAGGTGAGCTTGAACGACTCGCCGTCGAGCGTGCCCGCCAGCATGCCCTGTTGCTCGCCCAGGTTGTACGGACCCACCTTCGTGGCGAAACGCGCCGCGCTGAAGGCATCTTTCTTTTTCGAGGGCGTCGCCGGCAACGGGATCAAGGTCGCGACGTCGCCCAGCGTGATGCTCACGTCGCTCGGGGGCGGACTGAGGGGCGTCGTCTTGTCGGGTCCGAGAAAATACACGACCAGCGACGCATTCGGACGCAAGCCGCGCGTCTTCGCGACATCCTCGTTCACCAACTCGGCAAAGCCTTTCCCGTTGGGCAGGACGAGCGTCAGGCCGTTGTGCGGCGCGGGCTTCGTCGCGGACGCCGCGACCGTCGGGTCGACCGCCGGGCCGCCGCAGCCGCTCACGCCGACGAGGATCGTGACCAACAACACCTGTTCCATAATTCTCACGACTGCGCTCCCCATTCGACTCGCCAATGTGCGTGCGCAAGCGCAACCGAAGGCGTACAGACCGCCCTCGGCTGCGACGTTTGAAAAAGAATGCGTTGCGATCAATACGCGTCGGCGCTGATAACCTCGCCGAAGCTGCGTGTCGAGAGCGCTTGATAGACGCCGAGTTGGGTGCCGGCGTTGATCGTGTACACGTAATTGGCGTAGCTCACGCCGAGCGGCAACGTCAACCCTCCCGGTCCGCTCGCTCCGCCGGCGAAGGTCCAGGACTGGATCGAGCTCTTGATGAACCGAACCGAACCGTCGCAGAAGCCGAAATTCGCACCGCCGGGATGTTGGCTCGAAGCCGCCGTCGGGAAGTAGTAGTCGTGATTCGTGTTCCCGAACGGTCCCGCGGTGTTGCTCAAGCTCATCTGAGGGTTCGGCGGGTAAAACGTCGCGAACAGCGTGTCGTACCAGCGGCCCGAGTTCCAAGAGTTGTCCGACACCGCGTAGGCGGGGTCGTAGCTGTACATTTGCATGTGCGAATGCTCGGCGAAGCAGAAGGTGTTGCTCGTGCCGTCGGTGATCGCCGCGATTTTGACGCTGCTGTCATTGTAAATGACGCCGTTGTATTGGTTGAACTCGGCCGAGCCGTACGACGTGTTGTAGCCGGCGTCGAAGGTGCCCGCGTTACCCGCGTAGCTCGTGAATTGCTGCATCCAGTTGCCCGGCGGCAGCGGGAACACCGCGTTGAAGCTCCAGCCCGGCACCTGCCCGGAGACCTGCGGAAGGATCGCGACCGGAGAGTTGTTGCCGTCGCTCGGACAGACCAAAATGTTGAGTTGGACGCCCGAAATCGTGACATTTTCGGCGTTGCCCGAATTTACGTTGAAGTTCACCGCGTTGTAAATCGGCGACTGCTCCATGAACGGCAGCATCCGCACGAAAACACTGTGATTTTCAGCAAATTTCACCGGCTCGACGGCGCTCGAATAGTACGTCCCGCCGTTGAAGTTCGTGTACGACCCGCCCGGGAATACGCCGTTGACGTCGTGATAA
>JAJYDB010000155.1 GCA_021777845.1 Planctomycetota bacterium
CGCTTGGCGCTTGTGAGTGACGTCAAGAGGGTAGGTGATGTTCACGTCGTATTGGGTTTGGCCGCCGGGGCGTGCCTTGCTGTACGACCCGTACGGCACGAGCTGGCCGTCGGCGTAGAAGATCGGGTTGGCACGGAGGCCCGTGTTGAGGGTATCCGCGCGGGCCATCGGGATCTCATACTGCTTCGCGAGCAGGTCGAGGTTCTGCGTCTTGAAGCGTTCGATCGCGATGTCGACCGTCAGGCCCGACTCGGGCCCTTCGTCTTCCTTCTCGTTAGGCAGGGCGAGCGAACCGTAGAACGACTGCGCGCCGACCGCGGTGGGCTGGGGCGCAGTGACGCCGAGCGTCGACGGGTTCGTTGCGGACGGCATGCCGCCGGGTGTCGCGATCGAAGTTGGGATGCCGTGGGATGTTGTTGGGCCGGGGCGTCCACCCAGGATTCCAGACTGTCCCGGCGCGACGTTGAACGATCCTCCCCCCGCGCCCGGGGGCGTGCCCAGGAGAGAGTTGTTCGACCCCGGCAGGTTGGGCACGCTGGAGTCGATGTTCGCGGATTGACCCCACGCGGCGCGTGTTGAGAAAAACGCCGCCGCCGCGATGACCGCGAGCGCTTCAATTCGTGATCGACCCCTCATCACGCTCGCCTCCTCACACCCTGTTCTCGGGCGATCCTCGCCCGACGACCCGCGGTCCCGCCGTTGCGTTGGACGCGGTCTTTCTCCGACAGCGATGGTTATCGGCAGGAGCGATACCGCACGATGAACCGTCGCAACCCATTTTTCCCGATCCCCCTAAAACGCGAATAATCGTCACACTCGACGCATATTCTCGGCCCTGCGCAGTTGGCCGAATCCGCGGGGAAGTGGGGGGACGGTCTACTTTACGCCGGGCAGGTTCATAGCATCGATTCCCGCGCCCCACGTGAATGTATGGAAAGTAAAATCCCAGCGGGCGTGGCTCTTGATTTGGCCGGAGCGACTGATCGTGAACGCGGAGGCGAGGACCATGGCCAAGAGTGCGGCGGCCACCCACGCGGGCCAAGCATGCGGCCAGGGCGAGTCGTCGTGTTCGGCGCTCGGTGGGGGCAGACCTCGCTTTCGGGCGACCAAAATGAGGACCGCGCAGAGGATCAAGGTCGCCGAGGACGTCGCGAGTCCCGCCAGGAATCCCGCCGGGGTGTAGCGGAAGACAACGACGTGGCGGCCCGCGGGGAGAAAGACGGCTCGAAACGCGACCCAAGCGGGCCTGATGTGGGCGGGCCTGTTGTCGAGGGTTGCCGACCAGCCGGGGTCGAAGGTGTCGGCGAGGATGAGATACGCGGGCGTCGGCGTGTCGGCCTCGACTTCGACTCGCTCAGGAATTTCGCGGACGATGCGCGCCGATGAGCGAGGGTCAACGGATGCGTCGGAGGCGAGCGGTCGGTCGGGATCCTCGACGACGACCCGCGTTCGGATCGCGCCGCCGAGACGGTCGAGCAGAGTGATCGCGTCGGCTTCGTTGGCGGCGTAAACGGGGTTCGCGGCGAGTCGAACTCGCGGCAACGCAGTTGGGTTGCGGTGGATGTAGGTTGACCCCGCCGGCTCTCCGGGATCGCCGATCGCGAGCATCCGCCGGCTCGAGAGGATGTGCGTCACGCTTTCGAGGTCGAAGCGGCCGAGGCCGGGGCGCGCGTGGTCTGTATAAGCGAGCAGCCGGCGGGGGATGATCGGCGTTTCGCCGCGCGAGGTTTTTAGTCCCCAGATGGGCGGCAGGCTCCAGTCGAGCGGGTCGCGGATCGCAAAGAAATCGACGGGCTTCGAGGCGTAACCCGGCTCGCCCGACTTGCGGTCGGCGATCCCGAAAATGCGCTCGCAGGATGTGTCGTCGCGCAACTTGCGCGCGCTTTCGGGCGGGACGGTCCAGAAGCGCGGGTCGATCGTCGGCGAGGCCTCCCAGTGCGCGCTCAGGAGGTCGGCGATCACGAGGATCGGCATCGCCCAGGCGATTAACACGCGTCGCGGAGCCGCTTGGCTCAGGGCGAATCTCAGGGTCCACCAGCCCACGAGCGCAATAACCAGCGTCCTCGCGGCGGAGACGGCGAGCTCGCGCCCCAGCCACCTGAAGCGGGCGAGATGGTAGGGGGTCGACCAGCGATCGGGATCGGTCCAGACCGGGTGATAGACGTACAACAAGATCGGCGCGGAGATCAATGCGAGTGTGCAGAGCGTGCGCAACGCGGGTCGCGTGTCGACATTGCCCGGTCGTGCGAGGCGATCGACCCCGACCGCCGCGAGCGCCGCCGTCGCAACCGCGAGCCACAAGTGAAATCGCACTGGGATCCGCGAACTGCCCAGGACTGGGATCCGATGTGCGTGGTCGTACAAAAACGTCAGTTTCCCAAGCATCAAAGCAAACGCCGCAAGCGCGAGCAGCACCCAAAACGCAACCCAACGATCGCGCCGCGCCGCGAAACCAACAACCCCGAGCGCGATCGCGACCGCGCCGAGATAACAATTCATTTCGTGATATGGATAATAGCCGTCCATCCAGTCGGTATCGCGCGCGACGCTGCCATATGCCTCGCGCCAGAGAAACGTCGGGAGCAGCTCGGGCGTCCACGACCCGTACGTGAGCTTGTCCCAATCGAGTCCGCCCGCGCGCGGCGAGCGATCGAGCAACTCCTTCGACGGCATCCATTGCACCGCCGAGAATCCGATGCCCACCGCGATCAGCATCGCGGGCGCAACCAGCGCCGCGCCGCGCCCGCGCATCGTCGGCTCGACAACGACGCGATAGGTCGCATAAAGCGCGACCAGGCCGATCATGAGCAGCGCGTCCTGCAAGTGTCCCGCGAACACTTGCGCGGCGACAGCCAGTCCGCCGCCGACCGCCGCCACCACACTCGTCGCGCCCCGCCGCGACCACGCGACCTCCAACCCCCAAAGCACGAACGGCACGCTTGCCAGCGAGTTCAGCATGCTCGTATGAACAAAATGCGCCCACGTGAAGCCGCTGAGCGCAAGTACGCCGGCGCCCGTCAGCGCGCCCGCCGCCCCGACATGCCGCCGCAGCCAGCCGTACGCACCGACGCCCGTCAGCCAAACCGAGAGCACCATGTCGAGGTTAAGGGCCTTCCACGTCGGTAAAACCGCGTACAGAAACTTGAGCGGATGCCAATATCCCGCCTGACTCTCGCTGTAAAGCGGCAGACCGCAATACAAACCCGGATGCCAGCGCGAAAGCCGCCCGGCTTGCATCTCGCGCGCGAGGAAGTCGCGATACGAGTAGTTGATCTCGGTGATGTCGAAATAAAAGAACGCCTTGCGAAAGCTGACGGCGTCGCTGAAAAACAGGCCGATCGCGAGCGTCCAAACCGCGATCGCGAGCACGTCGGCTCGACCGAATCTCTGCGGTTCGCAAGTCCAGAGGCGAGACGGATTCGAGGTCGATGACATTGGTATAACTTTAAGCGTGATGGAAATCAGGGTGCGACGACGGTGTCGGATCGGGGATCCTTCAGACGCGGCCGCGGCGCGAGCGGCCACTCGACAAGAAGGCCCGACGGCGTTTGCGCGATCACGCGGCCGCCGTCGCGAAGCGCGCTTTCGATCGCGGCGCCTTGCGTCGCGCCGAACGGCTTCGTGAGGAGATGGCTCGGCCGGCCACCCGGCAACGCCGCGGCGCGCTCGGGGAAGCGATTGGGATAGATCGCGAACGGAATGCCCGCGACGCGTCCGCCCGAGAGGAAATCGACGCGATAGACGACCCAATAATCCCCGCTGACGGACTCGATTTCGCGATGGCTTTCGAGCCAACGCAACGCGGGGTCGTCGAGCTTGACCGCGACGGGTCGGCCGCGCGCGTCAATCCAGCCGAAGCCGCGGTACCAACTCGCCAGTTCGCGGGATTCCAGAGCGGCCGTCAGCAAGACCGCCGCGGTCGCGACCGCGACGCCGCCCGCGCCTCGTTGCGAAAGCGCGTTCATGAGAATCCCGAATCCCAACGGCCAGGCCACCAGATAGTAAACGAGATAGCGATAATTGTCCGAGTTGAAGATGTTGCGATTTATCACGAAGAGGATCGCGACCAATACCGCCGCCGCGAGCGCGACGCGCGCGACGACGGCGTGCCGGTCGCTCGAAAAACACCCGACGACGGCCAACGCGACCATCGACGCCGCGCAGCCGACGAGCGCGACTGCGGTCGCGAAGACTGCGAGCGCGCCGGGATTCGGAATTGGAGCCGTATGCCAAGGGGCTGACCCAAGCGGAATTCCGCGCGTCGAACCGAGGATCGCCTGCGTGGGCGGCTCGGTCTGAAAGCCGGGCAGACGGTGCCCCGCGACAAGCCGCGGCAAGGCGTCCAGGCCCAGAATCCGGGCATGCTCAGCCAGCAGAGTCGGCTCGGTCACCGGCAAGAACTGCTCTTGATAGGCGTCGTAAGGCTCAAGACGATTCCCCGCGAAGCGCGGCAAGACGCCGATCGCAAGCCCGCACGCGAAGATCGCGAGTAAGCCGAGCGACGAGCGAGCGTCGCGGAGCGTGTACCTCTTGAAGGTCGGAACGCAGGCAAACGCCGCGAGCGTCGCGAGAAACATCGCGTCGAGCCAGAGGCCGAGCCCGCACCACAGCCCCAACGCGAAGCAGCCGCGCGGGCGCTTTGATTCGAGGCAGCGCAGCAAGCCGTAGAGCGCCGCCGCGTGCCAGGCCGCAACCGTCAAATGACCGCCGGTGATCCGTCCCGAAAGCCAAACGACGCCGGTGGAGGCAAAGGTTAAGGGCACGAGCGCCGCCGTCGCCGCGACCGGCCCGAAGCCGCGCCGCGCCAGCAGGAAGACCCCGAGCATCAACAACCCATGAGCAACCGTGCCGCCCGAAACCAGCGTGCGCGCGTTCACGCCGAAGAGCCACGCCTGCGGCATCGAGAGGCAAACCGGCGCGATGCCGATGTGCGGCGTGCCTGGATAATGCCATCGCCAGTGACCGCCCGCGGCGTTGCGCAACGTGATCCCGTCGACGGCGAGGTCGCTGTCGAGATGCGACTCGGCATTGAGAATGAGCGGCGATCGGATCAAGGCTGACCACGCCAAAGCCGCGGCCAGCAGCAGCCAAGGCCATCGAGGCGGTCGTGCGGGAGGTCCGGCGTCGCCCCCTACGGGAGAAACCTTCATGAATTACGTACGCTCATGCGAAGAACTCCTCAAACCGTCGCGTGGGCGTCGGACCCGTGCACAGCGTCGGGGGCGCGACTTGTTTCGATTGTCCGGCGGTGGTCGCCATCGATTGCCTCGTTTCGCGAACGCTTGCGAATTCGGAGGACGGCTCAGACCGCTTCCGCCATGGCCTCGAGCTGCACGACCGAGCGCGTCTGTTCCTTCGCGAGGTAGGCACGTCCATATTTAATGAAGATGTGATCCCACGGCAGCACTTCGTCGATCGGCCGCTCGCGGTGGCTGTAAAACGTCAGATCGATACCGAGATCGTCGAACACCGACCACCAGAGCCTCGGCTGGAAATGTTCGGTCCAGGCGTCGAGCCGCGCGCCGCGACGCCAGGCTTCCTCAACGGCCGCGGCGACCCGGCGATCGCCGCGCGTGAGGATTCCCTCGAGCATGCTGCGTTCGATGTCGTGGCACTTCAGCGTGACGGAGCGGACTTTGACTTTCGATCGCAAGTACTTGTGCGCCCAACGGAAGTACTCGCGCGTGTGTATTCCGTTCCACTGATAAGGGGTGTGCGGCTTCGGGATGAAGTTCGACACGCTCGCGACGACTTCGGGCCAGCGCCCGGTAACGTCCCTGCCGATGCGCGCGATCCGCTCGGACATCTCGACGATGCCGTCGAGGTCGGCGGGGCGCTCGCCGGGTAGGCCGCACATGAAGTAGAGCTTGACCTTGCGCCAACCGCGGCGGAACGCTTCGGCTGCGCCGTCGTAGAGGTCGTCGTTGTTGATCGGTTTGCGAATCTGTTCGCGCATGTCGTCGCGCGCGACTTCGGGCGCGAGCGTCAGCCCGCCGCGACGACCCTCGGCGAGCAGCGCCGGAATCTTTTTCAACGTCTCGTTGATCCGCAGACTGGGGAGCGAGATTTTGACGCCGAGCGGCGTGAACACCTCGCTCATGCGCGTGACCAACCGCTCGAAGTCGGGATAGTCGCTCGTCGAAAGCGACAGCAGGCTGATCTCGTCGTGGCCGGTGTTCCGATAACTTTCGAGCGCCGCGGCGACGATGGTCTCGACCGATCGGCAGCGAATCGGGCGCTTAATCACCGTGCTCTGACAGAACCGGCATTGCCAGGGGCAGCCGCGCATGATTTCGATTGCGATGCGGTCGTGAGCCGTCTCGACGAGCGGCACGATCGGCCGCGTCGGCAGCGGGATGGCGTCGAAGTCGTCGACGACGCACGGGCGGATCGACTCGGGGACGTCGTCGCGGAGCCGGCGAATCTCGGCGATCGTGCCGTCCTCGTGATAGATCGGATCGTAAAATCGCGGCACGTAGGCCCAGTCGACGCCCGACGCGATGCTCGCGAGTTTCTCCTCGCGCGAGAGGCCCGACCCTTTGAGTTCGCGCCAGCGCTCGCAAACGTAAGGCAGGCTCGACTCGCCGTCGCCGATCACGAACAGGTCGATGAACGGTGCGACGAGTTCGGGATTCTGCGCGCCCGGGCCGCCGGCGATGACCAGCGTGTCGTCGTCGCCGCGGTCGGCCGCGTGCAAGGCGATCCCGCCGAGGTCGAGCATCGTGAGTACGTTGGTGTAGCAGATTTCGTATTGGAGCGAGAAACCAAGGACGTCGAACTCGCGCAGCGGCGTGAACGTTTCGAGGCCGTAGAGCGGCAATTCGTGAGCGCGGAGCGCGGCTTCAAAGTCGGGCAGCGGCGTGAAAACGCGTTCGCACGCCCAGCCGGCGTCGATCATCAGGCTGTACAAGACCTGGAGGCCGTGATGACTCATCCCCAACGCGTAGGTATCGGGAAACGCCAGGCAGACCGAACCTCGCGCGGTCGTGTGGTCGCGACGCACGCTGTTCGGCTCGCCACCGAGATACTGCGCAGGACACTGCACGCGCGGCAAGAGACGGCCAATCACATGCTCGCGAAACGCTGTCTTCATCATCACGGCGACTCCGCGGCGTCATCGGGAGAGCGGGCGCGGCGTCGATCGACGTCGAAATCGAGCGCGGATCCGTCCGCGGATCGACGCACGCCGGCAACCGCGTCGACACAAACTTAATCTACGCCTGAGTCTAACCGACCGCGCCGATTCGGAACAGCGCGACCACGTCGCCAATCGCTCCTGGTCGCGGAGTCGTCGTCGAAAGCGATGGAGCGGCGGGACTCGACATTCTTGGGGCGCGCTGCGAATAATCTAGGGGTGCAGGCAAGCGGGCGGCCGAGATTCGCGGCGAGGATGCTATGACGCGACGGCTTTTGCTGATCTGGTTGTCGGCCGCGACCTCGCTCGCGACCGGGTTCGGGTGCGGGGACGGCGAGCGCGAAGTCCGTACGGTCCGACCGAAGGCCGCGGCGGAATCTGCGTCCGAGCACTCAACTGGTCCTCTCGCGCGGCCCTCCCGCTCGATTGAAACGCATTGATTTCGGACCGAGTCGAGGTCACGGGCCGCCGGGGACCGAGCAACTTCACAGGGAAGGCGAGACCATCGTGATACCGCCGGACGAACGCCCGCTGGTTGCGCTGACGATGGGCGACGTCGCGGGCGTCGGCCCCGAGGTGATCGCTCGTGCATGGAGCGACTCTCCGTTGCGGACGCTGGCGCGCCCCTTCGTCGTCGGCAATCGGATCGTGCTCGAGCGCGCTTTGCGTTGCGTGGGAGGCGGGGCGCGCGTCGAGTCGATCGATTCGCCGTCGCTGGCGGCACCCTCGGCGCGCGTCGTTCCGTGCTTGGAGGGGAGCGAGATCGACGTCGGCGACGTGCCTCTCGGACGCGTTGACGCGCGTGCCGGCGCCGCCGCACGCGACTTTCTCACGACGGCGATCGACCTCGCACTCGCGGGCGAAGTCGACGCGCTCACGACGTTGCCGCTTAATAAAGAGTCGTTGCACGCCGCAGGCGTCGAACATCCCGGCCACACCGAGATCCTGGCCGAGCGTTGCGGGGTCCGTGAACACGCGATGATGTTGTACCTCGCTCCGCCGGTCGGTCCCGGCGACGTCGGACTGGGCGTCTTGCACGTCACCCTGCACGTCGCGCTGCGACGCGTCTTCGACCTGATCACCCCCGAATCCGTCGAGTCGAAAATCGCACTCGCCGACGCGGCGATGCGGCCGTTCACGCTCGGACGCCGACCGCGGATCGCCGTGGCGGGACTCAATCCTCACGCCGGCGAAGGGGGCCTCTTCGGCGACGAGGAGATCCGCGTGATCGCCCCCGCCGTAGCCGCCGCCAGAGCGCAGGGATACGACGCGTCCGGCCCGATCGCCGCCGACACGCTCTTCGTCCGCGCGATCCGCGGCGAATTCGACGCCGTCGTCGCCATGTACCACGACCAGGGCCATGTCGCGCTCAAAACCATCGGCTTTGACCGCGCGGTCAATGTCACGATCGGACTGCCGATCGTCCGCACGAGCGTCGCACACGGCACCGCCTTTGATATCGCGGGCAGCGGCTCGGCCGAGACGTCGAGCCTCATCGAGGCCGTACGCGTCGCGGCGCGTATCGTCGACGGACAACGTCGAATCGGCGTCACCGGCTCTCAACCCGCACGCCCGGCAGCATCGCCCTACGTGCTTTGAGATCTGCGAAACGCGGCGATCCTCGCCTTAACGCCGCACGACCCGCGCTTCGTACCAGTCTGTCGTGATCGTGCCGGGCCAGATCGACCGGATGTTGGGCTCTGTCCAGCCCAAAGCGGGATCGGCGGTCAAAATCACGCGCAAACGAGTACTCCCGGTACGTTCGACCGCGGTCGCATCGGCTTGAAACGGACTCAACGGGAACGACCGGAACTCCCGAGCCGAATCCGCTTGCGTCCACCCCTGCCCGCTTAGAACCAGTGTTCCAAGGCTAAATCGACGTGCCGACCCCTCGAACTCCACCGCGATCCGATGCGACAAGTCGCACGGCAGCGGCGTCTCGACCACGATCTCCGGCGGGTCGCGGAGGGCGTACTCCGCGTTGATCTCGACGAAACGCGAATTCATCGACCCGGACGCGTTTGTGGCCTCAAGCCGCACCAGGTTTTGAAACGTCGCGGCGCGCTCCGTGTCCTCAAGAGCGAACAGCGAGTCAATGTGCAAAAGCGGGTCGAACTCAAAGGTAAAAGGCATCCTCGGCAGATCTATCTGCCAATTCGAGGTCAAGCCGACGGTCCGCACGGACGCCTGCAATGCCAGTCGGTGCGGACCGTTGGTCGGGAAGTCCGCGGGTTCGATCGTGAACAACGCGCGGCCTTGCATCGGGGTCCAGCCGCTTGCGCTCTCGAGCCCCGCGCGCTCGGTGCCAAAGACCTTGTGCGACCATTCCAGCCGGACCGTCGGCAGTGCGTCTGCGGCTGCGACGAGAAACGGCACGCCGTACTCGGCTTCGATCGGAATCGGAAGCTCCAGCGCGCGTGGGTAGCGCCGACGAGCCCCCCAGGTTACCTCAAATCCGCGACGGACAAGTGCCTGCTCTTCCTCCGGGATCATCTCGTCGAGCGCCCATAATCGAGCCAACGCGCGGCCGGCCGCCGCGCGACGAGGCGAATCCTCGGCGGTCCCAAGGATCCGGAACAGGTCGATCAGCGCCGTCCGCCCGAACTTCGACGCATCAAGAATCAATGCCGACTCGACATTCGGATCGGACAACGCCTCGACCAAGCGTCTGCCTTGCCACGCATGCCATAGTTTGCGACCGCCGCCTATGCCGAGCACGCTCGCGAGCAAGATCAAAACCGCGGCGCGCGGCTCAAACCAACCACGCGCAACCCCCTCCGCGGCGGCGCGGCGATCAACCCGTTTTCCCAGCCCGGGTTCAAGCTTCCCGACGGGCTTGGTCGCTTCGACGCGGTCGTCGGTCATGGGTCGATGGCTCGCGGGCGTGTCGTATCGAGAAAGGACAACGCGTCGCGACCGAATTCCGGCCGCGACGCGCATCACGTTAGATCTCATTCGACACGCGCGTCCACGACGCGTCAACCACGCGGCGATATCGCCGCGCGGACCTCAGAACGAAGACCGCCCTTCCCGGCCGCCGTTTCGTTGTCGGCTCGCAAGGAGTCGGGAGGTGCCGATACCCGCAAACGCTCGATCCGGGCCGTCGGCCGCATCGCGTCCTTGACGACCGTCACCCACTCGCCGTCGGGCGAAAGACCCGGCATTGCCCCCGCGATATTCCCGTCGATGCGCTGGAAGTACGGCTCGCAACGCAGCGGCGTCCCGGTTCGCGCGTCGACCTCGAGCCGAGACAGTCGCAATCGAAACGAGTGGCAACCGCGCGCCTCGCTTAAATAAGCGATAACTAGTTCTCCCGTCTTCCGTCGTGCCACATTCGCCTTCGAGAAGTCGCGACGCTCAACTGGGTGGCCCGTGTATCCCAACTGGGAAGGCTCTCCATCGGGAGTCAAACAACCGGTTTCGACCACGGAAAGACCGTCGTTGCCAATACGCATCCACCAGAGCCGCATCGGTCCGAAACGCAGCGACACGCCGGTACGCTCGATCACGCGAACCGAGGCGAAAACGATGCGCTCCAACCCTTTCAACCCCGGCCACACCGGGTCCGCGATGAATTCACGGCCCTCGACGTCGCCGCCCGGGTGCTCACACTCCCAAACCAGAGGCGTCGGCTCGGTCTCGCTCTCGCGGCCGGATTCTCCAAACCGGAGCGTGTACAACCGGCCGTCGCACGAGGCGTAAAGGATGCGCGACGGATCGTGCGCGTCCCAACACGGTGGACTGTCCGGCACTTTGTCAAGCGACAAGCGATCAACCACCCGTCCCGACTTAAGTTCATATCGCGCAATACCTAACGCATCGCATTGGATTTCGCCGCGCTCCCCGGTGTGCCGCACCCATCGAGCCGCCGCCAACCGCTCGCCGTCCGGACTCTCCCAAGGCGAACACGAAACGCGATCAAGTTCCTCACCCGCCGACAACTTTGTCGTAAACGCATGGCCGGGAACGGGATCGACCATGCGCGGGCTCTTCTCGACGAAGGAAAACAAACCCCCGTCAAACCTCTTCCGC
>JAJYDB010000004.1 GCA_021777845.1 Planctomycetota bacterium
CCCCGTTTCGGCCTCAAAACCGCCCGCCTGAGGCGGTTCGTGGAGTAGAAATCGGGCGCAAATGGAGTAACTCCGCCCGGTAACTCTCCTCATTGCGAGGCGAGGGCGTCCGCGGTGCGCGCGGCGGGGGGGATTTTGGGGTCTGGCGGGGGGACGAAGGTCATTAAACGGCGCCGCATTCGACCGACACGACGCCGCTCGACGCAACTCTCAAGTTAGGCTCGACTTACGCAGCTCCATACCGCTTGAACCACGCCAACATTCGCTTCCAGCCGTCGTCGGCCGCTGCCTTGCGGTAGGTGGGTCGATAGTCGGCGTTAAACCCGTGCGGGGTATCGGGATAGACGATGATCTCGCCGGTCTTGCCCGCCTCCTTGAGCGCGGCCCGCATCTTCTCGATGCTCTCGATCGGGATCCCCTCGTCCGCTCCGCCGTACAGACCCAGGACCGGCGCATGCAGGTTGGCCGCCGCGTCGACGGGATGCTTCGGCGTCATTTCAGTGCTCGGGCCGACCAGCCGCCCGTACCACGCCACCCCCGCTTTCACATTCGGGTTGTGCGCCGAATAAAGCCAAACCACCCGTCCGCCCCAGCAAAAACCAGTGATTCCCAGCTTCTCGACGTTCCCCTTGCCGCTCGCTTTCGCATAAGCGACCGCCGCGTCCAGGTCCGACATCACCTGCGCGTCGGGTACTTTCGAGACCACCTTGCCGATCAACTCGCCGATGTTCGTGATCTTCGAGACGTCGCCCTGTCGCGCGTACATCTCGGGCGCGACCGCGAAGTGACCCAGCTTCGCCAACCGTCGGCAGAGGTCCTTAATGTGCTCATGGACGCCGAAGATTTCCTGGACCACGAGGGTCACCGGAAACGGCCCCCCTTGATCGGGCATCGCGCGGTACGCCGGGATCTCGCCGTCGGCCACGGGGATCTTAACTTCCCCCGCGGTCAGACCTTGCGTATCGGTCGTGATCGTCTCCGCCGATACCGGCTGCACCGCCAGCGCGAAGCCCGCCGCCAGCGTCGTCACCGCGAACTCGCGTCGCGACCACTCCGCCTTCGGCAACAACTCGCGCAAGCTCTTCATGTCGTCGTTCATCACAATCGCTCCCCTTCGCGTCCGTCGGGCGGATAAAGCAGCAGCCACGTCTATAAGTCAGCCCGCGACGAACCGCAAGAGGCCGGCCCCGCTCGTGCCCATCCCCGCGGCCGACCTCCGCCCAATCACGCCAAATCAAACAACAAGAACTCGCCGGCTTCGACCGCTTCGATCGCCGTCTGGTCCTCGTCCTCGATCGCCGCGCCGTCGCCGGTTTCGAGCCGCGCTCCGTTGACCGTCAACACCCCCGAAGCCACTTGAATCCAAGCGTGCCGGCCCGGTTTCAAGGCGTAACGCGCCGCGTCGCCGGGGTCGAAACGACCGTGGTACAAATCGACGTCCTGATGAATCAAAAGCGACCCTTCGCGGCCGTCGCGCGACCCGATCAGCACCAACTCGCCGCGACGATCGCCTAAAATAGAACGCTGATCGTACTCCGGTTTGTAGCCGTGCCGATCGGGAATAATCCAAATTTGCAGCAGATGAGCCGCCTCGGTCGCCGACGGGTTCGCCTCGCTGTGATAGATACCGGTTCCCGCCGACATTTTCTGGATCTCGCCGGCGCGTATCACGCCGCCGTTGCCCATGCTGTCGCGATGCTCAAGAGACCCCGCGAGCATCACCGTCACGATCTCCATGTCGCGGTGCGGATGCATCGGAAACGCCCCGCCCGCCGCGATTTTATCGTCGTTCAAGACCCGCAGCGCCCGATAATGTACGTGGGCGGGGTCGTGGTACTCCGCGAAAGAAAACGTGAATCGCGTGTCGAGCCAACCGTGATTCGCTCGCCCGCGCTCGTTCGACCGACGTAAGCGGATCATTTTTAAGTGCTCCTAGTTAAACCACTCGGCGTGCCGGCATTTTCAGGCCGATTACGCCGTCCGTACCTCGTCCAACGTGGGGTAGTCGATATAGCCCTTTTCCGCGCCGCCATAAAACGTCGACGGATCCGGGGTGTTCAGCAGCGCGTCGAGCTCAAATCGCTTCGGCAGGTCGGGGTTGGCCAAAAAAGGACGACCGAACGCGATCAAATCCGCTTCGCCCGCCGCGATCGCCGCCTCGCCCGACTCCTTGTCGAAGTCCTGATTGGCGATGATCGCACGCGAAAACAAAGGCCTGAACCTTGCAAGCGGCACGATCGCTCCGCCGTGACGTCGGTCCGACTCGCTCGCACGCATCACGTGAATGTAAGCGAGTCGCAGGCGTTCAAATTCACGCACGACATAGTCGTACGTCGCGAACGGGTCCGAGTCGCTCATATCGTTGTAAGTTCCGCTTGGCGAGATTCGCACGCCGACGCGCTCCGCGCCCCAATCGCCGACCAGCGACTCCGCGAGCTCAAGCACGAATCGCGCCCGCCCCGCCGGCGAGCCGCCGTATGCGTCGGTCCGATGATTCGACCCGTCACGCAAAAATTGGTCCGGCAGATAGCCGTTCGCGGCGTGGATTTCAACGCCGTCGAACCCCGCGGCCCGCGCAACCAACCCTGCGGCACGATACTCCGAGACGACCTCCGCGATCTCGCTAAGTCCAAGCGCTCGCGGCGTTTGACTCGACTTTGGGCCTTCGTTCGTGAGCACCTGCACCCGAGCCGCCACTGCGGACGCCCCCAACGGCGGACCTCCGTCCGGCTGGAAATCCGAGTGCGAAACGCGTCCCCCATGCCAAAGCTGCGCGAAAATCCGCCCGCCCGCCGCATGCACCGCCTCGGTGACCAGACGCCAACCCGCTTCCTGATCGCGCGTGTACAAACCGGGAATGTTCGGAAAACAATTCCCACGCGGCGAAACCGAAGTCGCCTCCGAAATGATCAGCCCCGCAGTCGCCCGCTGAGAGTAATATTTCGCGTTTATCGCGCTCGGAACGCCGCCGTTGCCGGCTCGACAACGCGTCAAAGGCGCCATCACCATTCGGTTTGGCAGTTCAAGGCCACCCAAGTTGAATCTGGTCAACAGGATCGATCGCGCGCTCATCGAAGTCCTCCGTTTCCTACGCCACCGCCCAATCAAGCCGGCGTCGGCCTTCTTCACAATGCGACGCCAGAAAAAGCCCACATCCCGACTCCCGGGGCCGACACAATCAATTATAGAGCCACCGCTAGTTGTTTCAACAACGATATTCAGAGAATCGTCGGCCGACCTCACACGCATCTTACGCCTGAGCCAACCTGGCCCGAGAGAGAACAAGCCGAGGGGGCCGAATGGCCGATCTTCTGCCTAACGGCACCCAACTTCGGAGATCGCATCGGTTGTCCGCGGCGAGTCGTTTGGCTAGTCTTGATGAACCAGGCGCGGCGAACCGCCCCGCGCGAGTCGCGGCGGCGGCGTTGCCGGTACCTCAACGAGGTCGACAAGGAGCCTACGCGTGCGGGACATCTCGCGACGTATCATTACGCTGATCCTAACGTTAGGGATCATCGTCGCGCTCGCGGGACCGCGTCGCGCGGCGGTCGCCCAGGACATCCCGGCGGCCCCCAAAGTCGAGGCGTCCGAGCCGTTTCTCGCCTGGATGGCGCGGGCTTCCGGGCCGATCGGCTTCGTGATTCTCGCGATGTCGTTCTACCTGATCGCGGTCGTCACTTGGATGGGGTTCCAATATCGCAAGGCGGTCGCCGCCCCCGAGACGCTCACCGCCGAACTCAACGAATTGTTAGGCCGCAAAGATTATCAAAGCGCCTTTCAGAAGCTCGAAAGCAACGACTCTTTCCTGGCGCGGGTGCTCTCGGCGGGAGTCCGCAAACTGCCCGGCGGCGTCCCCGCGGCCCGTCACGCGATGGAACTCGTCAACGACGACGAAACCATGGCAATGGAGCACCGCACGACGTATCTCGCGACGGTGGGAACACTTGGGCCGATGATCGGGCTCGTCGGCACCGTCTACGGGATGATTCTCAGCTTCCGCGTCATCGCCACCGAAGGAGCTTCGCCGCAGGCCAGCGCGCTCGCCGCGGGGATCTCGACCGCCCTCTTCGCGACCCTCGAAGGGATCGCGATCTCAATTCCCGCCATTTATTTCCACGGCTTATTTAGAAATCGCGTCGCGAGGCTTTCGCTCGAGGTCGAGATCGCCGCCACCGAGTTGCTCGATCGCTTCGCGCCGGGGGTGAAGTCGACTCACCCGCTCGCCGCCTCGGCACTCGCTCGGACCTCCGCCTCGGCTCCCAAACCCGACGCGGCTCACGACGGAAACATCTCCGGAGCCTAAAGATGCGTCGACGACGTCAGAACGGCTCCGAACCGCCGAGCGTGAATCTGACCCCCTTGCTTGACGTCGTGCTCCAGCTCATCACCTTCTTCATGATCCTCATCCACTTCGGCTCGAAGCTCGAGGGCTCGACACGCTCAATCCGACTTCCCGTTACTCCCGCGGCGCTCCCCGGCAGCGACCTTACGCTCGACCGACTAGCCGTCGCCGTCAACGCGCAAGGCCTTCTCATGACGGGAGATACGATCATCCCTGCGGAACAAACCGACGCCTGGTGGCGCGACCAGGCCGCGCTCCGTCGCGAGGGGTCGCGCCTGCTCGCTGGACCGGCCGCCGACTTGCCCACGATCGTCGTCCTCAGAGGCGACAAAAACGCCCCTTACGGCGCGGTTCGGACAACTCTGGCACGCGCCCAAAAAGAGGGGTTTGCCCACTTCAGCCTGGTCGTGTTGCGGAGCGTCCCGCAATGAGCAAGCACCAGCGACGACCACGCGGCGGCGCTCCCGTGGAAGTGATGTTTCCCGTAACCCCCATGCTGGATATGGCTTTCCAACTCCTCGCCTTTTTTGTGCTCACCTTTAGGCCGCCGACGCCCGAGACCCATATTGAACTCGAACTGCCGACCACCCCAGTCGCTCTGCCCGGCGCACCCGAAGGAAAAGTGCCCCGAACCTCGCTTAAAATCGACGCCGACTTCGAGAACGACCTCTGGATCTATATTCAGGCCAACGACTTAGGCGACTTGAAGTCGATCCGCTTAGGAGATTCGGACGTCCCCGACCTGGTAACTTTAGGGCGTCGTTTGAAACGTTACCGCGAAATCTTACGCAACCGTCCGCTCCGCGTCCGGCTCGCGGCCGACGACCGGCTCCGTTACGAAGAGGCCGCGCGCGTGCTCTCGGTCTGCGACGCCGCGGGCATCGAGTCGATCCGCCTCGCCGACCCCGCGCGAGCCGGTCCATGAACTTGCGATCGTACGCAACCTGTCTGGTCTATATGATTTGCGTTGGCCGAGAGGCCGTCGCACAGAGCGACGATGCGCGCTTCGGGCTGGCCGACTTGAGTGCGTATCGGGCCGCGCTCGAGTCGCCCGGACCGCGTGCGGAGCCCGCCGTTCCCGCCGGTTTTAGCGAAGTTTGGACCTACCCCGAACGTTATCAAGGCCGACGCGTCCGGGTGGAGGGTCGTCTCGCGCGGCTTTTTAATGCACCCGCGGTCGGGTCGTTCCCGGATTTGGTTGAGGCGTGGTTGATGACGCCCGCGGACAATCCATTCTGCCTTGTCTTTCCAAAATCCGGGTCAAACCCGTCGCTGGGCACGACTGTATCCTTTGAAGGGACCTTTTTAAGGCTTGTGAGTTATCAAGCCGGGGACGAGGCGCGTCTCGCCCCGTTGGTGGTGGGGCCGCAGCCGCCGATTCGGGTTGCAAATGTATTTGAGGCTGCGACTTCCGGTTTTTCTACGATCGATTGGGTGGTTGCGGGAGGATTGGGGGCGGCTGTGTTGCTTTGGTTTGCCGCGCGGCACGTCTCGCGACCGAGGCCGCGTCCGAGACAGATTGAACCGCCGCCGGAATTCGAGGCGTGATTTCGATGTAAGCCTAGTTACAGTAGTCTGTTTCAACGACCTGGCGGGAGGCGGAGTCGAAACGGTAACGACTCCGCCTCGCCGCGCGGCATACGGCTGACCGCGTCGTCAGGCCGCGTTCGTTGCGGCTTCCGCATCCGTTTGGTAGTGGCGATTGATGAGGTCGTTTTGCAACCAAAGCAGCTTATTAAAGGAACGCAAGGTCGCGACTTCGCGCTCCCTCGGCAGATTCAGGCTGAGGATGGTGAAGACGAGCGCGTCGGCGACGAAACCCATGAGTACGTTCATTTGGACGAGAGGGACGTCGAGCAGCGGCGAGCCGGCCTTTGGGGTGTGCATTTTGCCGACGTGGTCGAGGTAATTGACCATGCGGGCGTCGTAGGGCCAGGAGACCAGGCGCGTGAGGTAGCGAGCCAAATGTTCTTTCCGAAACCGAATGAGGTCATGGTCTTGCGTCAACGAGGCGAGGTCTTCGGGGAGTTTGCCGGCGTAGCCGTCCTGGCGAGGCAGGAAGTGCCGCCAGGTGGAGTCATATTTGGCGAGTTTCGCGTACACGGCTTCGACCAGGGCGGGGACCGCCGGAGCGAGGAGCGTTGCGGCGCTGTGGATCGTGGCGGCGTCGTCGGGTCCAAACTCGATGAACTCGGCGAGGTAGGAGAATCGATAGCCGAGGTCGGACTCGAGGCGAGCTTCATCAATGTGCTGCATCGCGGAGCACTCCAGAGCGATGGTTGACGTTCGGCGCGAAAAAGACGACAACTGGACCTACTTGTCCTGTTAGAGGCAAAGATACAACCAGCCTTTCTGGATGTCAAGGTCCTGTTTCTGGAAATGAGAGTCGTGCATGTTTACGCAGACGGTGGAGTATGCGTTGCGGGCGGCTGTGTATCTGGCGGGTCAAGCGCCGCGGTCGTGCACCACCGACGAAATTGCGACGGCGACCCATGTACCTAAAGCCTATCTTTCCAAGGTGTTGCAAGGATTGGGTCGCGCCGGGCTGGTGCATGCGAAGCGTGGGATTGGGGGTGGGGTCGGGTTGGGTAGGGATCCGGCGGAGGTATCGATATTGGAGGTCGTGAACGCTGTGGAGCCGATCAAGCGGATCCGAACGTGCCCGCTGGGGTTGAAGACGCACGGGGTCAACCTTTGCCCGTTGCACAGGCGGCTCGACGACGCGTTGATGTCGATTGAGAATGCGTTTGGGGCGACGACGCTGGCCGAGGTGCTGGCCGACCCCTCGCCCGTCACGCCTTTGTGCGAGTTTCCGACACCGACGGCCGGGGGTTCGCGTGAGTTTTAGGCGTAGTTCTGCGACGCGGCGGTCGCGGTTTAGGGATGGGTTGGATTTTCCGGCGGGTTTAAAATGGCTGAGCGATCAATTCATCTGGGTGATTCTCCGCTGACGGACCCGCGTGCATTGTTGGGTTCGGCGTTGGTTCACGGCTTAATATTGCTGGCGGCGTCGTTCGTGATGTATCAGGCTTCGGCGCCGAGGTCGGAGCCGGAGCCGTCGCGGACGATGCGTGCGGAGTTCGACGACGCGGTTGACAATCGGGCTCGGTTGCGCGCGGGGGGAGGGACGGGCGCGCAGGGAGGCGAGGGTCGGCGCGAGATTCGGGTGGCGACCGAGGCGGATGCGTCGGAGGGATCGGCGCGGAAGTCGGCGGAGGATGCGTTGTTGGCGGAAATTGTGCCGACGACGCCCGCGGCGCCGGCTCCGACCGAGAAGGATGTGCCGGGTCCGGAGACGACCGGGGTGGGGGTTTTGCCGGGCTTGGGGATGGGTGGAGGCGGGGGATCCGGCGGCGGTTCGGGCGGTGGGAAGGGGCGGGGGATCGGGCCTGGAACCGAGTTTTTCGGCGCGCGCGACCATGCCGACTCGTTTGCGTACGTCATCGACTGCTCGGGGAGCATGGGCTCGCGGAACGCGCTTGATATCGCGAAGCGGGAGCTGTTGACGAGCCTGGACGTGCTGCCGCCGGACGCTTTGTTTGGCGTCGTCTTTTATAACTCCAAGGCAACGATTTTTTCCGATCCGGAGGGTCGGATTGGATTGATGAAGGCGACGGCGGCGAATAAGAGCCGGGTGCGGACGCAGTTGACCTCGGTGGAGGCGATGGGGGGTACGGACCATATGTTGGCGTTGCGGACGGCGTTGGCACTGAACGCCGAGGTGATTTTCTTTCTGACCGACGCGGCGTCGATGACGGATTCGGACGTGCGGGACGTGCTTAAAATCGCGGGCAAAACGCGGATTCAGACGGTGGAGTTTGGGGTGGGGATTGATTTAGGGGAGCAGAAGCCGTTGCGGTCGCTTGCGGAGCGGACGGGGGCGTCGTATCGGTATATTAATGTCGAGGGTTTTCGGGGAATGCGTCGTTAGGGGTTCGCTTCGGCGAGATTGAGATGGGTATTTGCTCTACACTCTTCCCGATGCCGGGCGGGTGAGGTTTAATGCTGCAAAGTTGGCGGTCGTCAACCTGCTGTATTACTATCAACAAGTCGGCGCGGGGTCGGACGTCGCGGCGTGTGGTCGGCGGCCGGACCGGCGTTCTCTCCATCCCTCGAGAAGCAACGAAGACGCGGAGGCGGAAGGCATGCGAACCCGTGCGATCCTGACTCTGGCCGTGACTTTCATCCTCGCCGCACAGTCGGCGTTGTCGTCGAGGGGGCAAGAGTCGCCTCCGAGGCAGCCGGCGACACCGGTGGTCGCGGGCAAGGCTACGGCGAAGGCGGACGCGGCCGCGTCGATTCCGGGCAAGTCCGCGGAGTCGACGAAGAAGGCGGTGCCCGAGGCGTCGAAGGGGGGGACGAACGTGCCTCCGGTTGCGTCGGGGCCGGCGGCTCCGGTCGAGGCGAAGAAGTTTGAATTCTTCAGTTTTTTGACGGACGATCACTATGACATGACCGAGAAGGTGGCGCTCTGGCTGGTGTTGTTGGTGGCGGTGGCGGGTTTGGTGTATGCGATGCAGTTGGTCGGGCAGGTGATCGGGGCCGACCAGGGGACCGAGAAGATGCGGACGGTGGCGGCGGCGATCCGCGCCGGGGCGAACGCGTATCTGGGACGACAGTTCAAGGCGATCATTTTTCTGGTGTTTTTGATCACGGTGATCCTGTATTTCGCGGCGAGCAGCGAGGAGATCGGCGGGTATGTCGCGGCGGGCCGGGCGCTGGCGTTCTTTGTCGGCGCAAGTTTTTCGTGGCTGGTGGGTTACGTCGGTATGAGCCTGGCGGTGCGGGGGAACCTGCGGGTGGCGGCGGCGGCGCGTCACAGTTACGGGACGGCGTTGCAATTGGGCTATCGGACCGGGACGATCACCGGGATGTTGACCGACGGCCTGGGGCTGCTCGGCGGCACGGTGATCTTCATGATGTACGGCGAGCACGCGTACGAGGTGCTGCTTGGTTTTGGCTTCGGCGGGACGCTTTTGGCGTTGTTCATGCGGGTCGGCGGCGGGATTTACACGAAGGCGGCGGACGTCGGGGCGGATCTCGTCGGTAAGATTGAGGCGGGCATCCCCGAGGACGACCCGCGGAACGCCGCGACGATCGCGGACAACGTCGGCGACAACGTCGGCGACTGCGCGGGCATGGCCGCCGACATCTTCGAGAGTTACGAGGTCACGATCGTCGCCGCAATGATCCTTGGCTATGCCAGCTTTGGCCACAAGGGGGTCATCTTCCCGCTCTTGGTGCGTGCGATCGGCGTTATCGGCTCGATCTTCAGCACGAAGAGCGTGAAGGCCGGGCCCGACAGCACAAGCGACGACGCGCTGCACTCGGTGCACCGTGGGTTCATACTCGGTTCGATCATTAGCGTGGCGGGATTCTTCCTGCTCGGCCTCGGATATTTGCACTTTGACGACAAATACGTCAAAGAGTACCCGCAAGCGCTCGGCGGATTCCGGCTCGACCCGGGGTTTGAGAGCGACCGCGAGCAGTTCAAGGTCGACTTCACGAAGAAGTTCGACCAGCTCGCCCCGGCGCTGAAGACCGGCGACCCGGCACGGTACGAGTCCGAGCTGTCGACCGCGCTTTCGGAAGCCGACCGCAAGTGGGTTGAAGGTTACGAGAAACCGATTCTGGCCGCGAGCCAGCCGGTCTGGCAGTCGTTTGTGTTCGGGTCGGCGTTTGGGCTCGATATGCGGCCGGCCTTGACGTGCCTGATCGGGATCATCCTCGCGATCGCGCTCAACAAGTGCACGAGTTACTACACTCACACGCATTACGAGCCGGTGAAGTCGCTGGCGAAGGCGTGCCAGACGGGCCACGCGACGAACATCATTCAGGGGTTCGCGGTCGGGTACGAGTCGACGGTCGTCGCGGTGATGATCATCGCGATCGCGCTCTTTCTCTCGGTCTTGATTTACAGCGGTTCGAGCCCGATTTTCGTGGCGTACGGCGTCGCGATGTGCGGGATCGGCATGCTCACGCTGACCGGGAACACGATCAGCATGGACGTCTTCGGCCCGGTCGCCGACAACTCGAACGGGATCGGCGAAATGGCCTACGACCGCGAGGAAATGGGCGAGGAAAACTACAAGCGCGCCCGCCAGATTCTGGCCGACCTCGACGCCGTCGGCAACACGACCAAGGCCGAAACGAAGGGGATCGCGATCGGCTCGGCGGTGATCGCCGCGGTCAGCCTGTTTGCGAGCTTCATCGCGGTGATCGCGGTCGGCAGCGAGTCGAAGATCGGCGATATGACGACCGCGCAGTACGTCGCCGAGGCGGGCAAGCTCTCGGTGGCCGCGCCGCGGGTGTTCATCGGGATGCTCATCGGCGGGGCGGTGCCGTTCCTGTTCAGCTCGATGCTGATCCGCGCCGTCGGTCGCGCGGCCTTCTTGATCGTGAAGGAATGCCGCGTCCAGTTCCGCGACAAGGAAATTTGGGCCGGGACGAAGACCCCCGACTACGGCCGCGTCGTCAATATCTGCACCGCCGCGGCACAACGCGAACTTGTCGGGCCGGGCCTCTTGGCGATCATCATGCCGATTCTCGTCGGCGTGTTTCTGGGGGCGTCGGCGCTCGGCGGCTACCTCGCGGGCATGATCGTCGTCGGGCAGTTGCTCGCGGTCTTCATGGCGAACGCAGGCGGCGCCTGGGACAACGCCAAAAAACTGATCGAAGACGGCATCTACGGCGGCAAAGGTTCCGAAGCCCACAAGGCCGCCGTCACCGGCGACACCGTCGGCGACCCGCTCAAGGACACCGCCGGACCGGCGCTCAACCCGCTCATCAAAGTCATGAACATGGTCGCGCTCCTCTCAATCGCGCCCATCCTCGTCGTTTCAAAGTCCGAGAACTACTGGATTCTTTACGTGATCGGGCTGGCGGGCGCGCTCGCCGTGGCCTGGGCGGTCTATCGGAGCAAGACCGAGTCGAAGGAGTTCCGCGAGTTGGAGGCGGAGCTCGCCGGTGCGACCGCGAGCGAACCCGTGCTCGAACACGCTTCGCACTAACCGCGTTTCGAGCCTTGTTTTAAGCCGAATCGGCCCCTCTTCCGTTCGCCGGAGGAGGGGTCGGTGCGCGCGCGGCGGGGGTCAGGTCGAGCGCGTCGCGACGCCCGCGCCGCTGTTTCGCGCAGACGTCCACAGCACATCTTCATCGCTCAAATCACAGGCCGCGAGGACATGATCGCGTATCGATTGCCGCTCCGCCTCGTCGCCGAGGCTGAATCCGTAGAGGGCGGGTCCCCACGAGCTTTGGCCGACACCGCGCAGTCCGAGGTCGCGCATGGCGGCGACGATCGACTCGGACCGCGGGCTCGCGTAGATGCCGCCCTGGGCGCTTGCGAAGCCGCGTCCGACGAGCGCCTGCATCGCTTCGAGGGCGGCTCCGAAGGCGTGGAGGTCGCGCTCGGCGGCGGCGGGCAGAAGCTCAAGCAAAACGAGGCCGCAGAGCCGGTCGGTGGTGGCGCGAGGCAGGGGCGGGAGGGTCGCGAAGGCCGACGACTCCGCGCCTCCGGAGAGCCCGCGCGACCCGCCCGGAATCACGACCAAAATCGACCAATCCGCCGGGAATTCCAGCCTTGAAAGCAACGGCGGGATCCCTTCGTCGGTCGCCCGGCCGCCGTCGACGATCAAGCCTCCGCGCGCGAATCCGTGGAGCCCGATCCCCGACCGCCGGCCGCGCCCGGTGGCCTCGGCAAGCCGCTCGGGCGGCGGGTTGGACAGCCCCGCGACCTCGAACACGCCCCGCGCCGTCGCGAGGCAAAGTTGCGTCCCCACCCCGAGCCCGACGTGCTCGCGGGGCGACCTCCGCACCCGCACGCACAGCGGTCCGACCACGACCCCCGACGCTTCCAGAACGGCCGCCGCCGTCCGGGCCGTCGCCAGAGCACGGCTCGCAAGCGATCCCTCGGCGCTCCACGTCTCCGCTTGCTCAACCTCAACCTCAACCCCGGGCGCGGCCGCCATCAAACCCACCCCGCCAAACCGTCGCGGCGCGCCTCCGCCCCATCCCAGCAGGCCGAAATGCAAACGACTCGCCGTCTCGATCGTCACCGCCCGCAAACGCTCGCTCACTCGTCCCCCCGCGCCGTCGCGGCTCGCTCATGTGCGTGATCCTCGATATACTCGCATAAGAGCGCCATTGCCTCGCGCTCGCGATCGCCCCCCGTCTTTTCGACCGGGATCGACAGCCGCCGCAACTCCTCGCGAATCGCGTCGATCGGCAAGATCGCGACCCGCGTCGCCAGAATCGCCGCCTCGACCACCGCGTGCCGCGCGCGATTAAAGCCGAAAAAGTCGCGGATTCGACCTTCCGCCACCATCGTCGCCGTCAACGTCGCGCGCTCGTCGCGATCGTCGCACTCGCTGATCTTGAACTCATAGTATCGGCATGCGTCCACAAGAATCCGACCGTCGACGACCTCCGCCGGCCGCGTCGGCGCATCCTCCGGCCGCAGCTTTCCGATCGCCGCCCGCGCGAGCAACAAAGCGTCGTCGGTCACGTGCAGCACCCCCTCGCCGCTCCGCTTCAGGTTCCGATACGTTGTCGACGTCCGAAACGGCCGCAGCGTAAATCGAAGCATCTCCGCCTCGACGCGCGGGCCCATCGGCGCGATGTTGCACCGGCCGTCGACATCGAGCGTCGTCACGATCCCTTCGAGAATCAAGCCTCGCCCCCGTCCGATTTCAAGCCGCCCGCGCGCTCGTGCCGACTCGTCTCGGCACGCGTCAAAAAGCCCCATTCGAGCGCAACGTCCTGCCGATAATTCTTCCCCAACGTCAACGCCGTCCGCGCCTTCGACAGCTCGTATCCAAGGTAAAACGCGTGCGACGCGTCGTCGACGCCCATCCGCTCGAAAAGCCGAAACGGGTCGTCGTCGACCAAATAATGCGTATGATTGAAGGCGATAATGCGGCCGTCCTCCGCGAAAATCCGCCAGTTCGGATCCTTCACCCGCGCCGCCGTCGCGCGCAGTTCATCGTCGCCAAACCGAGCGACCCGCGGGTCGCGGAGCATGACCAGTCGCGGCTCGACGTGCTTCGGCGGCGTCCTGTTTTCGACCGCGAAGTGCGTCAAGCGCCGCGCCAAGTCGACTTCGCGCACGCTCGACCGCGCCCACGAAATCACCTCGGTCGTCAACACGCTTTGAATGTTCAACTCTTGACAGAAGCCGACCAACAGCGTGTTCACGCCGGCCGAGTCGACATCCGTAAGCTCCGTGAGGTTACCGATCCCCATCAGGATCGACGCGTCGGGATAACGCCGCCGCGTCTCGATGTAACGACCGAGCGAACGCGCGAATCCGAAGCCGATCGGCTCGAGAATCGGGTCGAGTCGAAACCGCACGCCGCGCTTTTCGAGCCAATTCACCGTGTCGTCGAGGCCCTCGAGCGTACCCGGCCGGTCTGGAATCGCGACGACCTCCACGCCCCAGTCGACAGCGCGCTCGCGGTTCGAGGCGTTCACGCTCAAGACTAAATCAGCCCCCGCGCGGGTCGCGTCCGCAACCTCAACCGCGTCAAAACTATCGATCGAGACCCGCCGGCCCCTCTCAACCAGCGCACGCACCGCATCGCCGACGCCGGTCCACGGGCCGTCGGGATCACAGCCCAGGTCGATGCGATCGGCCCCTTCGTCACAATAATGCTCGGCCTCGCGGACGATGTCGTCGAGCGTTCGCCGCGGTGCGTGATTGACCTCCGCGAGAATCTCGATGGTGTACGCGCCGTAGCCTTCCAGGCCGCGGTCGGCCTGTCCAAACCAACGCGGCAGGTCGCGCAAATCCTCGGGACCAACTTCGACCTTCGCGCCCTTTGACAACGCTGCGATCTCCGCTAGATCGCCGCGGCAATGGCCGGGCAAAATCACGCGCTCGACTCCCTCGGGCACTTCGAGCCGTCGCGACGCCCACCGCGTCGTCATCAGCGCCGCCACCGAGATCGGCAGCACCGCGACCAGAGGCTCGATGTCCGCCGCTTCCGCGACCTCGCCCGCCACGCGCCGCAGCGACGGCTCCGCGAGACGACCAGTCACGAATAAGACGCGAGTGCCCATTGTGTGTCAACATAACCCAGTGTGAGATTTAGCCGCACAATCGATCAACGCACCGCCCCGCCGTTCACGCGGATGATCTGGCCCGTCAGAAACGTCGCTTCGGGTCCGACCAAAAACCGCGCCGCACGCGCGACGTCGTCGGGCATACCCCAGCGTTTTTGCGGTGTTTCGCGGACCACACGTTCCTGCCAAGACGTCGGGGCCGACTCGCCCCACGCCGTCTTGATCCATCCCGGGGCGACGCAATTCACGCGGACGTGCGGCGCAAGGCTGAGTGCGAGGCTCCGCGTGAACGACATCACGGCCCCTTTGATCGCCGCGAACAGCTCCCCCGAATCGCCTTCCATGCCCGTTTCCGCTTGATCCCAACCCATCGTCACGATCGACCCGCCGCCGCGCTCGCGCATCCGTCCGCCGATGTCGCGGCAAAGCCGCAAAGTGGCCACGACGTCGACCGCCCACAACAGGTCGAGCTTCGCGTCAAAACCGAGCCGCGCGTCGGGCCCGGTCAAGGTGTCGGCCCCCGCGAATTGCAGCCACGCGTCGAGCCCGTCCCAAGCACGCCAGGCATCGTCGGCAAATTGGTCGCAGGCCGCGCGATCGGCCAGATCCGCCATCACAACGTGCGCGCGTCCGCCCCGCGCGCGGATCTCCGCCGCGACCTCCGCCGCCGCCGCGTGCGAACGTCGCCCGTGCACGACCACGTCCGCGCCGGCCTCCGCCAACGCGAGCGCCGTCGCGCGACCGATCCCCGAGGTCGCGCCCAATACCGCCGTCCGCACCCCCGTCAACTCGTTCGACTTTCCCACGCGCCCCGCCCGCAACCTTGCCGCTCTTCGTCGTTTATGCCACAATCCCATGATCAACCTTACGCGCCCTCGGTACAAGCCGAACGCGTCGCACAGCCGAAACCACCGCGAGATTTCGTCGTCGGACGATCACGCGCAGCATGCCAATGCGAAAACACCACGTCGTGTGCACATGGTTAACGACTCGCCAGGTTAGGTTTTTTGGGATCGCGCGCACTTGACTCGAACTCGAACGCTGCTCATCACGATCGGCAGGACTTTCCGCGGCCTGCGCGCCGGCTGGCTGATGCTTGGGATCGCGCTGCTGATGCTCGCGGCGCTCGAGCTCACGCTCCGCGCCGGCTTCGCGTTCAAGGACTCTGTTTTCAAGCCGACGCACCCGGAAACCGCCGTGCTCGCGCGCGGATACGGCGGCGAAACCTGGCCCGTGGACTATTTTCGGGACGAAGCCCGCATGCGCGATCGGTGGCACTCGTATGTTTATTTTCGACACGCTCCGTTTCGCTCGCCGCACATTAATATTGATGCCGACGGGCTTCGTTTCACGTGGGACGACGCCGCCGCTCGCGCTCGCATCGGCGGCAAGGAACGCTTGATTTACGTCTTCGGCGGCTCGACGGCCTGGGGTGTGGCGGCGCGCGACGACGCGACGATTCCGTCTATGCTTGCGCGCGACCTCGTCGGCCGCGGCTGGAACGTCCGCGTCAAGAATTTCGGCGAAATCGGCTACGTGAGCACGCAAGAGGTCGTCGCGCTCCTGCGTTGCCTCCAAGCCGGCGAGCGACCCGACCTCGTCGTGCTTTACGACGGAGTCAACGACGTCACCGCCGCGCTTCAGGACGGACGCGCCGGAGTCCCCGAAAACGAGGACAACCGTCGCCGCGAGTTTAACTCCACCCAGCATCCAGGCCGACTTGTGAACGCACTTGGTTATAGTCTGATCCACGACTCCGCGCTCTTTCGCCTGGCCGGCTCGCTGCAAAGTCGTCTCCGCGGGGCGGGCGCGGGCCTCGCCGTCAAGATCGCGACGCTCGACCCCGACGCGCGTGCGGAACTCGCGGACGAAGTCCTATCAACTTACGCCGCCAACGTTCGGCTCGTCGCGGCACTCGCCGAAGCTTACAAATTCGAGGCTGAGTTTTGCTGGCAACCGGTCGTCTTCACGAAGCCGCGGCTCGACCCCTATGAAGCCTCCGAGGCCCGCAAATACGCCGCGCTCCAGCCGCTCATGCTCGACGTCTACGAGCATCTGCCGCGACGGGCCGAGCTCGTCTCGAACCCGCGCTTTCACGACCTCAGCCGAATTTTCGACGACTCCGATACGCTCGATTTCATCGATTTTTGTCACGTCACCGAGGCCGCCGACGCGCGGATCGCGAGCCGCATCGCCGTCGACTTGAATCAAGCCTTGAAGCGGACCGAGGCGCACCGCTAACCGCGCGCGACGCTTGCGGCATTGCCCGTCCGATGCGATCATTCCAGACGTAACGAGGCGCGACTTCGCCCCGCAGAGAGGCCCGATGACATCGAACGCCGACCCTCAAATCGCCGCCCGCATCGAGGACGCAGTGTGCCTGCGTTGCGGCTGCCTGTGCGACGACATCGCGCCTCGCGTCGAGGCCGGCCGCGTCGTTGAGGCGTTGCGGGCGTGTTCGCTCGGAGCCTCGTGGCTGCTCGGCGACATTGAAGCCGCGGACGCCCCGCGCGCCGCGATCGACGGACGCCCCGCCTCCGATATCGACGCGACCTCGCGCGCCGCCGAACTGCTCGCCGACGCCCGCGCACCCTTGATTTTCGGCCTTTCCGGCTCGGATACGGAAACCGTTTCGCGCGCCGCCGAACTCGCCGAAGCAACCGGCGCCGCGGTCGAACTCGCTCACGCCGCGCACGCCGAACCGCGTTTATGCGCGTTTCAACGCGTCGGCCGCGTCTCAGCGACGCTGGGCGAGGTCGCCGACCGCGCCGACGTCGTCGTCTTCTGGGGCGTCGATCCCGAGACAACCCACCCGAGGCACCTCGAACGCTACTCCGCCGACCCGCTCGGACGGTTCATCCCCGACGGGCGTGCCGGTCGCACGATCATCGTCGTTGACGCCGCGCCCAACCACACCTCCGCCCGCGCCGATCGGTTCCTCGAGATTCAACCTGCCGCAGCCCTCAATGCGCTTTTACTCCTGCGCATGATCGTGCGCGGATCACGCTACGACGTCGCTCGAGTCGCGCGCACGACCGCTCTCGACCTCGACTCGCTCGGCGACTTTGCTTCGATCCTTCGCAAGTCGCAATACTGCGCCTTCTTTTATGACGATGCGTTGGGGCACGTCGCGGGCGGATCGGCGGCCGTCGAGGCTCTCTTCGCGCTCGTCCGCGACTTGAACGCGTCGTCTCGCTGCGTCGCGATTGCGTTGGGATCCGCTGGGAATCCCGCCGGTGCGGAATCCGCGCTCGCCTGGCGCACGGGACACGCGACCCGCGTCGAGTTCACACGCTTTCAACGCGGCGCGCAGGCGTTTCCCGCCGGCGACTCGAGCGCCCGTCGCCTCGAACGCGGCGGCTTCGACCTGGCGATGATCGTCGGCGACGGCGTCGAGGCCGCGCTCGAGGAGCCGGCGCGTTCGGCCCTCGCGCGCTTGCCTCGCATCGTCGTCGGTTCCGAGTCAACCTCAATGCTGCCCGCGACCGCAGTCGCGCTCCGCGCGGCCAGAACCGGAAAATCCACGCGCGGCACCTTGATCCGGGCCGACGGCGTCGCGCTTCCCACCCGTCCGTGCGCCGCCTCGACCTACCCCGACTCAGCCGAGTGGATGCGCGCGATCCACTCACGTTTGGACGCACGTTCAACGCGACATATTCTTGGTCGAGGCGACGCGCGATGAGTCTGCTCAGAATCAAAGGGGGCCGCGTGGTCGACCCCGCGAACGGAGTTAACGACGTCGTCGGCGACGTTTGGATCGAGCACGGACGAGTCGTCGCCGCTCCGAGCGACCCCGCGGCACGCCCCGACCGAACCATCGACGCGCGCGGCTATGTCGTCATGCCGGCGGGTGTCGACGTCCATTCGCACATCGCGGGCGCGAAGGTCAACGCCGCGCGCATGCTCCGTCCCGACCACCGACGCGACTCCGATTTCGACCCGCCCGGCAGTCCGAGAGTCCCGCGCCGCGGTACCGAGGGCCGCGTCCCGTCGACCGTCGCGACCGGCTTTCAATACGCCGGTCTGGGCTACGGCACGGCTCTCGACGCCTCCATCCCACCGCTCGGCGCGCGACAAGCGCGGCTCGAACTCGACGACACTCCGATCATCGACAAGGCCTTCTTAGTATTGCTTGGCAATAATCATGCTGTAATGGATCGCGTCGCCCGCGGAGACCGCGCCGCACTCCGCGATTACGTCGCTTGGGTCACAAAGGCGACTGGCGCTTACGGGGTCAAAATCGTCAACCCCGGCGGCGTCGAACGCTGGAAGCAAGGTCGCGGCAACGTCTCGACGCTCGACGACGACGTCGACGGCTTCAACGTTTCGCCGCGCGCAATTATCGAGTCGCTTGCCGACGCGGTCGACTCCCTCGCGTTGCCGCACCCCGTCCACATCCACGGCCTAAATCTAGGCCTGCCGGGCAACGCCGAGGTCACTCTCGAGACGCTCCGCGCCCTCGAAGGGCGACGCGCGCATTTCGCGCACATCCAATTTCACAGCTACGGCGGCACGCTCGACGACGTCGATTCGATCGCCTCGCAAGTATCCCTATTGGCCGACTACATCAACACGCATGCCGGGCTCAGCGTCGATGTCGGACAAGTCGTCTTCGGCGAGACGATGAGCATGACCGCCGACGGCGCGGTCGGTCGGTTCTTACATCGACTCACCGGCCGGCCGTGGGTCAGCCAGGATATCGAGGCCGAAACCGGCTGCGGCATCGTTCCGATCACGTATCGCGACACGAACTCCATCCACGCTCTGCAATGGGCTGTCGGCCTCGAATGGTTTCTGCGCGTCGACGACCCTTGGCGCGTCGCGCTTGGCACCGATCACCCCAACGGCGGCTCGTTTTTATCTTATCCGCAGATCATTGCTCTCTTAATGGACCCGGCGCGTCGGCTCGAGGCCTTGCGACATTTGCCCGAAAAGGTCCGTGCGCGATCGGGTCTCGCCGACCTCCCGCGCGCCTACACCTTGAGCGAAATCGCGATTATTACCCGCGCCGCCCCCGCGCGGATGCTCGGCCTCGACCGCAAAGGGCATCTCGGACCGGGTGCCGACGGCGACGTTGCGATCTACAGCGTCGACGACGACCTCGAGCGCATGTTCGCGTTCCCGCGCTACCTTCTCAAAGCGGGCGTCGTAGTGCTCGACGACGGCGAGATCCGCGCCGAGCCCCCGGGTGCCACAATTGCCGTCAACCCCGAATTCGACCGCGACGCAATCCCCGCCATCGCCGCCGAATTCGAGCGCACGACCTCGATTCGCTATCGGAACTTTGTTCTTAACGACGTGTAGCATGCTTGCACGACTATCGGTTATGTGCGTGGCGTCATGATCCTCGACGACATCATTATTGATACCTTTGCCGAAGCGTTCCCGATGACCGCGGCGCGTCTGATTTTGACCGCGGACACGCCGCGCTGGGCCGCGGTCGCCGCGCGCGTGCTCACGGGTTACGCGACGAGCGTGATCGGTTGCGACGCCGAGGCGGGTGTCGAGCGCCTGCTTGAACCCGGCGAAACACCCGACGGACGGCCGGGCGTGTCGGTGCTCGCGTTCGCGTTCAGTCGCGACGCGCTCGAGAAGGCGCTCGTGAATCGCGTCGGCCAGTGCGTGATGACGTGTCCGACGTCGGCGTGTTGGAACGGCCTCCCCGTCGGCGAGAAGTCGACCAACATCGGCGGCAAACTCCGCTTTTTCGGCGACGGATTTCAAATCTCAAAGCGTCTCGGCGATCGACGACTTTGGAGGATCCCGGTGATGGACGGAGAGTTTACGTGTGAAGAGACGTTCGGCACGACGAAAGGCGTGGCGGGCGGTAATCTGATCCTGCTCGGCGTCGACGGCGCCCGAACTCTCGCCGCCGCCGAGGCAGCCGTCGACGCGATCGCGGCGGTCTCCGACGTCATTCTGCCGTTTCCCGGCGGGATCGCGCGCTCAGGCTCGAAGGTCGGCAGCAAGTACCGAGGACTGCGCGCGAGCACAAACACCGCCTACGCGCCGATGCTCCGCGGCCTCGTCGAAACTGCGCTGCCCGCCGGCGTGAACGCCGTTTACGAGATCGTGATCGACGGCCTCACACTCGCGGCCGTCGAACGCGCCACCGCGGTCGGCGCTCGCGCCGCCGCGCATCAACCCGGGCTCGTCGCGATCACCTCCGGGAATTACGGCGGCAAACTCGGCCCATTTCACATTAAGCTCAAGGACGTTCTGGAGCGTTGTTAACAGACGATCAGACGCTATTATGCCCACCCACTTACACTTACGTCCGAGCACACGATTGACCGTCGACGGTTCGCCGTTGCGGCCCGACGTGCTCTGCGCGCTCGCTCTCGACGAAGTCGCGCGCGTGCGTTTGACGCACGGCAATCGCGCGGCGGAGCTCGGCGAGTTGTTCCTCGTCGATCGCGATGGGACAGATCTTGATTTGATCATCTCCGGTGAGATGCCGCACGTGCATTCGATCGGCGCGGGGACGTCGGCGGGACGCCTGCGCGTCGAAGGCGACGTCGGCGACGAAGCGGGTGCACGAATGACCGGCGGCTCAATCGAAATCACGGGGAACGCAGGCTCGTGGGCGGGCGCTGCGTTGCGCGGCGGCGAGTTGCGGATTCGGGGGAACGCGGGCGACGGACTAGGCTCCGCGTACGACGGCGATCGCGTTGGCATGCGCGGCGGCTTCATCCGCGTCGACGGCGACTCGGGCCGTGAAATTGGTCTGGCGATGCGTCGAGGATTGATCGTCGTGTCGGGCGACACGGGCGACCTCGTCGGTCGCGGACTCGTCGCGGGCTCGATCTTCGTCTTCGGTGCCGTGGGACGATACACCGGCGTTGCGATGAAACGAGGTACACTTGCGCTTTATGGAGACGTTGATGCCGACGTCTCACTGCCACCCACGTATGTCGCAAGCGGTCGTGCGCAGCCGCCGTTTTTGAGGTTTTACCTTAAGGAACTCGCCGCGCGCGGAATCGTGCGCGCCGCCGAGGAAATCGCTGCCGGACGCGACCTCGAGCGTTACAATGGCGATCTTGCGGAAGGCGGCAAGGGTGAGATCTGGCTGGCGGGACGAGGGCTAGGCAAACCGTGAATTTGAACGCGAAGGCGCTCTGGGCGGTCGAGTCGTTGCTGTCGCATGCGGAAGAGCGTCGCGTCGTCGCGCATCCGATCGAGCTTGGGGGCCGGTTCGTCGACTGCGGCGTCGAGGTCCGCGGCGGACTGCTTGCGGGGCTGGAATTGGCTCGGATTTGCCTGTCGGATCTCGCGCAGGTTGCGATCGTGCCCGGTTCGGTCGGCGGTCGCGCGTGCCCCGTCGTCGAGGTCGTCACCGATCAACCCGTCGCGGCCTGCCTCGCGAGCCAGTACGCCGGTTGGGCGATTCAGGTGGGCAAGTTTTTCGCGATGGGCTCGGGTCCGATGCGCGCGGCGGCCGGAAAAGAGGCGATTTTCGACAAGATCGGCCGGCGCGAGTCGCCGCAGGCGGTCGTCGGCGTGCTTGAGGGACGCAAGCAACCGACGCCCGAGGCCGTCGCGATGATCGCCGCCGCGTGTCGCGTGCCGCGGTCGTCGGTCACGCTCGTCGTCGCGCCCACCGCGAGCCTCGCGGGCGGCGTGCAGATTGTCGCTCGCTCGGTCGAAACGGCGCTTCATAAGCTGTCCGAGCTCGATTTTGACCTCGAGCGGATTGTCTCCGCGTGCGGCTGGGCGCCGCTGCCGCCGGTCGCGCACCACGACCTCGCCGCCATTGGTCGCACCAACGACGCCATTCTCTACGGAGCGCGCGTGGTGATCGACGTCGCCTGCAACGACGCGACCATTGAGGCGATCGGCCCCCGCGTCCCTTCGTCGTCGTCGCCCGATTACGGAGCCCCGTTCGCCGAGATTTTCGAGCGCTACGGCCGCGACTTTTATAAGGTTGACCCGCACCTGTTCAGTCCCGCCGAGGTCGTTTTCCGCAGCCTCGAAAGCGGTCGATCGCACGCGTTCGGCGCCGTCGACGAAGCTGTCCTGGCGCGGTCGTTCAATTCGTAACCGACATGTTTGCAACGCCGGCGCATAATAGTCATGCACGTTATGGCATTAGTATCCGGATTAGGTTGGCATATTCAAGATCTTGCGCGCGCGGCCGGGTCGGCATCGATTTCGTTTCAGCCTCTCTTGTTTTCGCGTATAGATACGTCTCTCGGAGCAACTCGGCGATTAATTCACGCAGAGGGCGTCGATCTGACGCGAGCCGAGGCGATCCTCATCCGGATGATGCCGCCCGGCAGCCTGGAACAAGTGGTTTTTCGAATGGACGCGTTGCAGAGGCTCGCGGCCGCGGGTGTGCCGGTCGTGAATAACCCGCGCGCGATCGAGATCGGCGTCGACAAATATCTCGCGCTCGCGCTCCTTGCCGAGGCCGGGCTGTCCGTGCCCGACACCTGGTGCGGCGAGTCCGCCGACGATGCCTTGATCGCCTTCGAGCGGCTCGGCGGCGACGTCGTGATCAAGCCTCTGTTCGGTTCGGAGGGTCGCGGCATGATGCGAGTCGCGCATATCGAACTGGCGCGTCGGTCGCTGCATGCCCTCGAGCGGCTCTCCGCAGTGCTTTATTTGCAGCGTGCGATTCGGCATCCCGGCCACGACCTTCGTGTTTTCGTGATCGGCGAGCGGGTCGTCGGCGCGATCCGTCGGCACGCTCCCGAGGGCGAGTGGCGGACGAACGTCGCAGTCGGCGGACGCGCGGAGGCGTGCCGACTCGATGTATGCGTTGAGCGGATCGCGCTGCGTGCGGCGCGCGCCGTCGGAGCAGAAGTCGCGGGCGTCGACCTCATCGAGGACCTCGACGCCGGCGGCGCCTATGTCGTACTCGAAGTGAACGCCGTCCCCGGCTGGCGCGCCTTGTCCGAGGCCGCCCGAGTCGACGTCGCCGCCGAGATCCTTCAATATCTTCGCGTGAAAGCGCGCCGATGACGCTGTGTTCTCTAAACAACCTCGACCTCACTCCGGGCGCGATCGCGCAGCTCGCGTGCGTGCTCGAAGCGACCGCGCGAAAGCCCGGCAACATCCATCGTTTCCGCGATTTCGACGACGCAACCTATCTTGATTTTATACTGAGCGCAGCCGCAATCGCGCGTCCGCTCGACAACGCACGAACGCTCGGCGTGGGGGCCGCGGTGTTCGCAGCGGTCGAGGCGACGCAACGTCTGATCACCACGAATACTAACCTCGGCATGGTCTTGCTGTTCGGGCCGATGGCCGCCGTCGACCCCGACGAAACGCTCGCCAAAGGCGTCGCCTCGGTGCTCGAATCTTTGACCGTCGACGATGCGATCCACGCGTATCGAGCGATCCGACTGGCACGGCCCGGCGGTCTCGGCGCGGCAACCGATCAAGACGTCGCGCGCGCGCCAACCGTCACTTTGCTCGACGCGATGCGGCTCGCCGCGGATCGAGACGTCGTGGCACGTCAATATGCGACGAGCTACCAAGATCTCTTTGATGTCGCACTGCCGATATTAGTCGACGAGTTCGATCGCGGCGGCGCGCTCGAATCCGCGATAGTCGCGTGTGCCCTCGGTGTGCAAGCGGAGATCCCCGACACCTTGATCGCACGCAAACGCGGTGTCGACCTTGCCCGCGAAGCCTCCGCGCGCGCCCGCGCCGTGTTCAACCTCCACCGCTCCGACGACCCGGGCGCCGCGCAAGCGCTCGCTGAATTCGATCGCTGGCTCCGCGACGACGGTCGAGCGCGCAACCCCGGCGCGACCGCCGACCTCGTCGCCGCCGCGCTTTTCGCCGCGCTCCGCGAAGGCTTGATCCAGCCTCCCTTTCGATTCGAGCCGCCGTCCAATCACGCGGGCTTGTGTCACTTGGCCGCACTCCGCGATGATGACCAATGAAGTCAACCCCCGTTTCGAGCACTCCGACAGGAGCCTTCCTCCCGTGCCTGCAACTCGCTACTCGGTTCGCGTCAGTAAAGATTATTTGGTATTCTGCTCCGGTCACTTCATCACATATGACGGCGACCATTGTGAGCGGCTCCACGGCCACAACTATCGCGCCGCGGTCGAAGTCGTGGACGACCTCGACGAGAACCATTACGTCTTCGACTTCATCGCTCTCAAGGACATCACCCGCACGATCACCGACGCACTCGACCATCGAATGTTGCTGCCCGAGCGCAGCACACGCATCGGCGTCGAGGATGACGGCGACAATTGGCGCGTCGTTTATCGCGAGCGTCGCTGGAGCTTTCCGAAGGACGAATGTGTGCTGCTGCCGATCGCGAGCACGACTGCCGAACTGCTTGCCGAGTACGTGGGGGATCGTCTTTTCGAGGCATTCTCGACGCGCGGACTGAAGCGGCCCCGCGTGCTGCGTGTCGAGGTTGAGGAGAGCTTCGGCCAGTCGGCGATCGTCGAGTGGGACGACACGGCGTCGTGATCTCCACACCCGTTGCAATCGACGCCTACCGATGTGCGTTAATGTCGTCCAAACTGATTCGACCGTCGTGCAAGGCCGAGCCGACGAGTGCCGCGGCCACACCCGCGCGCGCAAGCTCATCGAGGTCCTCGACGCCCCTCACGCCTCCGCCGACAATCCACTCGATGCCGGGACAGGCGCGACGCGTCGCCGCCGGCAGATCGATCTTGCCAACGCCTCTCGAAGTGCCGACCCGGGCGAGATCAAGGAGAATGACCCGCCGCACTCCCGCGTCAAACGCGGCGCGAGCGATGGCAAGCGGCGATCGGTCGGCCCAATCGGAACCCTCGGCGACGATCGACGCCCCGTCGCGATGGTCGAGACTAAACACCACGCGGCTCGGTCCGCCGCGCGCGACGAGTTCGCCCAGCGCCCGCGGTCCGCGCAGCGTCTCCAGGCCCGCGACGACGCACTCGACACCCCTCTCGAGCAATGGATCGGCGTCGATCGCCGTCCGCACGCCTGCGTCGACCCAACACGCCATCTTGTGTTCACTCATACTTTTGTACAACTCGAGCGAGGGTGGACCGCCTTCAAGGGCGTCGAGGTCGGCGACGTACAATCGGCTCGCGCCGATCATCGCGCGGAAGGCGAGCGCGGCCTCGAGCGCGTCATCCCCTTGGAAAAGCCGTGAGTTCAGGCTCTGATAGAGGCGACGATCGCCGCCTGCGGCATGCACCACACGGCCGCGGCGCATGTCGAGAACAGGAATCACTTGGATTTTCAACACTGTGGATATCGATCGCACGCCGCACGCACGACGTCGTCTCCTACTGCATGAGTGGGTCGCAGGCGGCGGCCTCGCGGGCGAAAGTCCGCCGGAATCTTGGCTCCGCGAGGGCCGCGCCATGCGGGCCGCGCTCGCGCGCGACTTCGCCGCGCTGCCCGATTTCGACGTCGTCGCGACCATCGACGCGCGCTTCCGCGAGGAGCCCGGAGTAACCTGGAGCACCGTTGCGATCGGCCCCGGCGAGGAAAAAAGCCGTCTGCTCGCGATCGCCCGCGACTCGGATTATACACTCGCAATCGCCCCGGAGACCGGTGGAATTCTTGCCGAGCGCGCTCTTTGGCTCGACTCGACGCCGACGCGTTCGCTCGGATCGAGCGCGTCTTCGATCGCCGTCGCGGGCGACAAGGGACGACTCGCGACAATGTTCAAGGCCGCGGGCATTCGCGCGCCGCGCACAACGATCGTCCACCCGTACGCCGGACAAACACCTCCGTTCGATGGTCCCACCGTCCTAAAGCCGATCGACGGGGCCGGCTGCACGGATACCTTCTATAGCAACACCCACTATCACCATAGACCTGTTCATTTGACTAGACACATGGTGCTGCAGCAGTACGTTCGCGGGATACCTTCGAGCGCGTGTTTCCTGCTCGACGCGTCGGGACGCGCCAATTTGATCGCCGTCGGACGACAAGACGTCGTGATCACAAACGGCCGATTTTCGTATCGGGGAGGCTCAATTCCAGCCCCGCGCAATCGTGCCGACGACCAGGTCCGAGCCGCGGTCGGCATCGTCCCCGGCCTGCGCGGATTCGTCGGCGTCGACTTCATTTGGAATGAGCACGAAGACCGTTCGACCGTGATCGAGATCAACCCCCGACCGACGACTTCGGTCGTCGCACTGACGCGGTTGCTCGGTCCGGGAAAGCTCGCCCGCGCATGGATCGAGGCCTGCGACAACGCATTCACGAGCGACGACGCGTTTGATCAAATCGACGATCAACCCGAACTCGCCTTCGACACCAACGGCCGACTACACTCGTCGTGTTCCTCGCGGAGCACTATCACTCCATCATGAAACAATGGCTTGCCGTCGATATCGGGGGTGCGAATCTGAAGGCCGCGCATACGACCGGCGCGGCGTGCGCGGAGCCTTTCGCGCTCTGGAAATCACCTGATCAGCTCGCCGAGAGACTGCGCGCGCTCGCCGGGCTCCTGCCTGCGTTCGACATGGTCGCCGTCACGATGACCGCCGAGTTGTGCGACTGTTTCGCGACCAAGAACGACGGCGTCCGGCACGTGCTCGACGCCGTCGAATCCGCGTTCAACGGCCGCGAGATTCGTGTCTGGACGCTCGACGGACGCTTTCGCGGAGTCGCCGAGGTTCGTATCGAGCCGGCGTCAGCCGCCGCCTCGAATTGGCTCGCGCTCGCGTCCGTCGCCGCGAGGCTTCTGCCGGCCGAAGCCTCGATTCTAGTCGACGTCGGATCGACAACGACCGACCTGATTCCGCTCTCCGGCGGCAATGTCGCCGCGCGCGGACGTACCGACCTTTCACGCATGAGACACGGCGAACTTGTTTATGTCGGGATCCGTCGAACGCCGGCCTGCGCGGTCGCCGCCTCGATCGAACTCTTCGGATTTGAAACACCCCTCGCCGCCGAATTGTTCGCGACGACGAACGACGTCTACCTCGCGCTCGGCTCGACGGTCGAGGACCAGGAGGACCGCGACACCGCCGACGGTCGGCCTTCGACGCGCGCGTACGCCCTCGCCCGTCTCGCTCGGTCGGTCTGCGCCGACCTCAACGAGCTCAACGTGGACGCTGCGCTCGCGATCGCGCGCGCTCTCGACGAAATTGTCGTCGCTCGTCTGGTCGCGGCGGCCCGCAATGCCTGCGAGGCAACCGTCGGCGCGCCGCGCGCCGCGATCGTCGCCGGCTCGGGAAGCATCGTCGCGAATCGCGTCGCCCGCGCGCTCGTCGGCACTCACGGCAACGTCCTGAATCTAAGCGAACTCTGGAGTCCCGCCGCCGCCGACGCCGCCTGCGCATTCGCTCTCATCGAACTCGTGCGCAACGCTAATCTCAACTGCTCATAATAACACGCTACTTGCATGATCGAACTCACGGTTGTCAAAATCGGCGGCAGCTTACTCGAGTGGATCGGCTTGCGCACCGTCCTGACTCGTTATTTATCAGAACATACAAGCCGTCGACGACTCCTTATCGCAGGCGGTGGCCTCGCGGCCGACGCCGTCCGCGGCCTCGACCGCGCACACGGACTCAGCCCGGCGACCGCGCATGACCTCGCGCTGCGCGCCATGGAGATGAACGCACACGCGGTCGCGGAGTGGGCGGGAAATTTGGCGCTCGTCGACGACCCGACGCATTGGCTCGCGCTGCCCGTCGAATGTCGCGACGCTGTTCTCAACCCGAGAACCTGGCTCGAATTCGACGAACGCACGCATGGAGAACCGCTCCCGCGCTCTTGGGAAGTCACCTCGGATTCGATCGCCGCGCGCGTTGCGTCGCGCTTCGACGCCGACCTCGAACTTTGGAAAAGCGCAACCCCAAACGGCGTCGTCACCCGCGCCGTCGTCGCTCAAATCGGACTCGTCGACCCTTATTTCGAGACCGCCGCGCGCGACGTGGGCCGCGTTTTTATCGTCAACCCGCGGGATCACGACGCCCGCGCGATCGAGTTGAATTAAAAGAGACCGGGAAGAAAGTCACGGCTTGCTCGTGGGCCGCCTGAGGGTTCGCCTCGACCCAAACCGCGATACGTCGACCGGACCAACAGCTAGACACTCATATATCGGCAGCATCATCGTATTACGTTCACATCCGCCTGTTCGACCGGACCGCCGCTCACCACCCCGAGACGAGGATTCTTCGCATCGATCCGGTCCAGCAACGCGTTCAACTCAACCTCCCGCGCGGACATGGGAGTGACGATCAATCCTCCGCCTTCAATCGCCGGTTCGACCCGCGAAGCCTGACTCAGCGCTGATTTGTAAGGCGAAAGACTTTGGGAGCCGCAAAACCAAGCTGTTGGCCGATTTTTGAATTTGAAACCCCATCGTCATCTCACAAACGAGGGTCATCACGAGCACATCGACTCTAGTCATATCACCTGCGACCATGTATCACACTGTCACTTTGGTCATCCGCCTCGCCCCAACAAAATAAGCGACCGACCCAGAGGGGCCGGCCGCTTGAGTGCGATTCGCGGAATCGATCACTAACGATCAATACATGTCGTCATAGCCGCCGTGGCCGCCGCCGGCCGCGGGCTTCTCGTCCTTCGGCGCGTCGGCGATGAGCGCGTCGGAGGTGAGGAGCAAAGTGCTCACGCTTGCGGCGTTTTGCAGCGCCGAGCGGGTGACCTTGGTCGGGTCGATGATGCCGGCCTTGACCATGTCGGTGTAGACGTCGTTGAGCGCGTCGTAACCGAAGTTGCCGGTTCCTTCGCTGACCTTTGAGACCACCACGCCGCCGTCCTGACCTGCATTTTCGGCGATCTGGTGAATCGGCGCGGCACAGGCCCTCACGATAATGTTGAAGCCGGTTTGCTCGTCGGCGGTGAGCTTGTCGGCCTTCACAGTCTTCGAGGCACGCAGCAGGGCCACGCCGCCGCCAGGCAGAATGCCCTCTTCAAGCGCGGCGCGAGTCGCGTGCAGAGCGTCCTCAACGCGGGCCTTCTTCTCTTTCATCTCGCTCTCGGTCGCCGCGCCGACGTTGATCTTCGCCACGCCGCCCGCCAGTTTCGCGAGCCGTTCTTCGAGTTTCTCGCGGTCGTAGTCGCTCTTCGTGTCGGCGATCTCGCGGCGAATCGCCTCGATTCGACCCTTGATCGCGTCGGCCGTACCCGCACCCTCGATGATCGTAGTGTTGTCCTTGTCGATCATCACCTTCTTCGCACGGCCAAGATCAGCCAGCCCCACGTTCTCAAGCTCGATGCCAAGCGCCTCAAAAATCGGCTTCCCGCCGGTCAGGACCGCGATGTCTTCAAGCATCGCCTTGCGACGGTCGCCGTAGCCGGGAGCTTTCACCGCCGCGCAGCGGAACGTCCCGCGCAGCTTATTAATGACGAGCGTCGCAAGCGCCTCGCCTTCAATGTCCTCGGCGATCAAGAGCAAGGGCTTGCCGGTCTGCGCGACCTTCTCAAGCACCGGCACGAGATCTTTAACAGACGAAATCTTTTTCTCGTGAATCAAGATGTAGGCGTCTTCGAGAACCGCTTCCATCGTGGTGGGGTTCGTCGCGAAGTATGGGCTGAGATAGCCGCGGTCGAACTGCATGCCTTCGACCCACTCAACCTCGGTCTTCAGGCTCTTGCCCTCTTCGACCGTGATCACACCGTCTTTGCCGACCTTCTCGGTCGCCTCGGCGATCATCTTGCCGATCTCGGCGTCGAAGTTCGAGGCGACCGTCGCCACCTGCTCGGTCTCCTTCGAGTCCTTCACCTTAGTACTCAACTTGTGCAGCTCGGCCACAATGTCGGCGACCGCCTTGTCCATCCCGCGCTTCATCAACATCGGGTTCACACCCGCGACGACCGCCTTCAAGCCTTCGTTATAAATGGCTTCGGCCATCACGGTCGCGGTCGTGGTGCCGTCACCGGCAATGTCGGAAGTCTTGCTCGCGACCTCCTTCACCATTTTCGCGCCCATGTCTTCATACTTGTCTTCCAGTTCGATCTCCTTCGCCACCGTGACGCCGTCCTTCGTCACCGTCGGCGAACCGAACGACTTCTGGATAATGACGTTACGGCCGCGGGGGCCGAGCGTCACCTTGACGGCGCGGGCGAGCTTCGCCACCCCGCGCTGCATCGCCTGACGTGCTTCTTGGTCAAACGCGATCATCTTCGCGGCCATCTGCTGGAGTCTCCCTTTGAATCCGATCTAGTGTCGAGCGTGTATCTTGAATGCGGTCTGTGGTGCGACCCTACCGCTTAACAATGTGCGGCCGAGTATTCGCACGGCGAGCCGTCAATCGACAATCGCGAGGATGTCCTCTTCGCGCATCAAGAGAACTTTCTGATCGCCGTTGATCTTGAATTCCTCACCGGCGTAAGAGGTAAAGAGCACGTGGTCGCCGGCCTTCACCTGCAACTCACGGCGCTTGCCGTCCTTCGTCACGCGACCCTCGCCCACCGCCACGACTTTGCCTTTTTGCGGCTTATCCTTGGCGGTGTCGGGCAGAACAATACCGCCCGCAGTCGTTCCCTTCGCTTCCTCGCGCTCGACGACCACACGGTCGCCCAATGGCTTCAGATTCATCGACGCTCTCCCCACGTGCAAAAACCCCGCCTCGACTCGCCGCTGCAGTCAACCCAACAGCGGATGACCCGCGCACGACCCAAGGACTGTGTTCTCAACCCGTCGTCACTTCCAATACGAGCAATCTCACCGAGCCCTAACTCGACAGTCGCTCTTCACTCGCAACTCTGTATGCAACCGTCGTGCCCACGCCCGTCTGGGTCGTAAGATCCTTCATTAAGAACACTTGCGCCGGACGCTTAGGGCTGAGCAAAGCCTCCGACGGCTGCCGCGACTGGAAGGGACGACACGATCGACTGCCGAATTGGCAGTTGCCCGGGCACACCCGACGTCGCGGACGCCGCTCGGTAAAGGTTTCCGAAGGAGGGTCGCGTCCCGACGTCAGCCCAACCAGAGAATCCAACGGGCAGCCTTACTTGAGTTCGAACTGCAGCGGAGGATTGTCCAAACTGGGGGCGACGCTCGCCTTGAGGCCTGATCGCTCGACATTGTTATACTTACCACGCAGGAGATCGGTCTTCTTTTTCGCAAGTTCTTTCTTATTCTTCGGCGCGAGGAAGCCCGGCTTGTCCACGCCGGCCTCCGGAACGCTCGAAATTGAAACCAGAAACTCGCCCGCCGGCGCGCCGTCGCCGGGCGAGTAGGTGCCGAGAATAAAGGCGCCGTCGGCATCTGTCCGCGCGGTCGGGTTCGGAACGTCTTGATTCGACTCGGTCTTCAGCGGCTTGACCGGCTTAAAAACGATTAGTGCGTCAACAACCGGCGCGCCTTTAAATGTCACTTTTCCTTGAGTTGGATAAACCTCGACAACGTCGTCCGGTGTACCACAAGCCGTGAGGCACCCAAGGGTAACCACGAATGATAGAGCGTCTCGGACGCGACGGATCGATCGCACGACGTCGCCGCGCGGAGGCTGATTAACGTTCATCGCAATTGGGCCCCTCTGGAATGATTAGGCCTCATTTAGACGCGGTCGTCCCACTCCCCGCGGCCGACCTCTCGCCGCGGCCGAGACCGGTCAGTACGAGTCAGCGGAAAGAATCTCGCCGCGGTTGTAGGTGATGATCGCGACGAAAACCGCGGGGTTTGTCGACTGTTTAATGAAGTGGACCGAGCCGTCGGCGAAGGCGTGATTCGCACCGCCGGGGTGGAACGAGTAGACTTCGTTGTTACTACTCCAATTGGTGTGAAAGTTGGAGCAATCGCCGTCGGTGTAGAATTCGCTTCCGTAATCGGCCCAACCCGCTCCGGAGCCTGAATTTCCCGCGGAAATCGGATAATTACAGTAGCCAGGAATATTCGTGACCCCGTATTGAACCTGTGTCCCGCGGAGATAAAAGAATGGCCGCCCGGCATCCTCCGACATCAAAATTGTATTGGAGGACCCATCGGTAATGTCGGCGAAACGACGCAGCACGTTTCCCTTCAAAAGGCCCTTCGGCGCACCCGCGGAAGGGTCGTACGGAACGTTGTTGCGGGCCATCCAGCCTTCATCGATACCGTCGTCGACGGCGTAGTCGCCGGCGGCCAAAGTCGCCGTATTGCCGACGAACGGGTCGACTATCGTCTCGGTTCGAAAGCCCGGACCAGACGGACAAATCATGAAATTAAGCTGCGTCCCGACAATTGTCGAATTGATCGGGTCGGGAAACAGCTTGGTCATATTGTAACCATTGAACATTTGCACATTGTCCGTATACGCCAACACAAACGGCACCCAGGCGTGGATGTTGATCGGGTATTGGCAAACTTCGTTGAGTTGGATCGGGCAAGGTTGGATGAAGTCGGGGAACGTATTGAGCTCGCCCGCATTTGCGAGGAGGTCGTTGGTGATCGCCCAGGTGGGAGGGAGGAAACCGCGCGAGCTTTCAAAATTGTGGAATCCGAGGGCGATCTGCTTCAGATTATTCACGCACTGGGCACGGCGGGCGGCCTCGCGGGCGGACTGCACCGCGGGCAGCAGCAGCGCGATCAGCGTGGCGATAATCGCAATCACGACCAAGAGTTCGATCAGCGTGAAGCCGCGTAGCGAGTGACGGCGAGCGTTCAAGGTAGGGACCTCGTGCGGGGTTTGGCGGGGTGATTACGCCTCCGAAAGAGTTATAAAAATCGACCGTAGCGAAGGGGTGTGGATCGCGCGAATCTTTGTCGAAGAAGTCGACGCTGCAGACCCTCCGCTGTTGCTTTCGGCGCGCCGCGATGTTGATTTCGGGCAACATTGCTTTCTTTGACACGTCGGGCCGCCACAATCCGACCTACGATGCGTATCAATCTTGACAGCGACGAGCGCATAGTGTCATTCTGTATAGAACATCGTGCGGTTTCGATCGCGGTTGCTCGCCTCGGTTTGACTTCGATCGCTCCACTGATCCAAGGGCCGACTCATGCCGAATCCTCCCTGGTCTCGCTCGCGTTTTCTCCGTGCTTCACGTTCCAAACATCGCCTTGCGAAGCGGAACTGCGGGCTCCAGGTCGTCGCGCTCGAAGAGCGGTGCTTGTTAAGCAGCGGTGCGTTGACGGAATTCCCGCTTCCGGGGTCGAACACCAACGGACCGCTTAATATTGCGATCGCCCCAAACGGCAACGTTTGGTTCACGCCGACGAACGGCTCCACGATCGACAAAATGACGCCCGCGGGCGTTGTAACTTCCTATCTGTTAACGACGAACGGCGAAGGGCCGGTGAACGATCTGATCCTCGCTCCGGACGGGTCGATTTGGTACACGAGGGGCTTCGCCGGGGGCTATGTCGGTCATCTCGCGAGTGACGGCACGGTCACCGAATATCAGGTCGCGCAGGGGAATTTCGCCGATAATTTCGCGGCCCCTGCGGGGCTGGCGTTTGGTCCCGACGGCAATCTTTGGGTGAGCGAGCCAGGGGCCGACTCGATCGCGAAGGTGACTCCGACTGGGCAAGTGACGACCTATGTTATTAAAGCGGGCGTCGCGGACGTCACGAAGCCTTGGAGCTCGATCGTCGCGGGACCTGATGGTGCGATGTGGTTTACCGACCCGACCGACGCCGCGATCGGCCGGATCACAACTTCGGGCACAATCACGCTTTATCCCGCGGCCGGGCTGGGCGTGCAAACCAACGACGCGGGACTGACGGTCGGACCCGACGGTGCGCTCTGGTTCACCGACGCAGGCACAGGCAGCATCGGGCGCATCACAACCGAAGGCCAGATTTCGACTTACGCCATCCCCGGGGGGGGCGGCACTCCGGCCGGGATCACAACCGGGCCGGACGGCGCGTTATGGTTCGCGGAATCGGCTAGAAACGCGATCGGCCGTATTTCCATCGGCGGCTCGATGACAATCGTCCCGCTGCCGACCTACGATTCGTCGTTTTTTGGCACGGGCAACATGCCTGAGTCGATTGCTGCCGGACCTGACAAAGCGATCTGGTTCAGCGAACTGGGCTCGAACGAGATCGGACGACTCGACCCGTCGCAACTCGCTGCCTACCAAACGATTTCCGGCAAAGGAACCTACACTCAAGGGACGCAGGGATCTCCTGCGGATATTGAGGTTGCGACGTTCGTCGACAGCGTGGCGGGGACGTCGACGGCGGATTATACGGCAGCGATCGCTTGGGGGGACGGGACGACTTCGGCCGGAACGGTCGCCGCGGTTCCGAACGGCGGTTTCGAGGTGAGCGGATCGCATACGTACGCAAGCTGGGGCGACTACGCAATTGACGTCAACATTACGGCGACGAATCCCAACCATTCGACAACGACGCAGGGCGCGATTTTCGTTTCTCCACCGGTTGCCGGCGGCTCCGGGGGCGGAGCGAGTCTAAGCGTCGGCGTCGTAAGCAGAGGCGGAGGTCTGATCGCAAGCGCGGGCGGGTCGACGAGCATGGCGACGGCGATCCTACCGATCGCCACGACGAATCCGCCGACCGCAATCACTCCCACGCAGTTGACGAGCCCGCTCACTGCGCCGTTGCCGGCTTCGTTGGCCGGCCCGCCGCCCTCGGCTCTTTCCAGCGGGGTTTCAAATCTGACGGCTGAACTCGATGCGCGGCCGATTAATGCGACCACGTTGCGCTTTGCGGAGACGCGGCTGCATTGGGTGCGGACGCACGCGGTCGGAACTCGGGGCAAGTCTTTCGCGACCGAGCTTGCAAACTGGATCCAAGTAAACCGGGAGGCACCTCGGCAGGGGACAATTGCAGCGAGTGCACGGGGCAAACGCGTTTCGGAGCCGACGCCAAGAGCGCACGCGACGCGTCTCGCTCCGATGTCGCACTCGATTGCACTTTGAGTTTAGGTTGCTTTTGAGGGAGAGCCGCAAGCGAGTTCGATGAGGGTGCGCGCGTTGTCGGCGATGAGGGAACGCGCGGTGTCAGGTTCAAACTCACCGTCGATCCAACTAACGACGTGCTCGACGTTACTGAGTTCGGGTAGGGTTTGGTCGACGCCCATGAAGTCGGTGCCGACGGCGAGTCCCGCGATGCCGGGCGTGCCGCGGAAGGGGAGTTCGGCCGCGGCTTCGAGGGCGGCTTTGAGCGCGCGTGGGCTGTTGAAGAAGGGAGGGCCGACGGAGAACCCCACAACGCCGCCGAGCGCTCGGAGTCGAGTCAAATTGTCGTTTGATAAGGCACGAGGGGTGTCAAAACCAGCGTGTGCGGGTGCGCCGTGGCTGTAAACCGGCGTGAGACGATCGAGGCGCGCGGGTTCGCGTTCGAACCATTCGAGGATGTCCGCGCACGAGCGAGGGTTGAGGTGCGCAAGGTCGACGAGGGCGCGCGGCCCGGTTTTTCCTGGCGCGGGTCCGAGCACCGCGAGGGCCTCGAGGAAGTCGCGACCGAGGTCGGCGAGGCCGCGGTCGTCGCCAGGTTGCGAGGATCCGGCGAGTTTGCTCGACGCGGTGTAGGTGGGCTGAAACAGTCGCACACCGCGATCAAAGAGCGCGCGGAGGCGTTCAAGGTCGGCCGCATCGCGGATCAAGAAGTCGAACCCTTCGATGCCGATCACGGCCTGGCAGAGGCCGTCGGCGTCGTCGCGGTTTCGTTGCAAGTCATTTTGAGAACAGAGGATCCGTCCGGCGAACTCAGCCTCGACGCGGGTAATGAGGGTATCGAGAGCAGCCCAGGGGTCGGTCTGCGCGGCCCAGTCGTCGGCGCCTCGGAAGCAGGAGAGGACCGCGGCCGAGGTCGCTTGGAGGTAGCCCTCGACCTGGTTGAAACGGCTGCGTACGCGCTGGTACAGCGACGGGTCATAGAGCGTCGTTTCAAGCGCGTATTGGAGGAGCCAGTCGGTGTGCAGGTCAACGAGCCGCGTCGACGGAGGCAGGTGGGTCACGCGCGTGTCTCCTGATGTCGTTGGAGGACGTTGCGAACCACATTGTAGAGTGTCAACCCACCGCGGCGGGAGTCCGACACGACGATTCGCGGCTGCGCCGCTCGAGTCGACCTCGTCGCGAGCATCCAGGGCGATGCTCGCAACGGCACCGGTGGTTTTGTCAGGTACCCTCTTTGTACGCAGTTGCTAATTTGTGGGGTTTGCATCGTTTTTTTTGGCGAAGTTCCTTTTGATTCCGGCCAAGCGCTGGAATCCCCATCTGGCTCCGCCTGCGTCATGCATAGTCGCCCCCGGGATCTGCCTCCGCCCTCCCGTTCGATATTCAAGTCAGCGTGCTGCGACGAGCCGGCGAGCGTCCAGAGCGGGGTTTTTATTGCCGCGACGCTACAACCGGTTCCGATGTTTGCGAGTTTGACGGTGACGCTTGACGGGGGTGACGGCGACTCGGAATCGCGACCAGTGTGGGCAAACAATCAAGTCGAGCCGCGGAAATTCACGGTTTACGACCACGGGCGCGTTGCGATGACGGCGCAGTTCGCGACGCCGATTGACCCGACGGATCAACTCGCGACAGGAGGCGGAGCGAACCAACCGGCTAGAGGCACGCGCCACGCTCGAGGTCGCGAATTACGAAGCTACCACTGTAGTGTGTCATCCCAAATGGCACAAAGCCTTGGTTAGAAATCAGCCTTCTTCAGGGGTACGATGATGATGACCTGGAGGACGAGCGATGAGTGGAAACGGGAAGCGTCGGTCGTGGTCCGCCGCAGACAAACTGAGAATCGTTCTGGCCGGTATGGAGCCCAAGGTCGAGGTCTCCGATCTCTGCCGTCGCGAGGGGCTCAACCCGGTCCAGTACTACGCCTGGAAGAAGCAGCTGCTGGGTTCGGCCGCCCGCGTCTTCGAGGACAAGAGGGGTCGGCCCAATGCTCAGGAGCAACGTCGCGAGGCCGAGGTGCAGCGACTCAGGAACGTGATCGCCGAGATCACCGCGGAGAACCTCGACCTAAAAAAGGGGCGCTCGGGCTAGAGGACCACGGCCAGTTGCCGCCGGAGCTTCAAAAACGTGTTCATGAGGAGGTCGAGCAGACCAGGAAACGTAGCGGTTGGCCCGCGAGAAGGACACTGGCGGCTCTGGGAATCGCGCCGCGGAGCTACTATCGCTGGCTCAAGGAGGAGGCATGGGCAAAGGATCGGCCCAAGGAACCGTTGCCCCCGGTCTCGCCTTACGAGGCCCTTTCGGAAGAGAAGAAAGCCGTGATCACGTATGCTCGCAGGCATCCCGAGCTGAGACATCGGGAACTGGCCTGGAGGATGGTCGATGAGGACGTGGCCTACCTCAGCCCCTCGACCGTTTACCGGGTCCTGAAGGAGGCGAACCTGGTCTGCCCGTGGCGGCGGCGGACCAAGCGGAAGAAGGCCTCGGAGGAAAAAGCGACGCGTCCCGACCAGCGCTGGAGCACCGATCTGATGCATGTGCAGGTAGGTGGACGCGTCTATTACTTCGTGGCCTTCCTCGACGAGTACTCACGGTTCATCGTTCATCATGAGATGCTTTTGGGAATGGATGGTTTGACCGTGAGCCTGTCGGCGCAGAAGGCGATCGAGACGCTGCCCAAGGGCCGCGACGGCAAGCCGGCAACCACGCCCGAGATCCGCTCGGACAATGGGAGTTGCTACATCTCGAAGGAGTTCCGCGTGGTGCTCCAGGAGAACGGCCTAGGGCATCATCGCATCCAACCGCACTGCCCGGAGGAGAACGGGCTGATCGAGCGTGCCAACCGCACGCTCCGCGAGAGCCTTGACGGCGAAGAACTGACCGACCTCCTGACGGCCGAGCGCGTGATCGCGCGACTGGTGCGTCGCTACAATGAGGAGCGATTGCACAGCTCGCTTGGGTACTTGCCGCCCCGTGAGTTCTACCGAGGCGAACCAGCGCGGCGGTTCGAGGAGCGTCGCGTCAAGCTGTTTCAGGCGAGGCATCGTCGCCGCGAGCGGAACCTAGAAGTGCGTCAGGGAACCTTGCCATTGGAAAGGGTGGAGGCTGTTTCTTAATTCCGGGGGTCGATTGTGCCATTTCGATTGAAACGCTACAAAGAGTTTCACTCCGCCGTTAATGTCCGCCGCCTCTAAACAGCGCGGTCAAAGTGACTTGAGTCGTTACGGATCGACCTTGTTGCACTTCTCCTTGAAAATCCCCGACGACAGTACACGAGTAGGCGGCCTTTGAACCGAGCAATCGCAATGTGTTACTTAAAATAGTAGTCAAGACGTACTTGAGAGTATTGCTTGTCCCGGCACGTACTTCGCCAAGGGACTTTGTCCACTGGTCGACGATCACCTCCTCTCCTCGCGCGGAAGTCATTGCCGCCTGAATGGATCCGAAACAGTAAATCCCGTAACCCGCGAACAGTCCCAGGTTTCACGCGGCGATAATCAAACATATTACACACGAGTTAAGTGGCGAAGTCTTTATGCCTCTACCTTGGAGCGGGCAGTATGATTGTGCTTCCGCGAACTACCCCTCCCCAATTCTGTCAATAGATAATCCGACCGCTTGGAAAGAGATTTTTTTCGAGGCCGAGAGTGGTCCTTTGGATTCCGTGGTCAGGCGGATTCGCGACTCGCTTTCTCGTTCGTTGTGATTTTGAGGTCAAAGCGGTGATAAAGGACTGAAGCGAACCAAGGAATGATTCCTCTCATGAACGGGCGACGAACTGACCGCCGCTCCACCGACGGCCGTACCTAACCCGCGGTTGCCGATCTGGGTCGAGGTCCTTCGAGGCAACGCGGCGAGCAGGGGAGGGCGACGGAGCTCGCCCAAGATTTGTGGCCGAGCCGGGCCGATTTCGAGGTACGATACAGTTGCGTGTCTAAGTTTACCCTGCGCCGCGAGTCCCGCCCCGTTGACGAATCGAGCCCGACGTGCTGCGGATCCTGATCGACGGCTACAACCTGATGTATGCGGTCGGCGCACTCGGCGAGCGTCGCGGGCCCGACGCGTTCCGTAGGAAACGCACACGCTTCTTAAACGACCTTGCCGCGCGTCTCGGTGCCGACCGCGCCGCCGAGACCACCATTGTCTTTGACGCCGCCTCAGCCCCTGAACATCTGCCTCAGGAGCAGTTCCACAACGGGCTCTCCGTCGTCTACGCCATCGGACACGACAGCGCCGACGCCTGCATCGAACGCATCATTTCCGCGCACTCCACCCCGAAACAACTCACCGTCGTCTCGACCGACCACCGCATCCGACTGGCCGCCAAACGACGTCGCTCCGCCGCGCTCACCGCCGACGAATTCTGGTCCCGCCTCGACGACGACCTCAAACGCGTCCAGCGTCGCCTCGCCGCCCCGATCGCCGACAATCAGCCCGAACGCCCTGAATTCTCAACCCCCGAGGAAACGCGCCGCTGGCTCGCCGCTTTCGCCGACGTCGAACAAGATCCCGAAGTCCTCGCCGAACTCAAAAAATCGCGGCCGATCCTCACCGACGACGAAATACGCCAAATCGAGCGTGAAGTCGAACTCGAAGATTAAGCGCGGTCGCGACCAGATCGCCAATCACGCCTGATTAAATCGCGCTCATCACCAAGCACGCATTCTGCCCGCCGAAGCCGAAGCTGTTCGAGATCGCGGTTCGGAGCGGCTTTCCCGCGCGACGTTCGGCACGTAGTCGAGGTCGCAAAGCGGGTCCGGCGTCGCCTGGTTGATCGTCGGCGGAATCACCCCGCGCTCGAGCGAAAGCGCCGTCGCCGCCGCCTCCAACGCCCCCGACGCACCGATCAAATGGCCCACCATCGACTTCTGCGAACTCATCGGAATCGACGCCGCCCGGAGCCCAAACACCCGCTTCACCGCCACCGTCTCCATCAAGTCGTTCAACCGCGTGCTCGTGCCGTGAGCGTTGATGTAATCAATCTCCGACGCATCCACCCGCGACTCCCGGAGCGCCGACCTCATCGCCAGCGCCGCCCCCTTCCCATCCGGTTCCGGCCGGGTCAATCCATACGCGTCGAACGACGAGCCGTATCCCGTTACTTCGGCGTAAATTGTTGCCCGACGACGCTTTGCGCGGCTAAGGCTCTCCATCACGAGCACCGCCGCACCCTCGCCGAGCACAAAGCCGTCGCGCTCGCCGTCGAACGGTCGCGACACCTCGTTCGCCGGCCGACGCGACGTGCTCACCGTCTTCATCGCGTTATAAGCGACCAACAATTGCGGGTCCAACCGACTGTCGCAGCCCCCCGCCAGCATCACGTCCGCGTCGCCCCGCGCAATCAGCCGAAACGCCTCCCCAATCGCCTGAGTCCCCGCCGCGCATGCCGTCACAATGGTATTATTAGGCCCCATCGCGTGGTGCAAAATCGAAATGTGCGCCGCCGCCATATTAGGCAGCAGCTTGAGCAGCCAGAGCGGGAAAATCGACTCCGCCCGCGCTATCGCAAACTTCTCCAGGTCGAATCCGCCCTCGGCGTTGATCGACTTCGCCATCGGCCCGGCCAGCTCCGAGACGTCCGTAGGCGTGATCCCCGTACCCATGCAAACGCCGAACCGCTCAGGATCGAGGGTCGATGCCTCGAGCCCCGCGTCGGACATCGCGAGCGTCGACGCTCCCGCCGCGAACTCCACCGCTCGACTCATCAACTTCGCGTTTTTGCGGTGTTCGCCTAAGTAAGGCAGAACGTCGAAACCTTTTACTTCGCCCGCGATCTTGATCGCCAGTCCCGACGTGTCGAAACTCTCGATCGGACCCACCCCCGACCGACCTTCGACGATCGCCTCGCTAAACGCCGCACGGCCGATTCCGTTCGGCGAAACGATACCCAGCCCCGTGATCACGACGCGACGCATCGGGCCAACTCCCAGCACAACAGGGTGTGTTTCATAGGTGCCCTGGGGGGATTCCCTCTGCATTTCCAGATACGACCCAGACCTCCGGGTCAGCCTAAGCGTAGCTAGCTACCCAAGTGGTTGTCGTTCTGTTGCCCCCTTTTTCTGCTCAGATATCTTATCTTACCACCCTTCCCGCGACGCGGCAAAAAAATGGTTTTCACGGAGTCAACAGGTCGCGATGATGCTCCGCGAAGGGTAGAATTCTCGACCGGTTCGTGGTCGCGGGAAGCTGTCGACGACGTCGTGCTCCGTTGAATCTAGTACGTTGTGATGAGGGGCCTTGGCTGATGCGATCTTTTCGACGTGCCTGGATGCGCGCGGCCACGGCCGCGACCTTGATTGCCGTTGGCTGCGAGCCCGGTAGCGAAACTCCCTCGGGGCCGGGTGGACCCCCGCCGCCGCCTGATGCCGGGGCCGACGCCGGTCGAGGTTCGAATCCAGCCATCAAGAAAATCATGCTTAGGGTCGCGAAAGGACCGATGTCGCTGACCCCGCTGATTGGCCGCGAACTCAAGGAATCCGCCCCCGACTGGAACACGATTCAAAGTCAAACCGCGGAGTATGCACTGCTTGCGGAAGAGATGACAAAGCTGGAACCGCCCCGAGGCGACAAGTCATCCTGGGCCGATTACGCCGGAGAATTCCTCACGCTTGCAACGCAGCTTGATAAGGCTGCCCACGCGAAAGATCCGGCCGCCGCGCTCTCCGCCCAGGGCAAACTGTCCGAGTCATGCATGGCCTGCCACCGCGAACACCGTGCCGGCGGCCCCGGTAGGGGTGGACGTCCGGGCGGGATGAGTGGACCTCCAGGCAAAATGGGTGGACCTGTTGGGAGAGTCCCTGGCGGACCTGAGTCTAAATTGCAGGGGCCGGCTCCCCAAATTCCCCCGCCGCCGACCTCCGCTCCGAAAACCGCCGAGCCCGTCGTGACGCCAAAGTAAGCTCGATCTGCCTCCGCAGCACTTAGGTGGCTCTAACTAGCGTCCCGCCCGCATTTTCCTTGAAGTCCCACGAGTTTTCGGACTCCTTTTTTGGATGCGCGAACCGTCTTGTCTTTCACGCTGTCGGTCGCATCGACTCCCCGCCTCGTGTACGCGCGCTGCTGGTTTCGTGTTAATCTAAACCGTCGCGTGCGAGGCTAAGTCCTTTCATGGCCGGTTGATCTGAGGAGAATGATCGTGTTGGAACTCGCGGAACGTTCGCGCTTGATCGCGCCGTCGGCGACTTTGGCCATGGCCGCCGAGGCCAAGAGGCTGAAGTCCGAAGGCATTGCCGTGCTTGATTTTGCACTTGGCGAGCCTGACTTCGACACCCCGGCGAACATTCAGGAAGCCGCCTTCCGCGCCGTCAAGGAAGGTAAAACGCACTACACTCCGCCGTCGGGCATCCCGGAACTAAAGTCTGCGCTGGCCAAGCTTTACACCGAGCATCATAAGCTCCCCACGAAGCCCGACCAGGTGGTCGTCTCGAACGGCGCGAAGCAGTCTCTGCACAATGCCTTGATGGCGCTCTGCGGTCCCGGCGACGAAGTCATCATTCCCGCGCCTTTTTGGGTGAGTTACGCCGACCTGGTGAAACTTGCCGGGGCCGAGCCCGTCATCATCGAAACCCCGGAGTCATCAGGGTTTAAGCTCACGCCGAGCCAGTTTCGGAACGCCGTCACGCCGCGCTCGAAGCTCCTCATGATCAACAGCCCGTCGAACCCGACCGGGGTCGTTTACAGCCGCGACGAACTCGCCGCGCTGGCCGACGCCGTACTCGAAACGAACGTCGGCGTGATCTCCGATGAGATTTACGAGCAATTGACTTACGGCGATATCCAGTCGACGTGTTTCGCGTCGTTACGCCCAGCTTTGGCCGATCGCACGGTCACAATTTCGGGCGTGAGCAAGACCTACGCGATGACCGGTTGGCGTATCGGTTGGGCAGTGGCACCGCTCGCGGTGTCGAAGTTCATGGGCGACGTCCAGAGCCAAGAGACCAGCAATCCGTGCTCGGTCAGCCAGTGGGCTGCGCTCGAAGCCGTCACCGGCCCGCAGGATTCGGTCCTCGAAATGAAGCGGCAGTTCGAGCGGCGACGCGCGTACGTGCTCGGTCGAATCGAGGCACTCCCCGGCGTCACGTGTTTGCCCCCCGGCGGGGCCTTCTACGCTTTTATGAACGTCTCGAGTCATTTTGGACGCAGCCTCGGCGGCCGTAAGATTAACAATTCCAATGACTTCTGCCAGGCTGCCTTGGCTCGGGCACACGTTGCGATGGTGATGGGCTCGGCGTTCGGGACAGAGGGTTATGCTCGCCTTTCGTTCGCGACCGACCTCGCGATGCTCGAGAAGGGCTTTGACTCGCTCGCGCGTTTCTTGGCGGATTAAGCTCTGTCAAAGCCCGAGGTCTCTTCGGGTTGCGTCGCGACCGCTGCGAAATACTGATCCTCGCCGCCGTGCGGGCCGATCTTGAAGTGATAGGCTAGAATAGCGGTTGCGGGTGCCGTCGGTTGGGATTGCCCGCGAATCGAACCCGGGATAAAGTGCGAAAGCTGGTTGCGGCCTCACCTCGCACGGACCTCCCCGACCGATTAAGCCGCGTTGTCGTCATGCTCCGGAACGCCTCGCCCCGGGCGGCGGGTAGAGGCCGGCCGAAGCCGCGGAGTTATTCGCATGTCCACCCGCAGCGGCTTAATTCTGATCTTGGCGGCTCTCTCGACGCTTGCCACTGGATGTCGGACCGCCGGCGTTGGTACCTTCGCGCGGCCCGAGTCGATCGCGAAGCCGGCCTCGTTGAATCCGACCGAACTCCTTGTCGAGCATAATAAAAACGCCGAACTGATTCAGAGTTATACAGCGCGCCCTTCGATCAAAGTCCAGTCCGGCGTACGAAGCCTGACCGTCGACGGGAAACTCGCGCTCGAACGACCTCGCAATTTTAAGCTGTCGCTTGCGATGAGCATGCAAGAAGTGGCCGATATTGGTTCGAACGATCAAGAATATTGGTTCTGGATCAAACCTTTTGAAAAGCGAGCCAAACGCGCTGTTTATTACTGCAACTACGACGAGAACGGCGAGAGCCCGCTGGCGGGCGGCATCCAGCCCGAGTGGATTGTCGAGGCTCTGGGTTTGCGGGCGATCCCGGAGGCGGAAGCCCGCGAAATGACCGCGAAACGCGGTCGCGACCGCGACACGATCGTGTTAACTCATGTTCCCAGCGAGAGTTCCGGCAAAGGCTCGTACGTCCGCAAGATCGTGATGCAAGAGTCGACGCGCCGGATCAAGGAAGTACACCTTTACACGCCCGACCAGAAGACCGAGTTGGCGTGGGGGGTGATCGCGGATTACCGCGGCCTCCCCTCCGACCCTGGCGACGAGGCCTCGGAGACGGTGTATGTCCCAACGTCGGTTCAACTTGCGTGGGTTCGCGAGCGGATGTCGATGACTGCGGTGTTCGATCGCCCCAAGGTGAACGAGTCGTTTAACGGCGGGCGTCGCGAGGCGTTGTTTGTCGAGCCAAAGATGGCGGGCTTTCCGCGTGTGAACTTGCTCGACGAGCTCGGCCGCGGCAGAGCCGGCCTGGCGTCGGGCGCGAACAGTCGCGGGACGCTTCGGAACAAGGACGGGAAAGAGCCGGCGGTGCAGCTCGGCGCGCCTTCGTCAATTGTGAACGAAGATGCGCGGGGGGCGAGCCCGTCCGGAGGCGACTTCTCGGCGACGAAGGCCGCACTCGACGAAGTCATTGTTGGGGCAAGACTTCCGTCGCCGCCTGAACCCGACGCCGTGCGTGCCGGGACCGCCTACGCCGATAGCTTGAATACGTTGGGGACACCTCGATAGAATGCGGCTCGCTTCTGGTTCGAGCCGATACCTCCGCACCTCTGGGAGCACAATCCGATGAGCGTTCCCGCCCAACCCGCCGGGTACCACACGGTCACTCCGTACTTGATGATCCGCGGTGCCGCCGAGGCCATCGCGTTCTATAAGGAGGCGTTCGGTGCCGTTGAGGTTGTACGAATTCCAGGACCCGGCGGAAGTATCGGCCACGCCGAGCTTAAAATGGGCGACTCGATCGTGATGATCGCCGACGAGCATCCGGGGATGGTGCACGCCGGGCCGCAAACTCTGGGCGGCACTTCGGTAAGCATGCTGCTCTACGACCCCGACGTCGACACCCGCTTCGCACACGCGACCGCCGTCGGTGCGACGGTGTTAAGGCCTGTTGAGGACCAGTTTTACGGCGATCGCACCGGCACCCTACGCGACCCCTTCGGGCACGAATGGACGATCGCAACGCATCAGAAGGACGTATCGCACGAAGAGATGCGGCGGATCGTCGCAGCTATGGCCAAGCCAGACGCGGGCGCTTGATCGCGGTCAAAACGCGAGACCCGAGTGTGCCATATAAAGCTTGGCACCTTGGACGACCACGAAGGCCGCGGCGATACAACCGATGATGAGGACGGCGCGGCCCCAACCGGGTCGGTGCCGTTCCACAACCTCGCCGATCGCAATCACCCCCGCGATTAAGGCGAATTTAAACAATGTCATCCCGGCAATGTTCCAGCGAGCGAAGATCCATTGCGCGATGGGGTTGGCTTCAAAGAAGCCGGCCGACTGCTGACTCAAAAGTTTATATGTAAGCAGCAGGTCAGCCAGACTAAGCG
>JAJYDB010000156.1 GCA_021777845.1 Planctomycetota bacterium
TGAGCCTGGACCGACCTCGACGTCGGTCTGAGTGCGCTCCTCCCGCCTTTTTTGGCGACAGACGACGGCCGCGGCCGTGGTCGAAGGCTTGGGGTGCGCCTTTCGGGAGCCGCCGCCCTGATGCATCGGAGTGCCTCGCGTGCCGAGGCGTGTGGTCAGAGCGGCCAGGCGTCGCCGAGGACGGATTTTTGTAGGGCCACGAGCGTATCGATGCCGCGTTCGGCGGAGTCAAGCAACTCACCGAGTTGGGCCCTGGAAAAGACGCCTCCCTCGCCGGTCCCTTGGACCTCGACGAGTCCGCCGCGGCCGAGTCGGACGACGTTGAGGTCGACTTCGGCGGTGGAATCTTCGGGATAGTCGAGGTCGAGCACGACCTGGCCGGCGACGATCCCTGCGCTGACGGCGGCGACGGCGTCGCGGGTGACTTTGCGGGCGACGTCTCGGCCGAGCTTGGCGTGGAGGGCGTCGACAACCGCGACAAATCCGGCGGTGATCGAGGCTGTGCGGGTTCCGCCGTCGGCCTCAAGGACGTCGCAGTCGACGTTCAAAGTCCAAGCGCCGAGAAGCTTTGTGTCGAACGCAGCGCGCAGGCTGCGTCCGATCAGGCGTTGGATCTCGGTCGATCGTCCGTCTGCGCCGCGCGGCTTGCGGCCCGGGGTGCTGCCAGGGAGCATGGCGTATTCGGCGGTGAGCCAGCCGACCCCTTTGCCCTCGAGGAAGGGGGGGACTTTGTCGACGAGGTTCGCGGTGGCGAGGACGGTGGTGCCGCCCGCGCGGTAGAGGGCGCTGCCGGCGCTTGGCCGGCTGAAGCCGCGTTCGATGCGGACGGGTCGCAGGTCGTCGGCGGCGCGGCCGTCGCGTCGCGGAGTGGAGTTCGACACGGGCGTGATCTCGCGGGTAGAGTAATTAAATGGTAGAGTGTAGTAAGTCGGAGCGGGTTCAATTCCAGGTTGGGTCGGAGGGGATTTCCTTGAGACCGAGGACTTTGGTGAGGTTATTGGAGGAGACTTCGCGGACGGCGGCGTGCCAGAGGTCGTCGTTGCGGGACCAGAAGACGAACTCGGCGGCGGCGGGGCAGGAGAGCCAAGACTCTTCCTCGATTTCGTTTTCGAGCTGACCGGGGCCCCAGCCGGCGTAGTTGACGACGACGCGGGAAGGTTCGGCGAGGTCGCGGAGGAGGGCGCGGACTTTTTCGGCGTCGACGCTGCTGTAGAGGCCGGGGATGACTTCGGCGTCGGAGAGGTCGGCACGGGTGTGGAGGACCATGAGCGGTCCGGGGACGGGACCGCCGAGGCTGACGGGCTTGTCCCAGGGGAGGCTTTCGTCGAGGGCTTGCTCGGCGATGTCGCTGACCGAGGCGTTGGTCTCTCGGTTCAGGACGAGGCCCATGGCGCCGGTCTCCGAATGCTCGAGCATGAGGATGACGGTGCGTTCGAAGAACGGCGTGCGCAGGCTGGGCGCAGCGATCAGGAGTCGGCCTTTGAGCGATGTCATGGGCGATGTCGATTCGTGCCGGCGATCCCAAGAAGCATCCGCGGACCACGCGCCGACGAGTCTACCCGAAGGGGGCGTCGAGGGCCAACCGGGACCGCATTTGCGGGCGACGCGGAGACCGGATCGGCACGCTTTGTTGCAGGACAAGCGCCGGCACGGCTGCAGAATCAACGCTGACCAACATTGAGTGCGCAACCGATCGCGAGTGGAGTGGAGTAGCTCGCCGCCTTGGTTATTGAGCGTCGCGGCGCCGATGTGGGCCGGCGTCGAGCGCGACTCCGGAGCGGGTCCGAGGATTTTCCCACAACGAAAACAGGGCGGCTCGCGCGGAGGTTGCGAGCGAGCCGCCGGCGGCAAGGCTCCGCACAAAAAAAGCGGCGAGGAACAGCATAACGCCGTTCCCCGCCGCCTCTTATACCCCCACGGGGACTCGAACCCCGGTCCCTAGGCTGAGAACCTAGTATCCTAGGCCGCTAGACGATGGGGGCCTCAACCACTACCTTTCTATGGCATCGCGCGAGGGAAGTCAAGGCTCGGGCGGCGGTCGCCGGCGGTGCGGGTTGGGTTGTGACGGTTCCGAGGGCGGGAGGACGGCCGCGATGCCGATGGTGGACGCGAATGGGTTGGAGCTGTATTACGAGTCGCTCGGGACCGGGCCGCCGCTTGTGTTTTTAAGCGGGCTTGGGGGCGATCATCGGGCGTTCGCGGTGACGCTCCGGCACTTCTCGGACCGCTACCGGGCCTTGGCGTTGGACAACCGTGACGTTGGCCGCAGCGCGCGGGTCGAGCAGGCCTACGACATCGCCGACATGGCCGACGACTGCGCGGCCTGGCTGCGGGCGATCGGGGTTGAAGGCGCGGTGGTCGTTGGTCATTCGATGGGGGGATTGGCGGCGCAGGAGCTGACGTTGCGTCATCCGGAACTCGTGTCCAAGTTGATCCTTGCGTCGACGCACGCGCGGGCGAACCCGTGGCGTCGAGGGGTGATCGAGTCCTGGATTTTGCTGAAGGAGCGTTGCGACGCGTCGGAGTTTGGTCGGGCGACGCTCCCCTGGCTGGCGGCGCCGGGGTTTTATCGAAACACGGCCCAGGTGGAGGGTTTGGTGCGGTTCGCGGCGCGGAACGAGTGGCCGCAGGAGGCGGAGGCGTTTGCCCGTCAGGCCCGCGCGGCGGCGGGTCACGACGCGGTGGAACGTCTGGCCAAGATAAGCGTGCCGACGTTGGTGTTGGTCGGAGCGGAGGACATCGTGAATCCGCCCGACGTGGCTCGCGAGCTTGCGGAGGCGGTGCCGCGGTCGAGGTTCCGGGTGTTGCCGGGGGTTGGGCATTTGCCGCACATCGAGGACGGCGCGGGGTTTCGCGTCGCGGTCGAGGAGTTTCTCGCGGGTTGAAGGCGGCGCGGTTCGATTGGAGTGGAGTTAGGGGTCGTAGGAGAGGTTCGCCGCGAGGATGCGTTCGGCGTCGGCGACGGGGATTTCCTTGCGTGCGGCGTAGGATTCGACCTGGTCGCGCGTGACGAGGTCGACGGCGAAGTAGCGCGCCTCGGGGTTGGAGAAGTAGAGTCCGCTGACCGAGGCGGCGGGATACATGGCGAACGACTCGGTGAGAGTGATGCCGGCGGCGCGGTCGACGTCGAGTAAACTCCACAGTTTGAGTTTCTCGGAGTGGTCGGGGCAGGCGGGGTAGCCTGGGGCGGGGCGGATTCCTTGGTATTTTTCCTCGATGAGGTCGTCGTAGGAGAGTGATTCGGCGCGTCCGAAGCCCCACTCGCGGCGGGCGCGTTGGTGGAGCATTTCGGCGAAGGCTTCGGCGAGACGGTCGGCGAGCGCCTTGGTCATGATGGAGTTATAGTCGTCGTGGTCGGCCTCGAATTTGGCGGCGAGCTCGGTGCAGCCGTGTCCGGTGGTGACGGCGAACGCGCCGAGGTAGTCGGGTTTGCCGACGGGGGCGAGGTAGTCGGCGAGGCTGCGGAAGTCGGTCTGGCCCTGGCGTTTCCACTGTTGCCGGAGCATCGGGAACTTGTGGAGTAGAGTGGAGCGCGACTCGTCGGCGTAGACGAGGACGTCGTCGCCGTCGGCGTTGGCGGGGAAGAAGCCGTAGACGCCGCGGGCGCGGAGCGAGCGTTGTGCGACGATGTCGTCGAGGAGTTTGCGGGCGTCGTGGAAGAGCGACTTCGCCTCGCGTCCGACGTGAGGGTCGTCGAGGACGGCGGGGTATTTGCCCTTAAGTTCCCAGGTCTGGAAGAACGGCGACCAGTCGATGAAGGGGACGATTTGGTCGAGGGGGACGTCGTCGAGGACGCGGGCGCCGAGGAATTCGGGGGTATAGGTGGGCGAGGTGGTCCAGTCGACGGCGAATCGATGGGCGCGGGCCTCGGCGTAAGGGACGAGGGTGCGTTGGCGGCGGGTTTCGAAGCCGGCCCGTTCGCGTTCCTGGAGGGCTTTGTTGTCGCGTTCGAAGTCGGTGCGTTGGTCGTCGCGGGTGAGGCGGTCGACGACGCCGACGGAGCGCGAGGCGTCGCGGACGTGGACGACGGGGGCGTGGTAGGCGGGGGCGATTTTGACGGCGGTGTGCTTGACGCTGGTGGTGGCGCCGCCGATCAGGAGCGGGATTTTGAAGCCTTGGCGTTCCATTTCGCGGGCGACGTGGGTCATTTCGTCGAGCGAGGGGGTGATCAAGCCGGAGAGGCCGATCATATCGACGCCTTCCTCGGTTGCGCGGGCGAGAATCTTATCGCAGGGGACCATGACGCCGAGGTCGATGATCTCGTAGTCGTTGCAGCCGAGGACGACGCCGACGATGTTTTTGCCGATGTCGTGGACGTCGCCCTTGACGGTGGCCATGAGGATTTTGCCGCGCGCCTGATGCGCCCCGCCGCCCGCGGCGGCCTTTTCGGCCTCCATGAACGGCATCAGATAAGCGACGGCCTTTTTCATTACGCGGGCGCTTTTGACGACTTGGGGCAGGAACATCTTGCCCGCGCCGAAGAGGTCGCCGACGACGTTCATGCCGTCCATCAAGGGGCCTTCGATGATCGTGAGGGGCCGGGGGTACTTTTGGCGGGCCTCTTCGACGTCGGGGTCGATCCACTCGACGACGCCGTGGATGAGCGCGTGCTTCAGACGCTCCTCGACCGACCCCTCGCGCCACGCGAGCTGCCGGGTGTCGGCCTTTTTGCCGCGGGATTTGACGGTTTCGGCGAAGGTTGTGAGGCGGTCGGCGGCGTCGGGGCGGCGGTTCAAAAGGACGTCCTCGACGCGTTCGAGCAGGTCCTTCGGGATGTCCTCGTAGACGGCGATTTGGCCCGCGTTCACGATCCCCATATCGAGGCCGGCCTTGATTGCGTGGTAGAGAAAGGCGGCGTTCATGGCCTCGCGGACGACGTCGTTGCCGCGGAACGAGAACGAGACGTTGCTGACGCCGCCCGAGGTTTTCGCGAGCGGCAGCAGCTTTTTGAGCCGACGGACGGCCTCGATGAACTCGACCGCGTAGTTGTTGTGCTCTTCGATGCCGGTGCCGACGGTGAGGATATTCGCGTCGAAAATGATGTCCGAGCCGGGGAAGCCGACCTGTTCGGTGAGGAGCTTGTAGGCCCGCGCGCAGATCGAGACCTTGTGATCGACGGTGACCGCCTGGCCCTCCTCGTCGAACGCCATCACGACGACGGCGGCGCCGTAGCGACGGACCAGCCGCGCCTGCTCGAGGAATTTCGCCTCGCCTTCCTTCAGGCTGATCGAGTTCACGATCGACTTGCCTTGGACGCACTTCAGGCCGGCCTCGATGACCGGCCAGCTCGAGCTGTCGATCATCACCGGGACGCGGGCGATGTCGGGCTCGGCGGCGATCAGGTTGAGGAACTTCGTCATCGCGGCCGGGCCGTCGATCAAGCCCTCGTCCATGTTGACGTCGATGATGTTCGCGCCCCCTTCAACCTGCTCGAGCGCGACCGCGACGGCGTCCTCGTATTTACCTTCTTTGATCAGACGCGCGAACCGTTTCGAACCGGTGATGTTGGTCCGTTCGCCGATCAAAACGAAGTTCGTCTCGGGGCGGATGACGAGCGGTTCGAGGCCGGAAAGCGCGGTGTATCCGAGCGACTTCGCGCGTTGGCGCGGCTTTGCCCCGGCGACGGTCTCGGCGATCAAGCGGATGTATTCGGGGGTGGTGCCGCAGCAGCCGCCGATGATGTTGAGCAGGCCGGCCGAGGCGAATTCGCCGATGGTCTGGGCCATGTGCTCGGGGGGGTCGCTGAAGTTGCCGAAGCCGTCGGGCATGCCGGCGTTGGGGTGGCAGTTGACGTAGCTGGTCGCGATCTCGGAGAGGGCTTCGAGGTACGGCCGCATCTGGTCGGCGCCGAGGGCGCAGTTGATCCCGACCGAGAGCATCGGAAAGTGCGAGACCGAGTGCCAAAACGCCTCGATCGTCTGGCCCGAGAGCGTGCGGCCGCTGCGGTCGGTGATCGTGCCGGAGATCATTACCGGCAGTTCGAAGCCGTGGTCGTCGAAGTACTTGCTGATCGAGAACAGGCACGCCTTCATATTGAGCGTGTCGAAGCTGGTCTCGGGGAAGAGGATGTCGACGCCCCCGGCGACGAGTCCGTCGATCTGCTCGTAGTAGGCGGCGACGAGTTCGTCGAAGGTAACGCCGCGGTAGCCTGGGTCGCTGACGCGCGGCGAGATCGACGCGGTCTTGTCGGTCGGGCCGATCGACCCGGCGACAAAGCGCGGGCGCTGCGGGTTCTGCGCGGTGAATTCGTCGCAGAGCCGCCTGGCCAGGGCCGCGCCGGCGCGGTTAAGTTCATGGGCGAAGGGCTGCAAATCCCAGTTGGCGAGCTGGATTGAGTTCGCGACGAAGGTGTTTGTTTCGATGATTTCGGCGCCGGCCTCAAGGTAGGCGCGGTGGACCTCCTCGATCGCCCAGGGTTGGGTGAGCGTGAGCAGGTCGTAACAGCGCAGGACCGGCTTGTGATGGTCGCGGAAGGGTTCGCCGCGGAACGCCTCCTCGTCGAAGCCGTGGTGCATGAGCATCGAGCCCATCGCGCCGTCGAGCACCATGATGCGCTCGGTCAGGATCGACTCGATTTGGGCCTTGGTCTGTCGGGGCGATGTGGTCGTCGACATAAAACGTCCGCGGCCGGGGTCGGCTTTTCAAGAGTCGAAGCGGCGGCCGACCTCGCGAACCAGCCGCCGGCACGGCTGACGCGGATGAGGTCCGCCGTCGATAGAGTCCTGTATTATTCGAGCGTACACTCCCGCCCGTCAATGCCGACCGCGACGACCACGCGCGGGGGGGACGCCCTCGTCCTTGATCGTCGCGGGGGATTGGGTCGACTTCGCGGGCCGGCGTGCGCTTACTCGGCGGTCACGATCCAGGCGAGGATCGCGCTCGAAACGAGCACGAGCGCCCAGAGCCGCATCTGGACGCCAAGGTCGGCGAGCACCGAGGTTTGCAGGCCGCGCCGCGCGCGACGACGCTCGATGACCCGCGTGCATGCGTGGCGCTTCCAGACGCCGTAAAAGCCGCCGTGTCCGCAGTCGAGGCAGTGGTAGCGGAAGAAGAACGGCAGCAGCACGATCGTCGACCCAACCAGAGCCGACGCAGAGAGATACTTCCACTCCACGACCGTCCGCAGCGCCGTCCACCAGACGATCGTCGCGGCGACCGCGAGCAGAGGGTTCGCCAGCAAGCGCTGGTCGACCGGCAACACGCCGTCGCGCGACGTCGGCAGGTGCCGGACAGTGTCCGGCGCGCCCCAATCGGCGTCGACGGAAGGATGAAAAACCCGCGTGGACCGCGTCTCGCCCAACCAAGGGGCGCGCATCGAAGTCGTCTCCATTTTAGTCTCCCCACGTGTATTCTACGCGGGCGGAGTTTGATTGGAGCAAACCCGCCCTCGACGGCGCACTCGGCGCAGCGACGACGCGGCCCGCCGAGGGGGTGACGTCGTGTTTAGGATCGAGAAAAATAAGGCGCGAATCCGGGTCTATCGGGCGGCAACGTCGTGGTCGCGAACGGCCGTTGCGATCCTCAAGGGGCCGTCGACGCCGCCCGCGCGGCGGCGGACTTTTCCGCGTGCGCGGAGTAATAGCCCTTCCTGCCTCTCGCGAGTATCACTTCGGGGTTCATGATCGCGAACAGGTGCATCAGCCGCGCGACGACGCCCGTCCAGCCCGTCTGATGATTGGCGCCGAGGCCGGCGCCGTTGTCGCCGTGGAAGTATTCATAGAAATTGGAGGTAGCCGCGCCGGTGCGGGTCCTTCTGGAACTTCCTGGTCCCGCCGTAGACGGGTCGCCGCCCGTTCTTGTCCTTGAGGAAGATGTTTGTGAGTCGACGCACGATCTCCTCGGCGACCTGGTGCAGATTCATCCGCCGACCCGAGCCGGTGGGACACTCCACGGTGAAGTCGTTGCCGTAATTGCCGTAGTATTGCAGCAGTGCACGGATAATGAGGACGTTCACCGGAATCCAGACGGGTCCGCGTTGGTTTGAGTTGCCGCCGAACATACCGCTGTCCGACTCCGCCGGCGAATACGAAACGCTGAAGTCCCTCCCTCCCGCATGAAAGACATGGGGTCGCGTCGGCTTTGAAAAACCTCGTCGAAACGGCTGTCGAAGGGACCGGACGGATCGCCGTTGCCCTCGGCGGAGGACGACGGCTCGGCGCGGTTCAGCCGCGGACGGATCACGCGGCTCGCGCCGGCGGGGACGCTCCTCTGAAAATCCGCGGCGACCTTCGTCCCTCGCTTCTCGGGGTTCACGGGCTCTTTGCGACCGTGGACGACGTAGTCGTTGATGCTGTCCTTGACGTACGGACTGCGGTTCTCGACGCCGAAGATGCGCCGAGTGTTCGTCTCGTTCTCGGTGAAGAGCAGGGGGGCGTCCCCCTCGACGTGGAGGAAATGCTTCCCCAATTCGGGCTCGACGGCCTCGACGACGCCGCCTGACGGAACGGGGGAGACGTCGCGCAACGTCGGTCGGTCGGAGTCGTTGCGCCACGACCACTGGTTCCGGAACCAGAGCGTCGGCAATACGTGCAACTCGGCCGCTTCCGGACCGCGATTGTGAACGCTGATCCGAATCAAGAGATCGTCGGGCGATCCCTTGGCATACTCCACAAAAACGTCGAAGTACCGATTCTCATCGAACACCCCCGTATCAAGCAGCTCGTACTCGGGTTCGGCCCGGCTTCGACCTCGGCTCGTCCCGTCCCGACCAAATCGTTGTACGGGTACTCCGCCTGCGGATCCTTGTAGAGGTACTTCATGTACGAGTGGGTCGGCGTGCTGTCGAGGTAGAAACAGTACTCCTTCACGTCTTCGCCGTGGTTGCTCTCGCTGTTGGTCAGGCCGAAGAGACGCTCCTCGAGGATCGGGTCGTTGCCGTTCCACAACGCGACCGCGAAGCAAAGACGTTGTTGATCGTCGGAGATTCCGGCCAGTCCGTCCTCGCCCCAGCGTTAGGCCCGCGAGCGCGCCTGGTCGTGAGTCAAGTAATTCCAGGCGTCGCCGCCTTCGCTGTAGTCCTCGCGAACGGTTCCCCATTGCCGCTCGCCGAGGTAAGGGCCCCACCGCCTCCAAGGGACATTTCGATCGCGAGCTTCTGCGAGTCGATCGTGCTCCGCGGCCATTTTGGACTCTCGCTCCCTTGTTAATACGGCAGGCCGAGCACGGCTTTATAATGTCTCGGGACAGACTCAAGCTCGGTCTCGTCGTTGGGCAGGAATGGTTGCCTGTGCTCCCAAGACTGTTCGACGGACGTCAGTGTCGAGAGTCGGCCGTCGGCGTCGCGCACCACCCATTTGGTGCGACGTCCGGTCGACGTAGATCGACGCCACGCGCTCGTTTGCAGTCGTCATGCCTCGCTCCCTCCGCGGCCCCGGTCGCTCCTGGATGCGCTCAAACCGAGCCCTTCGCCTCTCAAAAAGCAAAAAAGCCCTCTCACACCATGCGGTGTCGAAGGGCTTGTCGTAGGTGATTGCTTCCGTACCCGCCTTGAGCACGGAGTACGTTTTACGCTCAGCGTCGCCGGCGCTCGAATCAACGAGGAAGCAGCAAGTCGATCGACCTGTTTCCGGCTTGGACGACACAAATCGGGTGGGCGGGGTTTCTCGACGCGCGCCGCGCGCAACCACGCTCTGTGCGCGCTCAGGCGCCGCCCGGGTTACGCCTTCCTCGCGTCGAGGCGCGTGATGCGGACGTGCCGGTCGTGGTGCGCCGTCGCTATCCGCAGGCCGTCGGGATGAAGGTCCATGTCGCGGAGGATGTTCGGCAGCGCGAGTCGGTGGAAGTCCTTCGGCGCGTCGGCTTTCCAGAAAAGCAGGAGGCCGCCGTTCGAGCCGCCGCAAGCCCCCGTCAGCGTGCCGTCGGCAAGGTAACGCAGACGCCAGAGCACGCCGCCGGTGATGCCGTCGGTCAACAGCGTCTTCAAATTCTTGCGCGTGCCGCCGTCAAACAACAGGGCGATCGGCTCGTGCACCGCCCCGAGCGGGTTCGTGGCCTTGTACAGGCCGCCCGCCGCGAGAAACTTGCCGTCGGGAGTGATCGCGAGCCCGCGCACGCCCCCAAAGTCAACCTGCTGGCCGCCGTTGTACGAATGCAGCTCCTTCGCGTCGAACGTCCCCAGCAACTTGCCCGAGGCGAGGTCCCACTCGTTGACCGCGCCCATCAAGTCGCCGGTGAGCAGCGTCTTGCCGTTCGGGTGGAACTCCATCGAATAAATATGGCCGGAGTGGCCGCTCATTTGCCGCAGCGCAGCGCCTGTTTTAGCGTCCCAAAGCTTCACCAGCCGGTCGTTGCCGCCGCTCGCCAGAATCGCGCCGTCGCGACTGACCCCGAGCGCGCGGACCCAACCTTGATGCGCCTCGATCGTGCGCATCGGCTTTGGCGTCGCGGCGGCCGTCTCCCAAACCACGATCCGACCATCGCCGCCGCCGCTCCAGACGCTGCCGCCGTCGGGGCTGAACGCGATCGAAAACACCCAAGATTCATGGGCCCCGGCGTACGCGAGCGGCTTGCCGTCGCCGAGGTTGAACCGCTGCAAGCTGGAACCCTCGAGACCGCAAAACACGTAACGGCCTTGCGGGTCGAAACGGCAACAGACGACCGGACGCTCGGTTTGCCATTGAGCGACGACGTGCGCCTGTTTGGGGTCGAGCCCCGCGGGAAGTCCGTCGGCGTGGGGATTCACGAACGCACCTTTGAGCTTTAAAAAACGTCGGTCCGTCACGCCAGGATTTGCTTGATCGCCTTCGAGGCGGGGTCGGCGATCGGCACCTCGCGGCCTTCGATGTCGAAGTTGTCGGTGGAGTCGACCCCGACGGCTTGCAAGTAGGTATGGAACAGGTTGGCGTGGTCAACCTGTCCGTCAACGACCTCGGTCCCCTTCGCGTTCGTCTTGCCATAGGCGACGCCGCGCTGCACCTTCGCGCCCGAAACCAGCACCGTCCAGTCGCGCGCCCAGTGGTCGCGTCCATAGTAGAGGTTGATGTTCGGCGTCCTGCCGAATTCCGAGAGCACGACGATCAAGGTCGAGTCGAGCATCCCGCGGTCGGCCAGGTCCGCGACGAACGCCGCGAACGAGCGGTCGAACTCGCCAAGCTGCTCGATGTGAAAATTAAAGTTT
>JAJYDB010000005.1 GCA_021777845.1 Planctomycetota bacterium
GACCTCGAACGGGCAGCCGGTGTACGCGAACTCGAACATGGCGAACCGCGCGGTGTTCACCAACAGCATCTCGGGTCCCGGCTGGAACGTGGGCGTGAACCCCGCGCAATACGGCCTGAACGCCTATAACCAGGCGTTGATGATCGCGAACGGCTGCAAGAGCGTGCCGGGCACCTCGATGAGCATCAGCTCGAACGGCAACGGCTACGTCTGGACGGCGGGGTATCCGTGGCACATCGGGATCAACGCGTACAACCACTTCGGCTCGCCGAACACGCTGACGTGCGTTGATCCGACCGACGGCTCGAATTACCCGTTCGGCGATCCGGTGGGCGTGACGCCGCCGTCGTCGTTCCACCCCGGCGGGGTCAACGTCGGCTTCGGCGACGGCTCGGTCCGGTTCGTGAAGAACTCGGTGAACGCCCAGGCGTGGTGGGGCATCGGGTCGCGGAACCAGGGCGAGGTGATCAGCGCCGACGCCTTCTAAACGGCGCGGGTCGCCGACGCGACCTACGCTTGAGTTGCCCACGGGCCGTGTTTGGACCGCGCGGTCCGTGGTTGAGGCGCCCGCGCCGGTCGCGGGTGTTCCTGCAAGGAGTCGACCGCGGCTCGACCCCGCACGGGGCGGGCGGGAGGGTATTTCGATGCGACGATTGATTTTCGGATCCGCGACGATGATTGCGTTGACGGCGGGATCTCTGTCGGCGACGGGCTGCGGCTCGGACGAGACGCCGGTCCCGCAAGGGCTGACGATGTCGCCGCTGATGAAGACGCAGCTCGAAGCGCAGCGGCAGCTCGTCGAGACTCAGATGAAGAACGCCAAGATGGTTCGTCGGGTGAGCCGAAAGCGCTAACGATCGAGGTCGGCGGGGGCTTCGAGACGCGCCCGCACGACGTTCCAGACGCGCTCGGGCGTGAGCTCGGTCATGCAGTCGAGCCGCGGGCAGGTTTTGACGAAGCTGGGCGCGCACCAGACGCAGGAGCGCACGTCGGCGACCCTCGGCCCGCGCGGGCCGGTCAGACGCGGACTCGTGCACGTGTAAACCCCGACGACATTGGCTCCCGCCGCCGCCGCCAGGTGCAGCGGGCCGGTGTCGTTCGAGAGGAACAGGTCGGACCTCGCCGCGAGCGCCGCCAGCCTCGGCAGCGTGGTCCGACCGCAGAGGTCGAGCATGGGCAGCGGAGCGATCGCGGTCGCGAGCGCGTCGACCAGCGGGCGATCCTCAACGGCCCCGACGGCCGCAATCGAGCCGCCGTAAGCCTCGACCGCGCGTCGGGCCACGGCGGCGAATCGCTCGGGAGGCCAGCGCTTCGTTAGCCAGCGCGCGCCGGGGTTGAGGACCAGGATCGGACGCGGCAGGCCGCGGAACGCGTCGCGCGCCCAGGCGCGGTCGGCGTCGTTGACGGCGAGCTGGACCTCGGGGTTCGAGACGTCGGCCCCGCACGCCGCGGCCAGCGCGAGCATGCGGTCGACGGCGTGCTCGGAGCGCCGCGACGTGACCGCGAGATGCGTGTAAAAGCGGGTCGCCCCCTCGCGGGCATCCGAAGCCCCCAGGCGCACCGGCGCGCCGGTCGCCCAGGACATCAGCCCCGATCGAAACAGCCCTTGAAAGTCGATCGCGACGTCAAAACGCCGGTCGCGGAGTCCTTTCAAGAAGCGTCCGAAGCCGAGCGCGCCGCGCGTCGTGAGCACCCGCGCGCGGTCGAACGCGATCACTTCGTCGAGCTGCGGGTGCCCGTCCAAGAGCCCGCGCAGCCCTTGGTTGACAACCCAGGCGAGATGCGCGCGCGGCCAGAGCCCGCGCAACGCCGCCATAGCGGGCAAGGTATGCACAATGTCGCCGAGCGCGCTCGGTTTGATGATGCAAACGCGCCGAGGTTCGATTCGCAGCGGGTCGTCCCGCGACGCGAGCATGTTCAAGGCTGTTCCTCCGTGCCGCCTCTGTCCGCCCTACTTTAACGCGGGACGCGACTTGCGTACAATCTCACGTGGGATCGGAGTCCCCCCGCCCCGCACCCCGCGGTACGGCACGCCGCCGTGCGCACGGTCGGCGTGCACCGGCTCCGGGCGGCCTCGAAGCGAAGGAGCGACGCGATGAATCTGGTCGTCCTGACGACCGTCGGCCTGCTCGCGGTCGCCCCCGGCGATCCGCCTCGCGACGCGCCGGCGCCAAAGCCGATCGAGCACGGCAGAGTCGCCTTTAAGCCGACCGCCGCCGAGCCGGGCGTCCCCGAGCTGTTTCGCCTGCCCGCCGCGACCTTCGACTACGATCGCGAGCGGGTCTACGAGACCGACAAACTCGAGGTCTGGCGGGTCCGATTTCCGTCGCCGATCGTTTCGCCCGACCCCGTGAACAACGTCGTGCATGCCGAATACCTGCGTCCGAAGCTCGCGGGCAAACGGCCGGCGGTGGTCGTTTTGCACATTTTGGGGGCGGATTTCGCGCTCTCGCGTTATATGGCGGTTCGGTTCGCGAACGAAGGGGTGGCCGCGATCTTCGTCCAACTGCCGTATTACGGCGACCGGCGTCCCGGCGGCGAGAAAGGCGAGGCGCGGTTCCTGTCGGCGGACATCGAGCGGTCGATGCGGTCGATGCGTCAGGGGGTGTGCGACGTCCGTCGCGCCGCGGCGTGGCTGGCGTCGCGCGAGGAGATTGACGCGGACCGATTGGGGGTGACCGGCATCAGTCTGGGGGGGATTGTGTCGGCGTTGGCGGCGGAGGCCGAGCCGAGGTTCGGTCGCGTCGCGACGTTTCTCGCGGGGGGCGACCTCGGGCACATCCTCTGGACGATGCCCGAAGCCGCGAAGTACCGCAAACTTTGGATCGAGTCGGGCCGGACCCGCGACGACTTCACCACGCTGACCCGGCCGTTCGACCCGCTCACGTACGCCGACCGGCTCCGCGGCAAGCGGATGCTGATGATCGCGGGCAACGTCGACGAAGTGATCCCGCCGGTTTGCGCCCGGAAGCTCTGGGAAGCCGCGGGCAAGCCGCCGATCGTCTGGTACGACTGCGGTCATTTCTCGGCCGCGGCCTATTTTTTGCCCGCGATGCGCCGCTCGATCGACTTCTTCCTGGCGGATTGAGTGCCGACGCCGACGCCGGCGGTCGTTGAATTGTGGGCGACTCGACGTTGCCGCTGTCGTCGGTTCGGGTTATGCTCCCGGCGCGGGTCGAGACGCGGGCCTGGGCAGGCTCGGTCGCGCGCGGAGGGCCTTGCATGCCGGCGCAAGTGACGAGTCTGTTCCTGTACGTCAACGACGTGATCAAGTCGCTCGAATTCTACAACGAAGTCGTCGGCGCCGAGATCGCGCAACTGCACGCGGAGAGCGAGGGAGCGCCGATCAGCCTGGCGATCCTGAAAATCGGCGACTTCACGCTCATGCTGCACCCGCAGACGCCGCACGCCGAGGAGTTCGCCGGGGCGCGCGTCGGACTCGGCATGCACTTGCAGCTCCGTGTGGACAACGTCGACGCCGTCTATCAGCACTGCATGGATCAAGGAGCGTTTTTGAGCGTCTCCGGCGAGCCGACCGACCAGAATTGGGGCTGGCGCGAGTTCGCGCTGCGGGATCCCGACGGCTACGTCTGGACGATTTACGAGGACAAGTCCGAGGGTCAGTGGACCTAATCCGCGGAGGGCGGCGCCGGGGTGGCGGGGATCGACGCCGCGGACCTTGGCTTCAGATGTTCCGCGATTTTCTGCGGCGAACCCGCCGTGAGCAGAAAATAGGTCCCGACGACGAGCAGGAAGATGCCGTAGATCCGCTTCATCACCTCGGGATCGAGCCCCGCGGTGATTTTCGCGCCGAAGTACGCGCCCAGGAACAGGCCGAAGGCGATGATGAGCCCTTCGGGCACCCGCACTTGCCCGTGTTGCCAGTAGACGCGCAGGCCCAGCAGGCCGGTCGGCAGCAAGAGCGCGAGCAACGAGGTGCCCGTGGCGGTCTTGGTGTCGAGGCTGAAGAGTAAAATCAGGCTGGGGACGATCACCAGTCCGCCGCCGATGCCGAACATCCCGCTCAGGACGCCCGCGCCGAGTCCGAGGCACAGCGTGCAAACGAGCAGTGTTGGCGAGTGATTCATCGTCAGATCGCTCCGTGTGCGGGTGAGGTCGTCGGCTCGACGCGGGCCGCAACCGCGACGGCCAGCGCGAGTCCCGCGGTCTCGATGCGCAAGATTGTCGCGCCGAGGCCGACGATCGTCCAGCCCGACGCGCGTGCCGCGTCGATTTCAGACGTCGTGAAGCCTCCCTCGGGGCCGACCGCCGCGACGACGCGCGCCCCCGCGGCGATCCCGGCCCAGTCCGAGCACGTCGCGCCGCCGGGGTGCGCCGCGAGCTTCGCGTGCGCCTCGAGCACCGCCTTCGAGCCGAGAAAATCCGCCCAGCGCACCGGCTTTTCGATCGACATCAGGCGGTCGCGTCGTGATTGCTTCGAGGCTTCGACGACGAGCCGACGGAGGCGCTCGAGCTTCGCGTCGCGGGGGTCGACGACCGACCGCTCGCAGAGCAGCGGCACGAGCCGAACGACGCCGAGCTCGGTCGCCTTTTCGACCAGCCAGTCGAACCGCTCGCCTTTGGGGACCGCGGCGGCGAGCGTGAGATCGAGCACCGCGGCGCGCTCGGGAAGCGGGTCGCCGTCGAGCCGCAAAACGACGCGGTTGCGGGCGACTTCGAGAACCTCCGCGCGCCTGGCAAGGCCCTTGCCGTCGAAGACCTCGACGACCGCGCCGACGCCGAGCCGCGACACGCGCGCCAGATGCGCCGCCTCGTCGGCCGCGAGCACCGCCGTCGCTCCGGATACGCCCTCGGGACAGTAATAACGCTCGGCCAAGGGGGCGCGTCCTTCACAATCCGGGCGGGCTCGACTTCAAGACGACGTCATGTTCGCGCCAGAGGTCGCGCCACCGCGTCCGCTCGGACTCGGGCAGGTTCTCGATGGCGGGGTTGCTCCGCACGCCGACGAGGTCGCGGTCGGCGTTCCAGCCCTTCAGAGCCGTGCGGATCGCGTATCCCCCGACCCCCGTCGTGATGATTAATCGCCACGACTCGAGGTCGTCGCGCAGCCACTGCAACCCCTGCAAACGCAGCGCGACGCGGGTCGATTCATCGGGCGGAGGGTCGTCGGTGCCCTGGCCGCAGCCCGCCATCACGGCCGCGCACGCGGCGTTGTAACGATAACCCCCGTGCATGTCCGCGGCGGTGCTCGGGTCAAGTTGGAACGCCGCCTGCCAGAGACGGCTCGCCGCCGCGAACCGGCGCTGATCATACGCCAGCCGCGCGACCGCGAGCGCGTCGGGCGCATTCTTCACCGGAGTCGTTCCGCGCACGAAGTCGAGCCAGAGCGGGCCGAGTGCGTTCAGACGCTCGGTCAACGCCAACTCGATCAACAGGTTCTCGCGCAGTCTGGGATCCACCACCGCGAGCTCGGCCGCCTTGCGCAGCGCTTGCACCGCTTTGGAGAAGCTCCCCTTCCGCCGCAGGGCGTAGCCCAGATTCTCGTGCAAATGCGGGTCGTCCGACCTGTAGACCAGCGCCTTCTCGTACTCGGCGATCGCGCCGTCGAGGTCGCCCATTTGCTCGAGTGCGAAGCCGAGATTGGAATAGGCCCAGGAGTGATCGGGTTTCAGACGGACCGCCTGTTGAAGCGCGTCGACCGCTTCCTCGAAGCTCCCCGCCTCGCGGAGAGCGGTGCCGAGAAAGGCGAGCGCATGAGGCGAATTGGGGCGGAGTGACGATGCCGCGGTGGCGTACCGGATCGCGTCGTCGAGCCGGGGCGGCGAGACGCCTCTGACCGCGGTCGCCAGCAGATTATTGATCCAGTAGTCGCCGGGATGATATCGTCGCGAGGCTTTGAGCAATTTCGCCGCCGCCTCGAATCGGCCGCGGTACATCAAACTGCTTGACAGTAAAATGATGCTTTGCACGGGTTCGATCGCGGGGTTGGCCTCGCCCGCGAGCTGGTTCATCGTTTTGACGTCGTCCTCTTCGACGGCGTCGCGGACGCGTTCGCGCCAGGGATCGGGGTCGGCGGCGCGCGCCGCCTGGAACAGACGCCGCCAGGACGTGGGGTCGTCGCGACGAACGAGCTTTCGGACCCGCGCCCAGTCGTCGATCGCCGCCGCCAAGTCGGGCGCGTTGTCGCGTTTCGAGAGCGCTTGCCCCACCTCGATCGGATCCTGCCGGTCGGGGTCGAACCCGGCCGCGCGGAACGCCTCGGAATAGTCGGCGTCGGTCCTGCGGAGGTCGACGTGCTCGGCAAGCCGTCCCCGGATCGTCTCGAGATCGGCGAAGAGGCTCTGGTCCCGTTCCCAGCGACGCTTCCTCTTGAGCGCCTCGGCACGGCTCGCGGCGTAGTTGTTCTCGGCGATGGCGAGTCGGCGTCGCAAACGGTCGTCGGCCTCGCCGTTCGCGAGCAACGCCGCGGCGCGTCGCAGATCCTCGGCGGCCTCGGGCCACATGGACAGATCATTCGGTCTGGCGCCGAGCGACCGCCCCATGCCCACCGTCGCCTCGTCGATGGCGGTGTTCACCGCGAGCGCCGTCCGCGTGCGCCGTTCGGCGCGTTGCGCGGCGACCCAAATCCAACCGGCGCCGCCCAGCACCACCGTCGCGAGCATCGAAACCAGCAACGCTAGCGAGAGACGCCTGCGACGACGCTCCTCGTCCGCCCGCGCCTCGGCCTCGACGCGCGCCATCTCCGCGGTCCGCAGCCGCTCGGCGACCGTGATCCGATACGAAGTCAACCGCTCAACGACCGCGCCCGCGTCGGCGGGCCGCTGTCGAGAACGCGGCGCCAGACAATCGCGGCACAGACGCACCAATTCCCCGTCCGCCGGGCAGAGCGAAAGCCGCGCAAGCGTCTCCTTCAAATCCCCCTGCGTCGCCTTCCGCAAAACCTCCGGACGCGTCTTGCCTATGTAAGCCGGCGCGCCCGTGAGAATCTCGCAGAGAATCGCCCCCAAGCCGAACACGTCGACCCGAGCGTCGAGCTTGTTCACGTCGCCTTGCGCTTGCTCGGGAGCCATGTACGCCGGCGTGCCAATCACCGAGCCCGCCGTCGACGCGTCCAAGTCGGAGTCGCTGCGCAGCGTCCGAACGTCGCTGTCCTCGCCGGTTCGCGAACTCGACGGGCTGTCGCTCTCGGACCGCGCCCCGACCACCTTCGCCAACCCCCAATCCATCACCTGCACCTCGCCGAACGCACCCACCATTACGTTCGAGGGCTTCAGGTCGCGATGGATCACCCCACGCGCATGCGCGTAAGCCATCGCCTGGCACGTCTGCTCAAAAATCGACAGGAACCGCGGCAGATCGCGCTCGAGATCGGTGCTCTCCTTGATCAAATCGCGCAACGTGCGGCCGCGCACCAGCTTCATCGCGAAAAACGGCCGGTTGTCCTCAAGCCGACCCAAGTCGTATACCGGCAAGATCGACGGATGCTGAAGCTGACCGCCGATTTGCGCTTCCTCAATAAATCGCCTCGTCAAGTGGTCGTCTTCGCGATGGTCGGCGAGCAGCACCTTCACCGCCACCTCGCGGCCGATATACGGGTCGACCCCCTGAAAAACCTCGCCCATCCCTCCCCGCGCCAACTCGCGCGTGATCTCGTAACGCCCCGCCGACATCGGCAACGACCGAGGTCCGCCCCAGTCCTCGTCGATCACCTCGGCGCGCGTAAAGGCCGCGTCGCGTCGGCGTATCACCTCGCTGACTTCGATGCGCTCGGTGGGTGCGTCGTCGTTGGGCTTGATCGACCTCTCTCCAACATTGAAAAGCCGGGCCGCTTTGTCCGTTCGGAGGACCGACATGGTTCCAAGCACTGAACGTTAAGACGCAATACGACGTCTTATCCGGGACGAGTCGAACTGAATCGCAACCGTCGACGCGAACTGCCGACTCCAAGAAATGCGTCGGCTAAACAACACATAATAAGAGACACCGGACACGATTTCAATCGGCAACTCCTCCTCTACTCCAATATAGGCGCTCGTTCGCCGATCGAGAACCACTCTGTAGTCGAAGTCGCCGCAATCTGTTAATTTTGCATAATCGCGCGCGGCGCACTTTTGCCTCGATTGCGCGACTCAAGCACTTTCCCGCGTGTGGAATCGAAGGGATCCGACCCATGGCGGCACCGACCGTCGACCTCAAGAATCGCCGACAAGCCGCGCTCCTCGCCTGGCTCGTGCCCGGACTGGGCCACTACTACCAAGGCCGTCGCGGCAAGGCGCTGCTGTACTTCCTCTGCATCCTCGGCCTTTACTTCACCGGTTTCTGGCTCGGCGACGGCAAAATCGTCTATTGGAGGTGGGTCGACCCTTTTAAAAATTACGAAAACTTCAATATGTACTATATCGCGCAGTTTTTTGTCGGGCTCGCCGCGCTCCCCCCGCTGATTCAGGGCACGCTCGCCCATTTCAACTTCCCTCCGATCCTCGGCGGCTTCATGGACCCCTCGACTGAAGTCCTGAACGGACTTCAATTTCGGCTCGGCAGGTTCTATGAGGTGGGCTCGATCTACACCGCCGTCGCGGGGCTTCTCAACGTGTTCGCGATCTACGACGCCTACGCCGGCCCCGCCTTCAGCGACGACGACGAACCCGCGGCGAACCCCGCCGACGAGTCGAACGCCGCCGCCGTCCCCGCGACGGAGCTCTCCAACCCATGAGCATCTATCTGCACATCTTCCCGCTCGTCGCCGGAATCAGCCTCGTCTACGCCGCGACCCGGCACGAGGATTGGATTCAGATCCGTCGTCACGCGCTCCGGTTATGCGGCTTCATTCTCGGGCTCTTGGCCGTCGCGATGGTGCTCTTGCTCGTGGTAAACACGCAGATTTAAGCCTTCTGCGCGGAGGTCGACCCCTGCCCGCTGCCGTTACGCCTCAACCTCTGCCCGATCGACAGCCGGCCACATCGACGAGTCGTTAACGAAGCGTCGCGGCCTGTCCGCCGGAGTCGTCCGAACTCTCATCGTCGGACCAGCTTGCGTCGGTGTTGCGCGAGATTGTCGCGACCGGGGTCGAGAGCGCTTTGAGGCCCTTTTTCTCGAGCAGGTGGCCGACATCGAAGCGCTCGCCGATGTAAAATCGGCGCACGTCCGGGTTCGCGAGCACCTCGGCGGCGTTGCCCGAGGCGAACACCCGCCCTTCGTGGATCAAATAGCTGCGGTCGGTGACCTCGATCGTCTCGCGAAATTGGTGGTCGGTCAGCAGGATTCCGATGTTGTGCCGCTCGGCAAGGTCGCGAATCGCGTCCTGAATCTCGCCGACGGTTTTCGGGTCGATGCCCGCGAAGGGCTCGTCGAGCATGATCAACTTCGGCTCGGTGATCAGCGAGCGCGCGATTTCGAGCCGTCGACGCTCGCCGCCCGAGACGCTTTTCGCTTTCGTTTTGCGGATTTTCGCGAGCCCGAACTGGTCGAGCAGCTCGTCCTGACGCAACTTGCGCGCGCGGCGATCAAGCCCCGGACGCGTCTCGAGGATCGCCATCAGGTTGTCCTCGACCGACAACTGCTTGAAGACGCTCGAATCCTGCGCGAGGTAGCCCATGCCCGCACGGGCGCGCTGATACATCGGCAGCCGGTTGACGTCGCGGCCGTCGAAAATGACCTGACCCTTGTTCGCGTCGATCAGGCCGATGGTCATCCGGAAGCTGGTCGTTTTGCCCGCGCCGTTCGGCCCGAGCAGCCCCACAACCTCGCCGCTGTTCACCTCGAACGACACACCCTTGACGACCTGCCGGCGGCCGTACCACTTCTCAAGACCACGGACCTCAAGCAATGCCATGGGCGACCGTCCTCCTTGACGACACAGCCGTCGCGCGAATCCGGGTGATTTAGCGAATCCAGGTCATCCGTTCCCAGTAGGGTCGGAAAGGGATCCGAAAATCGCGCGAGAGTCGGATATCGGGACCGAACGGCTTGCCGTGCGGCCAGTAGACGAAAAACGCCTTTCCGGTCAAGAGCGAACGCGGAACTTCCCAGCTCGCGCGGTTGTCGGGATCCCAGGCGCTGTCGTTGTTTTGCCAGGCGCGACTGTCGCGACTACGGGGGCTGTTGTCGCCCATCATCATGAAGCGGCCTTCGCCGATCGGGTAGTCCGTGGGCTGGAGCCGCGTCAGGCCGACGAGATTTTCCGGATTGGCAAGCCAGTCGGCGAGTTCGATTGGGTTCCGCGGGGGGTCGCGGTCCCAGATCTCGCCGTAGTCGGGGCTGCCGGGCCGCTGGGTGTAATAAATATCGCGTTTGATCACGAGGTCGCCGGCTTCGACCGCCGCGCCGCGCGTGGCAATCGCGGCCGGGGCCAAGTCGGCCGTTGTCGGCAACGGGTGCCGGATCGCCTTGCCGTCGCCTTGGTCCTCGTCGTCGTACGTCAGCCCGTCGCCAAACGGCGTTTGCTCGTCGACAACCAGACTAAGTTTGTTGTCGACGTTCGCGAATTCCACCTGATACGTTCCGGCGGCGCGGATCGAAGTCTCTGCGCGGCCAAGCGTTGTGTCGCCGTGAAAGAGCGTGGCGACGCCGGTCGCCAGATCGATTTCGCAGCGGTTCGCAACCCCGCCCTCGACGAGCTCGAGTCTCACGGAACCTGCCGTCGCGGTGGTTTTCAGGGTCGCGGCGATCGTCAAGTCGCCGACCCAGTGCGGCTGCAACCAGGCCGCGTCTTGGTCATAACGCGCGAGGTAGTGCTCGCCCGGGACCTCGGGGATGAGCCGCGAGTTATGGATCGTCAGATTGGTGTTGTATGAGTAAAAGTCGGTGACGAGGATCGGCCGCGCGGAGCGACGCATCGGCAATGCCTCGCGAATCTCCTGCCACTGCTCAAGGTCGGGCACGAGATGATGATAGCGCAGCTCGTTCCAGCCCGCGGCGTTCGTCGATGCCGTCGAGCGTGCGACGTAATGGCCGACGACGTCCTCGGTCCAGCCCTCGGGGGTCGTCGATTGCCAACGGGTCCACTCGGGCATTTTGGCGAGGTCGCGGGGCCGCTTGCGGTCGTCGTTGACCAAAATCTGCATCGCGCGCTGGTGCCGCAGCGGCTTGCGCGCGATCTGAAACGCCCCTGCGCCGGTCGGCTTGACGTACAAGTCGCCCTGCCAGATTCGCATCGTGTCGCCGGGCAGCCCGATCAGCCGCTTGATGTAGTTCGTCGCCGGTTCTTCGGGGTAGTGGAAGACGACGACGTCCCAGCGACGCGGTTCCGAGGCGCCCGGCAGGAACGAAAGCTCGTAGGGCGCCTTCTCGACCAGAATACGATCGCCCTTGAAGGTCGGCATCTCGTCGATCCGTGCCTGAAACCGGCAGTTGACGCAAATCCCGGTGTAGACCGGACTTCCAGGGACGGATTCCTCGGACGCGTTGACCGCGTAGACGTGGCCGCACTGCGGGCAGGGGACTTCTTTATGAAGCCCGCGCAGGGTGGGGGCCATCGAGCCGGTCGGGATCACGAACGCCTCGGCCTCGAAGCCGCGGACGAGAAACATGAGAATGAACGCGACGGTAATCGCCTCGACGGTCTCGCGTCGGCCGTCCTCTTGCTTCGGAGCCTGGTCGCGCACCGACGTCTTCTTGCCCTTCGGCTCGTTCCGCGACTTCACCTCGGGCACCTCGTGTCGAGTCGCGTAAGTTCTGGGCATCGGCCTGTTCTCGTAGGTCAGCGGAGAGGAATCTCAACGAATATAGCGGATTTCGCGCGGGTCGGGAATGCAATAGAGCGAGTGTCCGAAGACCTCGAGCGGGACGACCTGGCCTGGCAGATGGACCAGGAACGGCTTGCCGATGAACATCTCGCGTTTCACGATCGGGCCGACCGTCCAGAACCGCGAATCGTTCGAGACCGGGCTGTTGTCTCCGAGCACAAAGTATTCACCGGCCTTGAGTTGCAGCGGCCTCTCGACGCCGGCGGGGTGCCGGGCGGCGTCGATGATGTCGCTGGTGTAGTGGAAGTCGCGGTAGATTTTGAGGCCGCTTGCGATCGCGCGACCGCCGCGGATGCCGAGCGCGACGGGGCTTTCGTCGATGCGCGGCGGCTTGTCGCTGGGGTCGTCGTAATCGTACGGAGTGAACAGGAGTTGGTCGTTCAAGGCGACGGTAAACCGCTGGTCGATGACCGAGGCCTCGAGCTTGATGGGCCCGGAAGTTGCCAGCGATCGCGCCAGGTCGGGCCGTAAACCTTGCGGGCGCAAGAGGATGCCGTTGCGACGGACTTCGGGGGGCGCGGGGCCGCCAAGCGGAATCACGATGACAAAGTGGTCGCTGCCGGAAACGAACCGGGCAAGGATCGCCTCGACTCCCGGCTCGGCCTCGATGGTTGCCTCGAGAAAGAAGTCGCGGACGGTGTTGGAGGAGTTCATGTCGACGCCGTTGTAGCCGCAGTAGTCGCGGACGGGGCCGTAGCCGCCCCGCTCGGGGAGCCAGTGATGATACTCGAGCCAATCAACCGGAGCGGGCCGACCCTTCGCGAGGGTTTCCTGCGCGTCGGCGTCGGGCTCGTGGAAGAACTTGTTGCCGTCGAAGCTCCAACCTGTGGGCGAGCGCAAGATTGACGTCGCGCGTCGAAACGTCCAGCGCGGATAGCGCCCGAAGTCGTCGGGCTTGTAGTCGTGATCGTAGACCAGAACCCGCATCGCGCGTTGTTCTTTGAGCGTTTTTCTCGCGACCGTGCCGTCGATGTGGACGTCGCCGCGGACGATTTGCAGGACCTCGCCGGGCAGGGCGACGACGCGCTTTACGAACGCCTGCGACAAATCGCCGGGGTACCGAAAGACCGCGACCTCCCAACGCTTCGGGCCGCGCATCTCGAAAAAGAACTTTTGCACAAGCAGGCGGTCGCCGTTGCACTCGACCGCGGGTTCGTCCTCTAACCGTCCTTTGCCGCAATTCGGGCACGCCGGCCGTCCCGACCGCCCCTCCTCGTCCATGCCGATCGGGAATCGATACCGGCAATTCGGACACGTCAGCTCGCGATGCCGGCCCAACAAAGTCGGCGCCATCGACCCCGTCGGGACGATGTACGCCTCTGCGGCGAAGGTCCGAAACAGGAGGATCGACAGCGTCAGAACGATGAAAAACTCGATCGTCTGACGTACAGGGCCGGTCACTTCCCGCATCAACGTTCCCCGCGCCAAGTTTTCCGACGGATCACTTGAATTCATGAGCTTCCAGGAGCCGAAAGCGGCATCGCCGCGGAGAGCCCAGGGGGAAAAGAACGCGGCTGTCGCGCGCGGGGATGACCGCGTGCCTTCAAGGTCGCGGCGGGGTCGACGCCGGCCCCGTCATTCCTCGCTGTCGTCAAGCACCGACAAGAACGCCTCCTGCGAGATCTCGACGTTGCCCACCTGCTTCATTCGCTTCTTACCCTCTTTTTGTTTTTCGAGCAGCTTGCGTTTTCGCGTGATGTCGCCGCCGTAACACTTCGCGGTGACGTTTTTACGCAACGCCGAGATCGTTTCGCGGGCCACCACCCGGCTGCCGATCGCCGCCTGGATCGCCACCTCGAACTGGTGCCGATCAATCTCGCCGCGAAGCTTCTTGACCAGCTTCCGCCCGCGACGATCCGCCTGCGATCGATGCACCACCACCGACAACGCGTCGACCTTCGCGCCGGCCACCAAAATATCCAGCCGGCAGAGGTCGCCCGCGCGGTAGCCGATCAATTCATAGTCCATCGTGCCGTAGCCGCGCGTCGCGCTCTTCAACTTATCGTAGAGGTCGTAGATCATTTCGGCCAGCGGCAGTTCGTACGTCAAAATCGCTCGCGTGGGGGTCATGTACTCCGTTTTGATGTACGTTCCGCGTCGATCCTCGCACAGTTGCATGATCGCGCCGATGTTCTCGGAAGGCAAGATGAAGCTGACCCGCGCGAGCGGTTCGCGGAATTCCTCGACCTCGCCCGCGTCGGGGATTCGCGTTGGGTTCGAGACGTGCAGCGTCTCGCCTTTTTTGGTCACGATCTCGTAGGTCACGTTCGGCGCGGTCTGGACGAGCTCCAGCCCGCTTTCGCGTTCGAGCCTCTGCTGCACGATCTCCATGTGGAGCAGGCCGAGAAACCCGCAACGAAATCCAAAGCCGAGCGCGTCGGACGTCTCCGGCTCGAAGGTGAAGCTCGAATCGTTCAGCGCCAGCTTTTGGAGCGCGGTTCGGAGGTCCTCGAACTGGTTGTGCGTTGCCGGAAAGAGCCCGCAGTAAACGACTTGCACCGGCTCGGCGTAACCTGGGAGCGCGACCGAGGCGCCGCGCGGCGTTTCCGTGATCGTATCGCCGATACGGACGTCGGAGAGCCGCTTGATGTTGGCCGTGACGTAGCCCACCTGCCCCACGCCGAGCTCGTCGCAAGCGACTGAGCGCGGTCGAAATCGACCGAGACTCGTCACTTCGTGCTCGGTGCCGCCCGCCATCAGTCGGATCGACTGTCCTAGCTTAAGAAGGCCGTCGACGACGCGGACATAGACGACCACGCCTTGATAGTCGTCGAACTTCGAGTCGAAAATGAGTGCCCGCAACGGCGCTGCGGGGTCGCCCTTGGGCGCGGGGACGCGATCGATGATCGCGCGAAACACCTCCGGCACGCCGAGGCCGGTCTTCGCGCTGACGGCCAGGATTTCGGCGGGGTCGATGCCGAGGGTCGCGTAAATCTCCTCGCGGACCTCGTCGGGCCGCGACGCTTGCATATCGATCTTGTTTAATACCGGGACGACCGCAAGGTCGTTGCCGATCGCCAGGAACGCGTTCGCAACCGTTTGTGCCTGAACGCCTTGCGTTGAGTCGACGAGCAGGATCGCGCCTTCGCACGCGGCCAGGCTGCGCGAAACTTCGTAGTGAAAGTCGACGTGCCCGGGGGTGTCGATCAGGTTCAGCTCATAGACCTGGTCGTCGAGCGTGTAATTGATCGCGACGGCACGCGCCTTGATGGTGATGCCGCGTTCGCGTTCGAGGTCCATGTCGTCGAGGAGCTGCTCGCGAAACTCGCGCTGGGTGATCGCCCCCGACTGGAGCAAGAGCTGGTCGGCGAGCGTGCTCTTGCCGTGGTCAATGTGCGCGACGATCGAAAAGTTACGGATAAATCGGGGGTCGAACGGCATGGAAGGTTCCGACGGCTCCGTTGGTTGGAGGCGTAAGTGGGGCGGTCCGGCCTTGATTCACTCCGAATCGAGCGCGCTTGGCGACCTAGATCGCGCCGATCGACGTCGCGACACGATCTCAACCGTATCTTAGTGTCGCGGATCAAGGCCGGGGGGTCAATGCGCGTTGGCGGGAGTCGAGGCGGCGCGCGGCTGGAAGACGTGAAAGTCGCCGGATTCAGCGCGGTTTCGCGAACTTGACGCGCGCGCAGCCGGCGGCGCCGATGAAGCCGGCGTCGCCTCCAAGCTCGGCGTAGGCGATCCGCGTCTCACGGGCCGGGATCGGGAACGCCAGGACATTGATGAACCCGCGAATCTCGTCGAGGAAGGACGGTCCGGCGGCGATCATTCCTCCCGAAAACAGGACGACGTCGGGGTCGATCGTGTGCATGAGGCAGGTTGCGCCGACGGCAAGGTAGCGCGCGGTCTCGGTCATCAGTCGACGCGCGAGCGGATCCCCCGCGGCGGCCGCGATACTGACCTCTTCGCTCGTGAGGTTGCCCTCGGCGAGGGCTTTCCGCAACAGGGGCGAAGCCTCACTTTCGAGCGCTTCGTGCGCTCGCTTCACCAGCGCGGTCGCGGACGCGTAGGCCTCAAGATGCCCCACCTTGCCGCAGGAGCAGACGCGGCCGCCGTCCATCTGAATAATAATGTGCCCGCACTCGCCGCCGTGGCTGTGACGCCCCTCGACAATATCGCCGTCTTCGACAATCCCGCAGCCGATGCCGGTGCCGAGCGTCAGCAAAACGAGGCTCCGCGTCCCCCGCGCCGCGCCGGCCCAATACTCGCCGTAGGCCGCGGCGTTCGCGTCGTTTTGAAGCACCGTCTGTTTCTGCAGACGCGACGCGAGTGCGTCCCGGATTGGAAAATTGATCCAACCGGGCAAGTTCGGCGGGTCGAGCAGCAACCCCGCCTGGATGTCCATCGTACCGGGCGAGCCGAGCCCCACCCCGGCGATGCGATCCCAACCCAGCCCCGAGCGCTCGACGGCCGCGCGACCGGCCCTCTCGATGTTGTCGAGCCCGACCCGCGGCCCCTCGTGCGCCTGCGTCGGCACGCTCACCGACGACAACGGCCGGCCGAGGTCGTCGACCACCCCGCTTTTGATGTTCGTCCCGCCGAGGTCAATGCCGAGATAGAACGGGGCTTGGGCGTCTTGCGGGAGAACGTGTGCGCTCATGAACCGACCTTTCGGACGCCGCGACAATCGAGAATCCGGACGCCTCGCGTCCCAAACCGGGACTTATTCTTGCCCGCGACGCGCATGCGGGTCAACCGGGCTTTGCGTCGACGACAAATCGCCCTGCTCGGCCGCCTCGAACTCGCTTGGACGTCGCAAGAGGCCGGTTTCATCGACTGCGGTGTCGGGATCGGCGAACGGAGCGATCAAGTTCACGACCTCCATCGACGATCCAACCAGGATGCCGTAGATCGCGCCGAGCCGGCCGATGAAAAAAAGACTGCCCGGCTCGTACCCGGCGGCCCACGTAAACCAGATTCCCCAAAGGACGAATCCGGCCACGCCGCCCAGAATCCCGCCCCGAAATCCCGACCGACGGCGTCTCAAATCATGGAAGGCCCAGACGAACGGCGTTCCGAGCGCGAACGCGGCCAAGACGCCGACCGCGATCACGAACCCGACCTGAAACTCGCGAACCGCGGCGCACGCGAGCGCGCACATCACAGTCAAGACCGCGAATTGCGCGATCGTATAAACGGATTTTGGTCACACGCACGATCGCCGTCCAGGATCAATCATTTCGAGCCGAGGGTTCCAGTGTCGGGACCGGCATTGTTGCACTGCGCGGGATTGATCTCGGGCCGGCAGGCGTTGATCCATCGCTGCACGACCCAACTCGATAAATCCACCGCCAGGCCGAGCAGGCCGCCGCAGAAAAACGTACCGATTCCGACGAAAAGTGCAGATCCCGGCTCTTCCTCTATCCCAAGGGAATAAGCGATCACGCTGAAGAGCGGGAAGACCGTCAACCAACCACCCGCGACCGCGCCCAGCGTGCCGTTGCGACCGCGCGAACGCATCCACGCGCGACCGATCGCCGCCGGCCCAAGGAGCAAGGGCAGTACCGGAATGATCGTAGAAGAGTCCAGGTAGAAACGCATCGCCCCAAACACGGCCCCGCAAACCGCAACGAAGACCATCATCATCCGAATCTGAAATGTGCGGTTTCTCCGCGCGGCTTTGTTCATTGCGAAGGAGGCTCCGGTCGCGGGCGAAGATCGAGTGACGACGTGCCGACGGGTCGCGTCGTCTCAAAACGTCGCGTATGATGAAGGATACCCTCCCGGTCCGACGGCCGCACCAACATCGCGGGCGAGGTGTGTTGATGACGACGCATTTTGAATCCGGAACGGCGTCGCGACGACGATGGTTGGCGTCGTTGTGTGCGTCGGCGGTCGCGGTGTTGTGGCGACCCTGTTCGGCACGGGCTCAGACCAAGTCGACTAAAAAGCCGACCGCCGCCGAGCCGAAGCTCGAGGAACTGCCGCCCGAAACGCTCGACGTACTCGCCGAGATTCGGAGGCTCGCGAAAAGGGCAGGCCTGAAAGAGCTTTCGACGACGATCACGCCGCCGTTCGTCGCGGTCGGCGACGCTCCCGAGTCCTTCCGCAAAGAGGCGCTGCGGATCTGCCGCGACCTCTCGCGCGTGTACGCCTCGTTCTTCAAGGGACGCGGGTTCGAGGTCGCCGTGCCCGAGACCACGAGCCTCGTCGTGATGACGCTCGGATCGATCGAATCGTTCCAAAAATACGCCGCCGCACAAGAAGGGATCAAGGTCGCGCCGGGAGGACTGCTCGCCGGATTTTACAGCGTCGGCAAGAACATGCTCGTGATGTTCGACTTCCGCGCCGACCGCAAGAATCTAGGCGCAAACTCCGAGCGAGCGAACACATTCTCGCTTCTTCACGAAGAGATGCACCAGCTTTGTTACAACACGGGACTTCTTGATCGCGCCCGCGAGATTCCCGTCGTGGTGAGCGAAGGTTTGGGCACGTTCGCCGAAGTTTGGGACCCCTTTCGACGCGGCGTCGCGCTGGGCGCGATCAACAAGCAGCGCCTCAACGTCTTGCGGCCCCTCAACGGCGGGATACCCGAGTGGATCCCGATGGAGCGTCTGTTTTCGACCGACGAGCTGTTCTACAAAGAGGAAACCGAGCAGGAGGCCTATGCCGAGGCCTGGCTGTTCACCCATTTGATGCTCCGCGACCACCGCAACGCCGAAAAGTTCCGCGGCTATCTTGACCTCCTGCACGCGCCGCGCGATATGCCGAACCGCATCGAGGACGCGACGCTCCACTTCGGCGATCTGAGGAAGCTCGACATCGAGCTAAAGCGCTACCGCGACCGACTCGCGCTCAAACGCTGACGTCGCAATCGGTCCGAGCGCGGTCGCGGCTTGAGTTCGCGACGGACGTTTGCTATATTCGCCTTCACGAATGAAGATGACGTCGCAGACATCCAACGACCCCCTGCCCGCCGCGGGACTGTTCAAGGCGCTCGCCGAGCCGGTGCGGCTGCGCCTGCTCAACTTGCTGACGTCCGACGAGGAGGTCTGCGTCTGTCATTTGCATGAGACGCTTGATCTTCCGCAACCGACGGTGTCACGGCATCTCGCAGCCTTGCGCAAGTGCGGGCTCGTGTCCGGCCGCAAGGAAGGGCTGTGGGTGTATTATCGGCTCGCGCGACCGAAGTCGAAGTTGCACGCGGCGCTGCTCGTCTGCCTGAGAGTCGCCGAGGCCGATTCGGAGTTGCTGCGACGCGACCGTAAGGTTTTCGACAAACGGTCGTCGTGTTCGACCTGACTCCGTTTTACAGCTCGAACTGTATTCGTTCAGCGCTATTTGTTCTCCAGGATCACGTGGATGCTTCGCGTGGAAACCGGTGGACGTTAGTAGTGGAACCCGCGAGCGGGACTTTGCGCCGGTTTTCGCGAGGTCGCCATCGAAAATCGCGCGGGTTCGGCGCAAGCCGTGACAGAATTTTGGGGCCGCGCGCCGCGGGCGAGATCCGAGGTGTTGTCTGAGCTTAAATCTGGAAGCGTTCATACATCACGAGGCTTCGAATCATGCGGACGCTCTGCGGGCTCTTGGGCATGCTTGCTTTGTTGTCTCCGTTCGGAACGACGTGCGTTGCGTCGGATTCGTCGGAGCCCGGCGACCCGGGCGCCTTGGTGCGCGCGCTCTGGTGCGTGCAGAGGTTCGGGACACCCGAGGCGCTCGACCCGCGCAACGACGAGCGGATCAAGGGGACGCTGGCGAAGGTTCTGCGTAAGGACGGCTCGCTCGGCTCGGCTTCGGCGGCGGGGCTGATCGATTCGAAGACGTTCGCAAAGCTCGCGGGCGACGACGGACGTCTCGAGCCTCGCGAGATGATTGTCGCCTTGCGCGATGTTCTGCCTCCGTCGCGGACGCGATTGAACCCGAAGGTCGCCGCGCATCTCGACACCCTGACGACGACGTTCGACATGATCGACGCGCGCCGTTTTGAGCCGTCCGAGCGACTAGTCGAGTGGATGGTCGCGAACCACCGGCCCGGCCGGAGTCTCGATGTGACCGTGATCTGCACCGGGAATTCGCGACGGAGCTTCCTCGGCGCGACGATGGGCAACCTCGCCGCGGCGTATTACGGGCTTCCGGAGATCCGTTTTCATTGCGGCGGCACTGCGCCGTCGGCATTCAACAAGCGCACGGTGCGCGCATTGAGAGAGATCGGCATCGCCGTCGAGCCGACCGGCCGCGAGGCGCCGCGCGGCGAGCCGTCGACCGCGAATCCGATCTATCGGATCCATTGGGAGAACGCCGCGGAGGCCGCTTCGACGACGTCCGGCCTGCTCGAATTCTCGAAGCGCTACGACGACGCGGTCAACCCCCAAAAAGGTTACGCGGCGCTGCTCGTTTGCGGCGAGGCCGATGCCTCCTGCCCCGTGGTGAAAGGAGCTTCGGCGCGGATCGCGATGCCGTATCTCGACCCGAAAATCTACGACGGCGGCCGCTACGAGGCGTTGAAATACGCCGAACGTCGCGACGATATCGGTCGCGTGCTGCTCTCGGTATTGATGAGGGTTCGCCGCCGCTTGGACGCGGGTCGATGATCAGCCCAGAACCGGGTTCAAACCCATGTTCGAGCGCATCTCGGCGCGTTGTTTTTCGTAGGCCATGAGCAGCTTGCGATCGCGGTAATGCTGCCGCTCTCGACGCGCCTGCGCCGCGCGAAACATCCGTCGCATCGCACCGCTTGTCAGCTCGCCGCGGCCCGCGTAACGTTTGCGTAGCCGCAGCGCTCGCTTCTCGCCGAAGGCTTCGAGCACTTCGTCTTCAATCGAAAGGAAGAACTGGCAATAGCCGAGGTCGCCCTGCCGCGCGCAGCGACCCGCGAGCTGGCGGTCGATGCGTCGCGAGTCGTGACGCTCGGTGCCGATCACGTGCAAGCCGCCGAGGTCGGACGTCCCCTCGCCAAGCTTGATGTCCGTGCCGCGGCCGGCCATGTTCGTGGCCACCGTCACGCGCCCGCGCTCGCCGGCGCGCGCGACGATCTGGGCTTCAATCGCGTGATTCTTCGCGTTCAAAACTTGGTGCTCGACGCCGCGCTCGTTCAGCAAATTCGAGAGCCGCTCGGACTTCTCAATCGACCTGGTGCCAATCAAGACCGGCACGCCGCGCTGGTTCCACCCGGCGATCGCGTCGGCGACGGCGCGGAACTTCTCGTCCTCGGTCGAAAAGATCCGGTCCGGCTCCCAGGTGCGGCGTCCCTTGCGGTTCGTGGGTACGCGGAACACGCCAACCTTATAAATCCGCGCCAGCTCGGCGGCGTCGGTCGAGGCGGTGCCGGTCATCCCCGCAAGCTTTTTATAGCGGAGGAAGAAGTCCTGCACCGTCACTCGCGCCGCGGTCGTGGTTTCGAGGGTGATCTCGAGTCGTTCCTTGGCCTGGATCGCTTGGTGCAAGCCGTCTTGCCATTGCCGGCCGGGCATCATACGGCCCGTGAATTCGTCGACGATCACGATCTCGCCGTTCACGATCACGTAGTCGCGGTCCTTCAGATACGCGATCCGTGCGCGGAGTGCGCGTTCGACGTATTCGTAAAGGCCGTCAACAGTAAGAGTTACGAATGATGCGCCGCCCGCGACGGCTTGTACCCGACGGCGTCCGGCCGCAGTCAACTCGGCCTTGCGTTCGGCGGGGTCGTAGCGGAAGTCCTTGATTTTGGTGAGCGTCGACGCGATCTGGTCCGCGCCAAAGTAAGCCGCCGCCTCTTCTTGCGTGGGGGCGTTGTTCATGCCGATGATCAGCGGCGTGCGCGCCTCGTCGATCAAAATGCTGTCGGCTTCGTCGACGATCGCAAAATGGTGCGTTCGCTGCACCGGCTGCTGTTGAGGAAGAATCACGCCGCGACCTAAGAAGGCTTGCTCAAAAGACTTGCGCGATGTATCGCCAAGTTGGAGACGCTTCAGCTCGTCGCGCAGAAAGTCGAATCCGAGTTCCTTGCTAGTGCCGTAAGTGATGTCGCAGAGATACGCCGCGCGACGGACGTTGTCCTCCTGCCCGGTCTGGATGCAGCCGACCGTCATCCCCAGGAGCATGTAGACCGGACCCATCCAGTGGGCGTCGCGATGAGCCAAATAATCGTTGACGGTGACGACGTGGACGCCTTTACCCGCGAGCGCGTTTAAATAGGCCGGCAGCGTCGCGACCAGGGTTTTGCCTTCGCCGGTTTCCATTTCGGCGATCGAGCGATTGTGAATGGCCGCGCCGCCGATGAGCTGGACGTCGTAATGCCGCTGGCCGATCGTGCGTTTGGCCGCTTCGCGAACCAGAGCAAAGGCTTCCGGCAACAGGCTGTTGAGCGAATCCCCTTGACGGGCGCGCTGCCGGAGAGCGTGGCTGCGCGCGGCGAGCTGCTCGTTGGTCTCGGCCTCGAAAACCGGTTCGAGCGCGTTCACTCGCTCCGCGTACAAGGCGAACCGCGCCAGTCGGCCGCCGTGGGTCGGCCCGGCGATTCGACGCATCTGATTCAGCCAACGGGGTCCCATGCGGCCGGCCATCGTCACGCGACTCCCCCCTTGTTGCGGTGCAATCGCACGCGGACGCTCGCCGCGCGCGGATCATCATCTCCAACAGGACGCCGCCGACCCTGATTCTCCCGATGCGACCAACATCAAAAGCTTACGGATCGGGACTTTGCCTCGCCTCAAGCTTCGACTTTACGAATTGCCAAAACTGCCCCTTTGGTAAAGTCAGCCCGCCATGGCTTCGCGCCGTCTCGACCAAAACCCGCCATTTGTCCTCGGCGGGCAATTCCCCTGGAGCTTCGTGGTCGACCGGGCTTCCCCAGAGCACCCATGTTTCGGCGCTCGGCCGAACCCAAATCCCCCGTTCGGGGTCGTGGGTCGGGTTGATCGCTTCGACCCTGTCGAAAGGTCGGCTTTCCGTCGTTTGTTCGAGATGGCCGCTTAAAAAAGCAGCCAATCTGGTGCCTTGAGCGACACGGGAGTCGGGTCGCGGGACATCGCGGGCGTCGGCGAGGTGCCAGGGTAGTCCTGGACGCGGGTCGACAGGGGGGGACAGCCCTTGAAGAGCTGTTAAGCGGCCGGCGAAGTCGCGGTCGACGTCTTCGCCGCGGAGTATGACGCCTTCGGCGTCGAGCAGATAAGCCTTTATCCCTTCAGGAGTTGCGACCCGCGCCGAGGCGACCGGGCGTCGATACGCGAGCTGGACGATTAATCGGTCGGGGTGTTTGCGTTCCAGGCGGTCGACACGGGCCACCCAAGGGTCTTTGGAGAGAGCCTTCTGGAAGAGGCCGAGGTCGAGGTCGAGCAAACCGATTCGCGTCGGGTAGCCGGCCTCGATTCGAAAACGTTCGAGAAACGCCGGGGACCCGCCGCGAAACCAAGCCGGAACAGGAGGGTTGAGCGAGATCGAGGCGAAGTCTATTTGGTACGCCACGCGTCCATGCAGCCACGCGCTGAGGACGTGTTGGGCATAGAGCACGCCGGTCATCAGGAGTGCGATTGCGAAGAGGCCGAGCGTTGCGCGGAGGTAAATGCGTCGCGGGAGTCGACGCGGGGCAGGGCCTTCGTCGATCCGCGTGGTCGTGCGTCGGGGGGCGTCCGCGGAACCGGCGCGCGGGGCGGTCGTCGCGTCGCGGACGGGACCGTCGGAGCCAGGGTCGGTTCCGATCAGCGTGGATTCTCCCGACGGCATTCGCCTCGCCTCCGCGGGTTTGCGGCACGCTCCCACGTGATCGCCGCAAGATCTTTACCAAATCTGAATTTGCAGCTCGAGTTCGTAGCCGAAGCGTTGCCAAACGCGTTGTCGGATCATGTCGATGAGCCGGAGGACATCGTCGCTTTTCGCGCCCGGTTCGGCGATGACGAAATTTGCGTGACGGTCTGAGACTTCGGCTCCGCCCTGTCGTGCACCTTTGAGGCCGGCCTGTTCGATGAGCATCCCGGCGGTGATATCTGGGGTGGGGTTCTTGAAGATGCAGCCTGTGGATTGGTGTCCGTAGGGCTGATTCTCCTTTTTAAGGATCCAGAGGCGTCGCATGCGGCGGACGACGGCTTCGGGATCTTCGCGTCCGAGGGCGAGGTCGGCAGAGAGGATGACGGGTTCGTCGAGGTTCGAGGCGCTGGGGGTGAAGTCGAGGTCGTCGTGTTCGCGGACCTGGACGGAGTCGGCCGAGTCGAGAACGGTGACGCGTCGGACGAAGGAGCCGATCGCGCCCTGACGGCCGCCGGCGTTGCCGCGGAGCGCGCCGCCGACGGTGCCGGGGATGCCGGTGAGGACTTCGAGGCCGGAAAGGCCGGCGCGCGCGGACTGCGAGATCAAGGCGGTGAGCGGGGTGGCGGCACCGACGTGGACGCGGTCGTCCTCGATGGAAAGATCGGCGAAGGCGGGGCTTTCGAGATGGATTACGAGAGCGTTCACGCCTTCGTCGCGGACGAGTATATTCGAGCCGCCGCCAAGGATTTTGATCGGCAAGGCTTCGTCTCGGCAGCGTTTCATGACGCCGAGCAGTTCGTCGAGATTACGAGGTCGAGCCAAGTAGGCCGCGGGTCCGCCGAGGCGGAACCAGGTGTGCGGGGCGAGAGTTTCCTCGGTCTGGACGAATCCGCGGAAGTCGTCGAATGCTTGCATCGGCGAATCGTTCCCCAAAGCCGCAGGCGGCCGATTTGCGCGGCTGACGTTCCCGGAGAGCGTGGTCTCGGACGCGTAATTTGCATCGTGTCGGGAGCCGTGCCGACTCGCACGACCGCGAGACGAGGGTACGGACACGGACCGCGGAAATCGACTTCGGCCCGCATTAGATTAACAAGCGGGGCGGATTCAGGGGACAGCAATTCGCGCCTGGAATTCCGATTTCGGGTTTGGGTCCCGGTGTCGGTCGGGTTTCCGTCAAGAACGATGTTAAACAAACGCGGCTCGACGCCTTGCGGGCGGGACTGCGCGGCGGCGGAGCGCGGCCGACGGCGGAGCGTCGATTCGGGGACGAGGTTCGATGTGATCGAGAGATCGTTCGGATTCGCAATGAAGTCGAAAGTTGGAGTGTGGCGAAAACCGAGGCGCGCGCGGTTATGATGTAGATTGACGGAAACATCGCGCCCTTTTTCCCGATCGAACGGGACGCGTTGGCCGGCGGGGTCGTCCTGGAGCGATTCGCAATGATAGATATGACGTGTCCGAGTTGCGGGCGGGCGGGCCGGGTACCGCGCGACAAGATCAATATGCGTCTGGTGTGTAAGAAGTGCAACCGCGTGTTCCACCTGACTCCGCAGGGGGTGGCGATCTTGGGCGAGCCGCCTGCGGTGAAGGCGGGAGCGGCGGCGCGCGCCAGTCGCGAGGGCGGCCGCTCCGAGAGCGAGAAAGCGGACTGGCGGGACATGATGCCCGAGGGGGGGCTGACGATCTCGCGACGAGGGGTGATGATCGGGGGGGCGGCGGTTCTGATACTGGGCAGCTTGTACCTGTATATGAACATGCCATCCGAGACGCTCGAAGACAAGACGAAGGAAGTCGGATACGCGTTGGCGGGGAACGACCTGGGCGTGATTCGCGGTTTGGCGTCGTCGGGCACGACGGCGGACGCGGAGTCTTGGGCGCGCGGCGTGCACGACCTGCTCGAGCGCAAGCGGGCGTCGTGGACGAACAAAGAGGTACGCACGCAGGCGAACGTGATCGAGCAGAATCGGCGACTCTCGCGCGGCGAGTCGATGATCGTGCTCTATCCCGACGCCGCGACGACGCGCAACAACGAGATATCGACGGAGGCCGACCTGGGCGGACCGATGTCGAAGAATGCGGTGATGATTTCGGTGTATTGGTCGCTCGACTCGCTCGGCAAGTGGCATGTGGACGGGGCCGGATGTTTGAAGGCGCTCGCGATGTCGCAGTGATCGGCACGCGTCGGGACGGCTCGATCACGCCTCGCCGGGGCGCAGGGAAGGTTCGCGACCGCGAGTCCGAAATCCTTCCTCAATTTACAATCGTAGGACTTGCGGATGGGACAAGCGTCCGGGTAGATTGAGACGATGTCGACGTCGGGATCGGCGCGTGACCTTTGGGAGCATCGGCGTGATCGAGCGGGGCTGGAGTCGTCGGGAGTTCGCGGCGTTCCTGGCTTGTGCGTGCGCCGGGTCGGGCTGCGATTTCGCGCCGACGTTTCGGCCGGATCTCGTCTGGGGCGTGCACGGAATCCAGCCTGGGCGACTGCACAAGCCGAGGGTCGCGGCGTTCGACGTCGACGATAACCTTTACATCGCCGATTTGACCGATCGGGTCCAGGTTTTCGACCGCGACGGCAAGTATCTGCGCGGTTGGCGGACGCCCGACTTCAACGTCGACGGGCCGAGCGGACTGACGGTTGATCGGTTGGGGCGCGTGCTGGTTGCCGACACTCACTTTTACCGTGTTCTGGTCTACTCGAGGACGGGTGAGTTGCTGTTTCAGATCGGCGACGGCGTGCAAGATACGACGCCGGGTCGGTTCGGTTATCCGACCGACGTCGTGCTCGATCGCGACGGCAATTTCTACGTGAGCGAATACGGCGAAAACGACCGGATTCAGGTATTCTCGCCCGAGGGCGAGTGGCTCCGTCAGTGGGGCGGTCACGGGTACGCGAGCGGCGAGTTTCTGCGTCCGCGTGCGCTTGCGATCGACGACAACGACCAGATTTACGTCGCCGACAGTTGCAATCATCGGATTCAGGTTTTCGACGTGAGCGGCGCGCTCTTGCGGACGTGGGGATCGCTCGGCAGCGGACCCGGCGAGCTGCGCTATCCTTACGACGTCGCGATCGGTCCCGACCAGTGCGTTTACGTGTGCGAATACGCCAACAATCGGGTCCAGAAGTTCAGTCTCGACGGCAAGTCGCTGGGGATGCGCGGTCGCGCGGGACGCGGGCCGGGCGAGTTCAATTATCCGTGGGCGCTCGCGATCGACCGTTCAGGATCTGTATCGCTGATCGACTCGGACAATCATCGCGTGCAGCGGTTCCGGATGTGAAGTCGCGCCGAATTTCGCGGCGCGGGGGGCGGCTTCAACGCGGAGCGGCGGAGGATAAGGATGCTCGGCAATCTCTCGATCTCGATTGGCCGGCCGTGGTGGCTGATCGTATTGCCGATTGTGCTGCCCCCGCTGGTCCTCTTCAGTTACCGAGGGTTGTCGGGTCTCGGCCGAGTGCGGAGGTGGCTGGCGCTGTTGGTGCGGGTGAGCGTGATCACGCTGATCGTCCTGGCGCTGGCGCGGGTGCAGGCGGTGCGTAAAAACGACAAGCTCACGACGCTCTTTCTGCTCGACGCCTCGGAAAGCGTGCCGCGCGAGTGGCAAGGTCCGTCGTTCGACTACATCAACGCCGCGACCCGCAAGCGTCGCGCCGACGACCTCGCGGGCGTAATCGTCTTCGGCAAGACGGCCGCGGTCGAGGCCCCGCCCGCGCCGACGCAACTCGACCTGCTCGGCATCGAGAACTCGATCGAGACCGACCACACCGACCTTGCGAAGGCGATCAAGCTGGCGCTCGCGACCTTCCCCGAGGACAGCGCGCGCCGGATCGTCGTGCTCTCCGACGGCAACGAGAATCGCGGGAGCGCGGTCGAACAGGCGCTCGCCGCGCGCGACCTCGACGTCCAGATCGACGTGGTGCCGATCGAGTATCGCTACGACCGCGAGGTGCTTGTCGAAAAAGTGAGCGTCCCGCCCGAAGTGAAGGAGGGCGAGACCGTCAAGATCAGCGTCGTGATCCGCGCCAGCGAGCCGACCCGCGGGACGCTGCAGATCTTCCAAAAGTCCGACGACTATCGCGCCCCCGCGCCGGGCAACGAGAAGCCGCAGGCGATCGAGCTGCAACGCGGGATCAACGTGTTCACGCTCAACCAGTTGATCACCAAGCCGAATTTTTACACGTTCACAGCGGAATTCGTACCCGATCAGGACAGCGGCGACCGCCGCGCGATGAACAACAGCGCCGCGGGGTTTACGCAGGCGCGCGGCAAGGGACACGTGCTGTTGATCGAGGGGACGAAGGGAGAGCACTCCGAGTTTGTGCGCGCGTTGCAGGAGAAGAAGATTCAGGTGACGTCGCTGACGGCGCCGAAGGTCGACGGCTCGGGCGACGTCGGCGGCGACCCGATGCCGACCGACCTTGCGCAGTTGCAGCCTTACGACGCGTTGATCCTCGGCAACGTGCCGAAAGACGCGTTCACGCTGGCGCAGCATGCGCTCTTCGAGACGAACACGCACGACATGGGCGCGGGGCTGATCATGCTCGGCGGGCCGGACAGCTTCGGCGCGGGGGGCTGGATGAACACGCCGGTCGAGAAGGCGTTGCCCGTCGACATGCAGATCAAGGCGCTGAAGGTGCAAGGCAAAAGCGCGATGGCCATGGTCATGCACGCGACCGAAATTCCCGAGGGCAACTATTGGCAGAAGGTGATCGCGAAGGAGGCGATCAACACGCTGTCGTCTTACGACTACGCGGGCGTGCTTTATTGGAACGGTCAGGAGTCGTGGCTGTTCACGCTGCGGCCGATCGGTTCGAGCCGCGGGATGATGCTCCGCGCGATCGACCGCATGACCCCGAGCGACATGCCCGACTTCGACCCGATCTTGCTCATGGCGATGCGCGGGTTGACTAGGGTGAAGGATGCGATGTCGCGGCACATCGTGCTTGTGAGCGACGGCGACCCCGCACCCCCTACCCCGGGCGTCATCCGTCAGTTGATCGCGAACAAAATCACCGTCACGACCGTGCTCACCGCGGCGCACGGCAACGACTCGAACGCACGCAACGTGATGCGCAACCTCGCGAACAAGACGAAGGGTCGGTTCTACGAGGTGACCAACCCGCGCGCCTTGCCGCGGATTTATCAGAAGGAAGCGCGCGTGATCTCGCGCCCCTTGATTTTCGAGCAAAAGGCCGCCTGGACGCCGAAGGTGAATTACGTCACCGAGCCGCTCACCGGCCTGGCCGACGCGATCCCTCCGATCAACGGATTCGTGCTCGCGACGTTGAAGGAGAACGAACTTGTCGAGATGCCGATGAGTTCGCCGCTGCCCGCGGGACAGGTGAATCCGTTGCTGGCGCATTGGTCGTACGGCTTGGGCAGGTCGGTCGCCTGGACCTCCGATACCGGCCGCAAATGGACGACCGCGTGGCCTTCGTGGGAAAGCTACGCGGCGTTTTGGTCACAGGTCGTCCGCTGGTCGATGAAGCCCGCCGACCGCGGCAACCTTGCGCTCACGTTGAAGCGCGAGGGGGGGCAGATCAAAGTCGTCGTGGACGCTCTCGATAAGAACGACCAGTTTTTGAACTTCCTCACGGTGCAGGGTGTCGTGGTCTCGCCGAAGCTCGATCGGCAGTCGCTCGAGCTCAAGCAAACCGCGCCGGGACGATACGAAGGGGTGATCGAAGGCGCCGAGGGGATGGGCAACTACTTCGTAAACCTCGGTTACCGCGGCACCGACGGCGCGCAAGGGATTATTTCGTCGGGCGTCTCGGTCCCCTACTCCGATGAGTATCGCGAGCTGCGCTCGAACCCGACCTCGCTCGACAACATCGCGAGCCTGACCGGCGGCGAAGTCGTGAGCTGGAAGTTTCGCCCCGACGGCCGGCCCGACCCGGCGCGGACGCAAACCGGCGTCGATCATTTCCGTCGCGACCCGAATCTGAAGAATCCGCGTGGATTTCGCGATCTTTGGCCCGACTTTCTCTGGCTGGCGGCGGTGCTCTTCCTGGGCGACGTCGCCGTGAGGCGGATCGCGCCCGACGTCGGTCGGATGCGTCGGACGCTCGCGGACAACTGGAAGAAGCTCCGCGGACAGGAGGTTGCCCCGCGGCCGGAGTACATGGAGAAGCTCCGCGGTCGGAAGGCCGAGGTTGACCAGCAGCTTGAGCGCTCCCGCGCCGCGACGCGTTACGAGGCACAGCCGCCGGCGTTCTTGGCCGCGAATCCCGACGCGCCGCTCGGCGAGCCTCTGCTCGATACGAATGCCGCCGCGGCCGATCGTCCCCGCCGCAACGAGCCCGCGAAACCCGCCGCCGGCCTCGCGCCGACTTCGAAGGCACCCGCCCCCGAGAGCTACACGAACAGGCTCTTGAAGGCCAAACAGAAGGTTTGGGAAGACCGCGAGAAGAATAAGGAGAACCCCTCGTCATGAGCACGACGAACGAGACCCCGGCCGACAACGAGAGCGGCGCCGCGCACGATCCCGCGACCTCCTCCGACGCCGCGAGCACCACAACCTCAGGCCCGCCCGCGCCGTTTACGATCAGGCGGAAACGCCCCCCTTTTCTTGAGCGGTTCGCACAGAGTTGGTTTCCCGGGTTGATCACCGCGGGCGGCGTCTGCGCGCTTGGGTTTTACACGCTCTACACCGCGAATTTCGTCACCGCGGTCGACCCCGACGCGCCCGCCGATCTGCAGCGCATCCAGGCTTCGCACCAGGTTTACGAACGCACGATTCGGCTCGGAGCGTTGACTTGGCTCGAATTCGGGCTCGCGCTGCTCGCGATTCAAGTCGCGATCGTGACCGCCCGCGCCTATGCGAAACGCCGCAAAGCGAAGAAAGCGGCCGCCGCGACTTTGGTCACGCATCCAAATTAATCCGCATGATCTAGAATGACCCCTCTTGAACGTCGGAAAGGATCTGAAGTCATGTCGACCGTCACGCACCCGCCCGATTCGATCGAAGCCCGCGCCGAGGATTTTCGGACGGCGTACAACCGCGTTAAGGCCGAGATCGCGAAGGTGATCGTCGGTCACGACGAGATCGTGCACGGCGTTTTGACGTGCCTGTTCGTGGGCGGCCACGCGCTGCTGGAGGGGGTGCCCGGGCTCGGCAAGACGTTGCTGGTGCGCACTCTCGCCGATTCGCTCACGCTCGACTTCAACCGCATCCAGTTTACGCCCGATCTCATGCCCGCCGACATTTTGGGCACGAACGTCGTGATGGAAACGCCCGACGGCAAGCGGATGTTCGAGTTCCAACGCGGCCCTATTTTTTCGCAGATCGTGCTCGCCGACGAGATCAACCGCGCGACGCCGAAAACGCAGTCGGCGTTGCTCGAAGCGATGCAGGAGCACTCGGTCACCGTCGGCGGCGTGATTCACCGTCTGAAAGAGCCGTTTTTTGTCATGGCGACGCAGAATCCGATCGAGCAGGAAGGGACGTACCCGCTTCCCGAAGCACAGCTCGATCGTTTCATGTTCAAGCTTGTGGTTGGTTATTCGACGCGCGAGGAGCTGGCGACGATTTTGGATCGTACGACGCGCGGCGAGAAACCGAAAGCCGAGAGCGTGATCGACGGCTCGGCGTTGTTGACGTTCCAGGCGCTGGTCCGCGAGGTGATTGTCGCGCCGCACGTGCAGGATTACGCGATTCGACTCGCGCTCGCGACGCACCCCGAGGGGCCGTTCGCCGCCGACGTGACGAATCAGTACATCCGCTGGGGTTCGAGTCCGCGCGGCGTGCAGACTTTGGTTTTGGCGGCGAAGGTGCGGGCGCTGCTCGATGGTCGCTTCAACGTGAGCTTCGAGGACTTGCGCCGCGTCTTTCTGCCTAGCCTGCGGCATCGCGTGCTGCTCAACTTTGAGGCGCAGGCCGAAGGGATCAACGCCGACGAGGTGCTGCTGAAAGTGGTCGACGCGGTTGCCGAAAAGGCTGACCAGGCGGTCGCGGCAGTCGCTTGAGCAACCCCGTGAGCAACGATCTTTCGAACCATGACGAAGTGATCTCAACCCATGAGCCGGCAACACGATATTTACAACCCGCCCCCCGCGCCGATGCCGTTTCGGCCGCCGCGCGAGCGACTGAGCTTCACCGCGGGCGACGTCGCGTGCCTGGCGGTGTTGTGCGTGGTTTTGTTCGCGGCGTCGATTCTGTGCTGGCGGGCCGAGCCGACGATGGCGGCCTTGACGGCGGTGGGCGGGTCGTTGATCGTCCTCGAAAGTTGGGTGACGGCACTCAGCCTCTTGCAGCGTCGGCATCCGTTGGGCCTGCGGGCAAGGTGGACGGTGTTCGTGGCCGCGCTGGTGCCTTGGCTGTTCGGGCTCGCGGCCGCGGCGATGCTCATGATCGGACTCTTTTATCTCTCCGATTGGATGTCTTAGCCGGAGGCTCGGCGATGATTCGCAGTACATTCCGGATTCGCGACGTGCCGGCGCCGGTGTGCGGCTGAGATGAGTTGCTCAGACTTCCGGGCGGCTCGGCCGTCGAACGCCGGTCGTCTGGGAGCGAGGCGTTTGCCGCGCGGGATGAGCCGACTCCAGACGCGACGTCTTGAATCGCTTGGCCTCTCACAACGAAGTGGATGAACACGATGCCCGCGACCAAATCGCCGCCGCTGCTCGACCCCGAGTTCCTGCACAAGCTCGAACAGCTTGAACTGGTGAGCCGCAAGATTTTCGTCGGGCGAATGAAGGGCGAGCGCAAAAGCAAGCGGCGCGGATCGTCGGTCGAGTTCGCCGACCACCGGAACTATTCGGTCGGCGACGACCTGCGGCACATCGATTGGAATGTCTACGGACGTCTCGACAAGTTGTTCTTGAAGCTCTTTCTCGAGGAAGAGGATCTGCACGTCTATACGTTGCTGGACACAAGCTTGTCGATGGATTTCGGCGAGCCGACGAAGCTGCATTACGGGAAGCAGATTGCGGCGGCGTTGGCGTTTATCGGGCTTGTGAATCACGACCGCGTGGTGTTGAACGCATTCGGCGCCACGCTCGACGGCGGCTTGCCGAGCGTGCGCGGGCGCTCGCAGATGTATCGGATCGTGCAGTATCTCGATCAGATCGAGGCGACGGGCGAGAGCAATCTCGCGGCTTCGGCGAAGGCTTTTGCGATCAAGCACACCGGCAAGGGGGTCGTGGTCGTTATTTCGGATTTCCTCGACAAGCACGGCTACGAGGAGGCGCTGCGCTATCTGCTGGCGCGGAACCTCGACATCTACGTGATTCACGTGCTCAGTCGCGAGGAAGTCGAACCCGAACTCGCGGGCGACCTGCGGCTCGTCGACTGCGAGGACGCGGACGAGGCCGAGATCACGATCAGCGCGCCGCTCTTGAAACGCTACAAGCAGACGCTGAACGCGTTCGTCGGCGGACTGAAGGATTGGTGCACGAAGCGGGGAATCGCTTACATTTTTACGACGAACGACAATCCGTTCGACAAGCTTGTGCTCAATTATTTGCGCGAACGCGGGCTCGTGAAGTGACCGCGGCGGAAGTACGGGGAGGTCGACGGTGGACGTGAAGAGTCCTTGGATTTTTTTCGGCGCGTGCGGCGCGATTGTTCTCTATTTGATGTACATGATGATCCGCAAGTATAAGGTCGCGCCCGAGGAGGCCGCGGAGCGCGAATCCGAATTGTGACGATTGGAGAGGTCGGACGCCGCGTCCGGCAGAAGAGGGGAAGATGGAACAAGGCGTTTTCCACGTTCCGGGTTTGCCGTTCGACTTCGCGACCCCGCTGGGCTTGACCGCGTGGGCGGTGCTCGCGGGGGTGCCGGTCGCGATCGTGGCGCTCTATTTTTTGAAGCTGCGGCGAAAGCCGGTGCAGGTGCCGAGCACGCTGCTTTGGCGTCGGAGTCTCGAGGATCTGCACGTCAACAGCCTGTTTCAGCGGCTCCGGCGCAATCTCCTGTTGTTTTTGCAGTTGCTGATCGTCTTTCTGGTGATGCTGGCGCTCTTGGGACCGCGTTCGATCGGCTCCTCGGGGCAAGGACAGCTTTATGTGATTGCGATCGACAATTCGGCGAGCATGGGTGCGAAGGACGTCGCGCCGACGCGGCTGGCGCGGGCGCAGGCGGAGGCGCGGAAGTTGCTCGACGGCATGGAGTCGAACGACCTTGCGATGGTGATCGCGTTCGCCGACTCGGCCCGCGTGGTTTCAAATTACACGAGCGATAAACGGCTCTTGCGGCAAAGGATCGACGCGATCGAGCCGACCGACGCCTCGACGTCGCTCCGCGAAGCGTTGCAGGTGGCGGCGGGGCTGGCGAATCCGTCAAAGCAAGTGGGCGAAGGAGTGGTTGCGGCCGCCGTAAAGACGCCGAAACTGAAGATTTACACCGACGGCGGGTTTGCGGACGTCGACGGCTTCAGCCTTGGGAACCTTGAGCCCGAGGTCATCGTGCTTGGTCCCGCGCCGCCGGCGTACGTGCCGCCGACACCCGGCGACGCGACGTCGTCGCGCGCGAAGTCGCTGGGGGCGTCGGACAACATCGCGATCCTTGCCTTGCAGACGCGTCGGAACGAAGAGAAAACCGACATGATCCAGCTCTTCGGGCGCGTCCGAAATTACCGCGGCGAGGACGTCGCGACCGAGGCGAAGTTATATCGACGCGACGCCGAGCAGCCGGGCGGCGCGCCGACGCTTGTCGACGCCGCGAGCCTCAAGATCCCCGCGCTTTCGGAGCGGTCGTTTGAGTTTGACATCCCCGACACCGGCGCGGCGGAGCTTGAGGTCCGCATTGACGACGAAGACGCGCTCGCGATCGACAATCGCGCCTACGCGGTCGTCGGCAGCCCGCGGAAGGCACAGGTGCTCGTCGTCACGCCGGGCAACAAATATCTCGTCGACACGCTCAAGACTTCGACCGCCGCCGAACGCGCCGATGTGGTCGTGATCAATGCCGAGCAAGTGAAGCAAGACCCGTTCGCGCGCGACCTGAAGTCGGGGCGGTACGACCTCGTGATTTTCGACCAGTTTCGCCCCGAATCCGACCCGCAGTCGAACACTTTGTATTTCGGCGCGCTGCCGCCCGGCAAGGTGTACGCCGAGTCGAAACCGGTGCAGAATCCCGTTATTCTCGATTGGGACGTGAGCCACCCGTTGATGCAGTTCATCCGCGACCTCTCCGCCGTCGCGGTCCTCAAAGCGGTCGCGGTCGAGCCGCCTCCGGGCGCGATCGAGCTCATCAAAAGCAACACCGCCGTGCTGGCGTTCGTCGCGCCGCGCGAGGGGTTCTCCGACGTTGTCGTGACCTTCCCGCTCATGGACGGACAAAACTTCAACACCAACTGGTTCCGTTATATCAGCTTTCCCTTGTTTCTCTTTAACACCTTGCAAACCCTCGGCAACGCGCGCGATGCGGGAGGCGAGGATTCGCATGCACCGGGCCTGCCGATCACGCTTCGCGTCGACGAGGCGGGCGAGGAGATGGAAGTCGTCGCCCCTTCGGGACGCGTCGACCAGCTGAAGCGGACCTCGCAGGGGCAATTCGTCTACAACGGCGCCGGCAAAACCGGCGTTTATCACGCGAGGTGGGGAAAAGACGGCGCGCTCGCGTTCGCGGTCAATCTCTTCAACGAGCGCGAGAGCGACCTCGCCACCCGCGGACTCGTTCCCGAAGGTACGCCGCCGGAACAAACGGACCAGTATAAGATTAAGATTGGATATAGCCCGGTGGCGGGGTCGTCGAAGGCGGTTCCGGAGCGTAAGGACGACTGGTGGTGGCTTGCGCTCGCGGCTCTCGCCGTCGTGATCTTTGAGTGGTACGTCTACAACCGACGCGTGTATCTCTGATCGGGGCGAAAGCGTTGCGGGTCGCGCCGATTTTAAGTCGCGCGGGAGGAAATGCCTTCGCGCTCGGCCACCTTTGTCGGTCCGCCGCGGAGCCGTTGTTCGGCGTGCGCGGCGGGCGTGGCGGGCTGCGCGGCGTGCCGGAGGACGAGGCGATTGATCTCGGGCGGGCAACCGTAGCGAAGCGGATGCTTGCCGCCGACGCCCTGACTGACGTAGAGCGTCGAACGCCGGCTGCGAAAGACGCCGCGGTCGAATCGGCGGGAATAGACGCTCGGCATGAAGGCCGGCCCGATCAGCGGCAGTCGGATCTGTCCGCCGTGATTGTGTCCGGACAGCATCAGGTGGACGCCTGCCTTCGAGGCGCGCGGGAATTTGTCGGGGGTGTGCGAGAGCACGATGCGGACGTCCGACGGCGGCGCGGACGAGAAGTCGAGCGGCGCGCCCCAGGGGTGCGCCGTGCCGCCGATCGCGAGTACGCCGCGTTCGGTTTCGAGGAGCCTCCAAGCACCGTCGAGCAGCTCGAAGCCCGCCGCGCCGAGAGCCGCCTGGGAGGCTTCGGGATGATGCTCGACGTCGTGATTACCAAGGATGGCGAATTGGCCGAGCCTGCCGCGGAGTCGAGCGAAGAGGGGCTCGACCCACTCGACTACGTCGTCGTCGAGCAAGTCGCCGGTGAAGACGACGAGGTCGGATTCGAACTCGGCCGCACGCGCGAACACGTGTTCAAAATAGTCGCGTGCGTAACTGCGCGCGAAGTGGAGGTCGGAGATTTGCAAGATCGAGAGGCCGTCGAGCGCGGGGGGCCAGCCGGGAAGCTCGAGGTTGCGCGGCGTCAGTCGCAGACGCAACGATTCGTTGCCCGGCAGCAGGAGCATCCAGGAGTGTCCGCCTTGGCCGCGGAGGCGCTCGGCGACTTGTCGCGTCGTCGCGTGAATCGGCAGACCGAGGTGCGGACGCGGGTCGAGTTCCACGGCGCCGCGAACAAGGTCGCGGTCGCGCCGCGCGTGGAGCATCGCGGTCGCAATCGGAACAACGACGACGGCATTGAACGCGGATCCGAAAACATAGAGCTTTGAGACGAGTTCAAGCTCGCCCCAGCCGCCGCCGGCCCAACGGCAGCCGACCCAGGCCGGAATGCCGACGAGACCCGCGAGCGCGGCGAGCTTCACGAGATTCATTGAACGTTCGCTGCGACCTAAACCGCCGTGCATGACGTTCACGATCCAGATCCAGAAGGCAACGTGGCCGCAGGCCGCGGCGGCGGCGAGGAAGACTTGCTGCGTCATCTCAATCCGATCGTGGTTGGGAAGCGTCCTCGCGGAGGCGCGTCGACTGCTCGACGGCCTCCATCAAGCGATCGACGCGAAACGGCTTGTAGAGGACGATTTGCAGCCCTTCCTGGCGGGCCTTGACGATCGAGTGCGCGGGGTCGTAGCCGAATCCGGTCATGAGGACCACAGGCATGTTCGGCCGAATTTCGCGGAGTTTCGCGAAAATCTCGTAGCCGTTCATATCGGGAAGGCGGATGTCGACGAGCGCGACCGAGTAGGACTGTTGCCGCGCCAGCGCGACCGCCTCGTGAGCGTCGCGGGCGGTCTCGACGGTGACCCCCTCGCGACCGAGGAACTGGTGCGCCGAGCGCCTGATCGTCTCGTCGGCGTCGACCACGAGGACGCCCAGCCCCGAAAGATGCGACTGCAAACGTTGAGCGTTGCGTCGCGGCGAAGGGGCGATCGACGAGCCGACGCGCTGGATCAGGCCGCGGATTTCACGGGCGCGATAGATCAACTGCTTCAGGCGCATGATGATTTCATCGTCATGGCCCGCGTAGCGATCGAGGACGGTCGTGGCGTCGCTGAGGATGCCGTCGAGCGGCAACGCCAGCTCGCGACTGATCGCTTCGATCGACTCGGTTGCCGTCGTGACCTTCTCGGCCTGAAGCAATTCGAGCGTGTTCAGCGCGGAGGCGACGTTGCGGGCGTAAATTTCGAGAAACTGGCGGTCGCGGTCGTCGAATGCGTTCGGCTGCGGGTTTTCGACGTTCAACGTCCCGATCACCGTGCCATGATAAATCAGCGGGATCGTGAGCGAGCTGCGTGCCCCGGCGGCGCCCTCAAGATAAAGCGGGTCGTTCGTCGTGTCGGCGCACAGATAGCTCGTGCCTGTGGCCGCGACGAAACCGGTGACGCCGTTCCCTTCGCGTCGCGCGTACAGTTCGCGATTGGCCGCGAGCGGCGTCATGCCTTCGGTTAAAAGCGGCACGAGACGGTCGGTCATGCGGTCGAGCAGGCGAATTTCGATGTAGTCGAGGCCGAGCAGGTCCTTCATGTGCCGCGCGATATTGAACTTGAGCAGCTCCTTGCGCTCCTCGACCCCCATCTCGGCGAGCTCTTCGGGAGTGAGGTCGGCAAGTTCGTCGCCCGCCTTGTGAATGGCGTTGATTTTCTGCTGCTGGAGCGTTTCGCCGGTGATGTCGCGGGTGAGCGCGATCAGGTGGGTGACAACACCCGAAACGTCGACCACCGGCGTCGCGGTGACGCGCAAGTAACGATTCGCGCCGATGCGGAGTTCGGTGCCGGAAGGCTGTTTGGTCGCGAGCGCCGTGAGGAATGGACACGGCTCGGAGCCGAGAATCTCAGGCGATCCGAGCGCGCTGTAGAAGCGATTGCCGATCGTCTCGACATCGGGGATGCAGAGCTGCTGAAACTCGGGGTTGGCCCAGATCACGCGGAGGTCGGGGTCGACGACCGCGACGCCGTCGGCGATCGCGTCCAGGATTTCGTCGGCTTGGATCAAAACGCCCGCCCAGCGCACCGCGGAGAGCTGCGACTGGTCGACGAAGACGCCCGCGAACTCCTTCTCGCGCAGCAGGATGAGTGCCCGCGCCATCGTCCGCGCCGTCACAAGCTCATAGCCGTGCGCGAGATGGGCGCGCGCGACGGGGTCGATGTGGGCGTCGCGTTCGATCAAAAGTAGTCGAGGCTTATCGGCCACGCGCGGATCCTCGCGCGACAGGCGCGCGGCATCTCGGTTGTTACCAACCGACTGAAATCATGGTAATCCTTATATCGTAGCGGGGGTTCGGGCGGTGCGACAAGCCGAGCGTCGCTCATGTTTCCTTCGAGAGACGTTCGACGCGGGACAGCCGGCAAAGCAGAGGGCGAGCGGATGACCGGGATGAATCGTTGGACTTCGCACGCGGCGGGACTGCTCGTCATTGACATCCAAGACCGCTTGATCGGCGCGATCGACGGCGGTGAGCGCGTGGTTTGGAACGCGTCGAGGCTGATTCGAGCGGCGAACCTGCTCAAAATCCCCGTCTGGGCCAGCGAGCAATATCCCCAAGGACTGGGTCCGACGGTCGCATCGCTGGCCGCGACCCTGCCCGCGCCGTTGCCGAAAACGACCTTTCACGCCCTCGGCGCCGCGGGTCTGCGCGACTCGCTGCGCGACGCCGACGTTGCCCATCTGACGCTGACGGGCATCGAGGCGCACGTCTGCGTGGCCCAGACTGCGCTCGAATTGAACGGGATCGGCTACCGCGTCCAGGTCGTCGCGGACGCCGTCGGCTCGCGGTCGACCCTCGATTTTAAGGTCGCGCTGCGGCGGCTCGCGGCCGAAGGGGTGACGATCACCACGACCGAAGCCGTCCTCTTCGAGTGGACCGAGCGCTCCGACAGACCTGAGTTTAAGGCGATCAGCGCGCTCGTGAAGGAAAGTCCGCCGGCCGCGACGTCTTGAGCGCGAGGGCGGGTCGAAGTCTAATAGATGGAACGGGCCCGCGGCGACAATCCCGCGCGCCTCGCATACCGGAAGCTGGAGGCAGGCAGATGGCGATGTTCACCCCGTCGGAGGCTCCCGCCGCGTTCAGTCCCTCGCCGCGCGTCTTGCTTGGGCCTGGACCAAGCGAGGTGCCGCCGCGCGTGCTCGCGGCCATGGGCATGCCGCTGCTGGGCCATCTCGACCCCGAGTTCGTGAACCTGATGGACGAGACGCAACAGCTTTTGCGCTATGTCTTTCAGACGAAGAACCGGCTCACGATGGCGGTCTCGGGCACCGGCTCGGCGGGGATGGAAGCGGTCGTCGTGAACTTGATCGAGCCCGGCGACCCGATGCTCGTCTGTGTGAACGGTGTCTTCGGCGGTCGCATGGTTGACGTCGCCGAGCGCGCGGGGGCGAAGGTGTCGGTGATCGAGCGGCCCTTCGGCGAAGTCTTCGACCCGGACGAGGTCCGCGACGCCATCCGGCGCGTCCGGCCGAAAGTCGTCGGGATCGTGCACGCCGAAACCTCGACGGGCGCCTGGCAGCCGATCGAAGACATCGCTCGCGCCGCCCACGAGGCCGACGCCTTGATCGCGATCGATACCGTCACTTCGCTCGGCGGCGTGCCGGTCGAAATCGACGGCTGGGACATCGACGCGGTCTACTCGGGGACGCAAAAGTGCCTCAGTTGCCCGCCCGGACTGGCCCCGGTGTCGTTCGGCAACCGCGCCTCGGACGTGATCGCGCAGCGAAAGACGAAGGTGCAAAGCTGGTATCTCGACATGTCGATGATCCAGCGTTATTGGGGCAGCGACCGGTTCTATCACCACACCGCCCCGATCAGCATGAACTACGCCTTGCGCGAGGCGCTGGCGATCGTCGTCGAGGAGGGGCTGGAGTCGCGGATCGAGCGGCACGCCCTGAACGCGCGGGCCTTGAAGGCGGGCCTGGCGGCGATGGGGATGCGGCTGGTGACCGACGAGCAGCACGCCCTGCCGCAGTTGACGTGCATCCGGATCCCCGACGGCATTGAGGACATGCCGGTCCGCAAGCGGCTCCTGCATGATTGGGGGATTGAGATCGGCGGCGGCCTGGGCCCGCTCAAGGGTCAGGCGTGGCGGATCGGTCTGATGGGACACGGCTCGCGGCAGGTGTACGTGACCCTGCTGTTGGCGGCGATGGAGACTTGCCTGCGCGACCTCGGCCTGCCGATTCACGCCGGGGCGGCACTCGCGGCGGCGTCGGAGGTCTACACGCAGGACGCCGCCTCGCCGGTCTGACCGAGACCTGTACAAGCTTGTCACTGCGCGCCGTAAGTCCAAGTCCCGCTTGGCCGGATCGCGGGTTGGCTTCGTTTCGTCGATCGACCGCGCTCGCCGCGCGGGGACGAGGCGGGCCGCGCGCGCAATTTACCGAAACGAACCCACCGAGGGATCGTTTCGTCGATCGTTCCGACTTTTTTTCGCGGTTCCCGATTTTCTCCCGCGTGGGCGACCCTCGCGGCTTGACGGTTGATCCGCCCCGCCCGTTACCTGTACAAACTTGTCGATGCGCGCCGTAAGTCCAAGTCCTGCTTGACCGGACCTCGGTTTGGCTTCGTTTCGTCAAGTGGCCGTTCCGCCGCGCCGAGACGCGATCCGCGGGACGCATGTATAGAGTTCGGGCGGCGTCGCGGCCCGTTGCCTGGTGGCCATTATCGGCCAAGCGTGCATGCGTGGGTGTGAGGATGAGGAGGTGCGGTCGTCGCGGCGAGGTTGACATCCGAAATTTGTCGGACTGAAGTCTTGCCGGAAGCAGGAACGGTTGCTACATTTGGAGTGTAGGACGTTCGTCCGAAGTTGGGGGTTGAGGTTACTGCTCGGAGGGTTCCCGCCGTGCGCGAACTTGAGCGGCCCGTGGCGAAGGTCTGGCGTCGACTGCGTTTCCAGCGTTTTTTGGCGGCGTTGGTGTGGTGTTGGGCGGCGACGTTGTTGCTGGCGTCGTTGACGTTGGCGGTCGAGAAGTTCGGCGCGCGTCCGATTCCCGGCGCGGACTGGGTTCCGCCGGCGGTTGCGCTCGCGGTGGGCTTGGTGATCGCGGTGGGGGTGGCGTTGGCGTCGGGGCCGTCGCGGGTCGAGGCGGCGGTCGCGCTTGATCGGGCGTTCGCGCTCGACGAACGCTTGAGCACGGCGCTCACGTTGCCGGCCGACCTGCGTCAATCCGCCGCGGGCCGCGCCTTGATGGCCGACGCGCTGCGTCACGCGGAGTCGCTCTACGTCGCCGAAAAATTCGCTCCGCAGCTGCCCCGGCTGGCGTGGCTGCCGGTTTTGGTCGGGCTGGGGACCGCGGCGATAGTGCTCGTACCCGAGTGGCGCGGCAAGCGCGCGAACGCGAACACGGCGTTCTTGAAAGAGGCGAACAAAGAGGTGGTTGCGAAGCAGTCGCAGGCATTGGGGAAGAAGATCGCGCGGCAGCGGCAAGAGATCGACAAGGGCAAGTTCGCCGAGGCCGAGAAGCTGCTCGCTCAGGTGGAAAAAGCCGCCGACGACCTTGCGAAGGCTCCGCCCGCCGAGAAAGACAAGGCGCTCGTCGCGCTGAATAAAATCGCCGACGCGCTCAAGGACCGTCAGAAGGCGATCGGATCGCCCGAGCAAATCAACCGCCAGTTGCAGCAGCTCCGCGAAATGACCTCCGACGGCCCGGCCGACCAGTTCGCGAAAGACCTCTCGAAGGGGGACTTCGCGAAGGCCGCGCAAGAGCTTAAGAAGGTTCAAGAGAAGCTGTTGAGCGGCAAAATGACCGAGAAGGAAAAGACTGAGTTGAAGCAGCAGTTGAAAGAAATGGCGAAGCAGATGCAGAAGTTGGCGAACCTTGAGGAGCGTAAGAAGCAGCTCGAGGAGGCGAAGAAGAACGGAGGGATGTCGCAAGAGCAGTACAACAAAGAGATGTCGAAGCTTGACGAGCAGTCGAAGCAGCTCAAGAAGATGCAAGATTTGGCGAAGAAGCTCGGCGACGCGCAGCAGCAGATGAGCAAGGGCGACATGAAGAAGGCCGCCGAAGCTTTGGGGATGAGCGAGCAGCAGCTCAACGAGATGGCGAAGCAGATGCAGGAGTTGCAGACGCTCGACGATGCGCTCGCCGATGTCCAGGACGCGAAGAACGGGATGTCGGGCGACGGTGCGAACCAGCTTGGCGACGACATGAATCTGGGGATGAACGGCAGCCGGAACCGGATGGGCAACGGCCAGGGGGGTCGCGGACGGGGCGCGGGCAATCGCGCCGAGGCCGAGGACAACACCGCGATGTACAAGACGAAGGTCAAGCAGCAGATCACGAAGGGCGCCGCGGTGCTCGAAGGGTTCGCCCAGGCGGGCAAGCAGACGAAAGGTCAGAGCACGATCGAGATCCAGGGCGACGTGGAAACGAACGCGGGCGTCGCGGCCGACGCGCTCACGAATCAAAAGATCCCGAAGAACGTCGAGAAGCACATTCGCGGCTATTTCGACCAGATCAACCGCTCGAAGTGATGTGAATCGACGGCTCGCCTCAAGTTCGACGCGCTCGCGAAGCACCGCGGGCGCGCGCGCTCAAATCGTGCATTGATGCGCTCGCAAATCGAGGTTGCGTCGTTCCGGGGTCGGCGGTATTCTGCCGGCCTCGATGAATCGACATCCCCAGACGCCGCAACGGAGGCAGCGCCGTGATTCGCAACCAAGGAAGTGCGCGCAGGATGCGCGCGGGGTCGGCAGCGCGACAAGAGCGCTCGAAGTCGAGGCGACTCACGCAGGCGCGGCCTGGGCTCGAAAAACTCGAGAGCCGGCGGTTGTTGGCCACGTCCGTCGTGACGTCGTACACTCTGCCGGGGGCGATCCCGGTACCGCAGGGGATCGCGAGCGTGCCGGGCGGATATCTTTGGGTGACGGCTCAAAACGCGAATCAAGTCGACGCGGTGAACCCGTCGACGGGGGCGGTTACGCCGTTCAACCTGCCGCATCAGAACAGCTTGCCGGAGGCGATCACGCTCGGGCCCGACGGCGCGCTCTGGTTCACGGAGCTCGACCCGAACGGGACCGGCGGCAAGATCGGTCGGATCGACCCCAATACCGGCGCGATCAGCGAGTACACGAGCGGGATTTCGAGCGGATCGTCGCCGCAGGGGATCACGACCGGGCCCGACGGCAATATCTGGTTCACCGAGACGGGGCTCGACAAGATCGCGCGGCTGGTGCCGTCCACCGGGGCGGTCACGGAGTTTCCGATCCCGGTTCCGAGCGGCGCTTACAAGGCGGACCCGAACTCGGTTGTCTCCGGCCCCGGCGGCTTGCTCTGGTTCACCGAGGAGCTGGGCAACGCGGTCGGCAGCCTGAATCCGGCGACCGGCGCGGTTGTGCTGTACACAAGCGGGATGACTCCCGGCGCGCTGCCCACCAATCTGACCGTCGGACCCGACGGCAACCTTTGGTTCACCGAGTCGGCCGCGAATAAGATCGGGATGTTGAATCCCGCCACGGGCGCGATCAGCGAATTCGCGGTGCCGATCGACGTCGCGCACCCGAATCCGCATCCGCAAGGGATCATCGCGGGGCCGGACGGCAACTTGTGGTTCGTCGACGCCTCGGCGGGACAGTTCGGCGTCGTCTCGACCGCGGGCGCGTTCCAGCTTTTCAATAGTCCGACGCCGAACGGTTCGCCGTTCGCGATGGCGACAAGCTCGGACGGCAACGTCTGGTTCACCGACCAGACCGCGGGCCAACTGAACAAAATCATTGCCGCGAGCGTGATTTTGCCCAGCCCTTCGAGCGTCAACCCCGCGTTGAGCGCGAATCAAGCGGTGACGTACGCGACCTTCACCGACGGCGCGCCGAACGCGTCGGCGTCGGACTTTTCGGCGGCGATCAGCTACGGCGACGGCCAATTCGGCGCGGGGCAGATCACGAAGCTGGGTTCGATTTTCATTGTGACCTCGACGCACGCCTACAGTGCGCCCGCGAGCGGGATGACGGTCGGCGTGACGATCACGCAGAACGCGACGGGGTCGAACGCGACGACCAACTACGCGAATCAAGTGGTCCCCTACGCGGCCGTCGGCTTCGGCAACACCGGCAAGTCGGACCTCGGCGTGTTTCGGGTCGCGACGTCGCAATGGCTGGTGCAGATCCCGGGCGGCGGCTCGATCAATCAGTCGTTCGGCGCGCCGAATCTGATGGACATTCCGGTGCCGGGCGACTACTTGGGGAACGGCAAGACCGAGTTCGCGGTGTTTCGTCCCGCGACGGGTCAGTGGCTGATTCAAGGCGTCGGCGTGATCCAGTTCGGCGCGCCGAATCTGACCGACCTGCCGGTGCCGGGCGATTATTTGGGCAATGGTCGGACCGAGCTCGCGGTGTTTCGTCCCGCGACGGGCCAGTGGTTGATCCAAGGCGTCGGCGTGATCCAGTTCGGCGCGCCGAATCTGATGGACCTTCCGGTGCCGGGCGATTATTTGGGCAACGGCCGGACGCAGCTCGCTGTGTTTCGTCCTTCGACGGGCCAGTGGTTGATCCAAGGGGTCGGCGTGGTCAGTTTCGGCGCGCGGAATCTGTTCGACATCCCGGTGCCGGGCGACTATCTGGGCAACGGCCAGACGCAGCTCGCGGTGTTTCGTCCTTCGACGGGTCAGTGGCTGATTCAAGGGGTGGGCGTGATCCAGTTCGGCGCGACCGGGCTGACCGACCTCCCGCTCGAAGCGCCGATCGGCGCGCTGGCGGCGCTGGGGATCGTTCCGACCAACGGCGGCGGCGGCATCGGGCGCGGTCTGACGGCCGGTGCGGGGCGCTCGTTGGCGACGGGCGGCTCGGTCGCGATCGGGGTCGCGAGCGTGGGGCGGACGCCGTCGACGTCGTCGGGGTCGTCCGCGAGCACGAGCCGTGCGACGACGCCGGTCGTCGTCTCGATTCCGCGTCGGACGCTCGGCCAAAGCACGACGAAGCCGGTCGGGACAAAACCCGCGTACACGGCTCTGTAAGGCATCGCGACGCGGCCGAAACGGTCAGGGCGCGGGCATCTCGAACTCGATCGCGACGCCGAGCAGACCGAGGTCGTCGAGATAGTCGGGATTGCCGGCGATGCCGGATTGCTCGAGCACGAGGGCGTTCGCGCCTGGCTTGAGCACGCCGGCGGGGATCGGGATGCGGATCCGAGCCGGGGTTTCGTTGGCGTTGTTGACGTATCGGTTGATGTAGTCGATCGGCTTGCCGTTGACGACGAGGTTGGTGCGGAGTTCGCCTTTCGCAAGCCAGGCGGAGTACGGGAGTCCGGGGGCCTCGCCGGCGACTTCGACGACGTCGAGGACGACGACGGCGCGGCCGGCGGGGATCGAATCGAGCCGGCACGGGATGCTCAGGCGTCGTCCCTCGGGTCGCGGGGGATCGAGGAGCGGCGGTTTAATCGAGATTTCGTCGCCGAGGTGGTGCGGCCAGGCGTCGAGGACGATTCGTCGAGCGCGGCTGTCGAACGTGACGCGACGGAGCAGCGGGCGCGGGATCGCGATGCGTCCGAGGTAGGGAACGTCGATCGCGAGAGCGTTGTCGTCGATCGCGACGACGGCGCCTTCGACGACGTCGACGTCGCGCGGTTCGTCGCCGTGCGCGACGCGCCACTCGACGCGCGCGAGCCGCCCCTCGACCGCGGTCGCGGCGCGCGGCGCGCGGCGCAAATAC
>JAJYDB010000157.1 GCA_021777845.1 Planctomycetota bacterium
CGCCGTCTGGTCGCCGTGGGATTCGGTCTGTTCGTCGCGCTCGACGAGCACGGCGCGCCGGCGGTCGCGACGCCGTTGCGCTCCGAGACCGACGCCGACCACGCGCGCGACGAAGCCGCGCGACGCCGCCAGGCCGTCCGACTCTCGCTCCGCGAGGAAGCCCGCGCGCTCGAGCCCCGCGACGCCGGCGGCGCATCAAGCACGGACCCGTAAAATCCCGACGACTCCTGTCGCGATCCCCGCGCGAATCTCGTGATTAGCACTGAGAGTTGCGCTGATTTCGGCAACGGGCAACCGGGAGTCGCTCACATGTTGGTCCTGACACGTAAGTTGGAGCAAACGATCCGAATCGGGGATTCGATCCTGGTCACGATCTTGCGGATTGAGCGCGGGCAGGTTCGAATAGGGATCGAGGCGCCGCGCGAGGTGCCGGTACTGCGGGGCGAGTTGCGGCTGAACGCACCCGGCGCGGAGTGGGAGCCGCTCGACCTCGCGACGGCCGCCGAAACCGACGCCCTGAAGTGAATCGATGCCCGACGATCCGAACGGAAGACCGCCTGACCCATCGCAACCCGCGGTCTCGTGGTCGCTCGTTCGCGACGACCCGGAAATCGCCGCCGGCCTGGTTGACGACGGCCGCACGATCGAGTCGAACGGGCTGTTTCGGCTCCGTCGCGAGCGGTTTCGGTCGCGTGCCTCGGGCCGCGAGCATGAGTTTTACATCGTCGAGATGGCCGACGGCGTGATTGTGGTCGCGGTCACGCCCGAGCGCGAGGTTGTGCTCGTCCGCCAGTTTCGCGCGGGTTCGCGGCGCGACAGCCTCGAGCCGCCGGGCGGCCTGATCGACGCGGGCGAGGATCCGCTTGTCGCGGCGGCGCGCGAGCTGCGCGAAGAGACCGGCTACGCGGGCGACCCCGCGATCCGGCTCGGCCGCGTTTGGATGAACCCCGCGTTGCTGACCTCGCGGACGCACGTGGTTTTGGTCGCGAACGCGCGCCGCGTCGATGAACCGCGACTCGACCCTTCCGAGGAAGTCGAACTCGTGCTCGTGCCCGCCGCCGAGGTGCCGACGATGCTCCGCGACGGCCGGGTCGACCACGCGCTCGCCGCGCTCGCGCTCATGCTTTGGCGTGAATTCGAGAGTTGAGGCGCGGCCTCGACGATTGCGGTCGCGACGCTGGATGGATCCCGCTATTTCATCCCGCCGACCGCGCCGAAGAAACGCCGGCGATCTTCCTCGTCGCGCGCGACGTCGGGTTTGGCGGGAGGCGGCGGCCATTCGACGTTCGACGGCACCCAAACGGGGCGCGGCTCCGGCTCGACGCGGAAGAACTCGATGAGCTCGTCGCGGACGAAGGCGACGTCGAGCGGCGGTTTTGTCGGCGACGGGGCGGGGAGGTCGAGAAGGTCGAGCGCGTCGTAAACCGGCGCGAGATTCGGCGCATCGATCCGACCGAAGGCGCGGGCGATGTCGTCGCGGGTGATCCCAAGCTGCCAGGTGCGGGCCTCGGCGCGGTCGAGCTTCATCAAGTGACGCATTTGCCACTCGGCACGCTGCATCGCGAGGCTGTTCGTGCGCAGTCGACGCAGATGTTCGACCGGGAACCGCTCGCGTTCGCTCGGCGTGAGCACGGCGACGCGCGACGCCCAATAGTGCTCGACGCGTTGCCGGTGCTCGACGACCAACGCGACCGCGAGCGCGAGCATCGCGAGCATGCGGCCGAGCGTCAAGCTTCGAGGGGGCGCGTGTTCGATCGGAGCGCGGGTCCCGCGCGACCAGCCCGCGACGAACAGGACGAGGCCGACGTCGGGGATCACGTCGTACCACGGGACGATGCCGCGGAGGCTCGAAAACGGCAGATAGCCGCGCACGCTCCACTCGACCCACGAACTCGCGGCGAGCAGCCCGAGGCCCGCGAGCGCGAGCGAATTGAACCGCCGCGCGCCCGCGCCGATCCAGAGGTAACACGCCGCCGCCGCGGTCGAGAGCACGACCGCCTGCGCGATCGTCGTCTCGCCGGTTAGACCCAGGTTGCCGAGCAGGAGGTTTTCGACGAGAGCCTGCGCGCAGTGCAGCGTGCCGGCGACGGGGTCGAACGCCTCGCGCGTGGTCCGGCCGTGAAAGCTCACGCGCGCGTCGATTTTGGATGCGCCCAGACCGAACGCGAGCCCCGCCGCGAGCAGGACTCCGAGCACCGGCGCGAACGCTCGTCGACGGACCCGCGGTCGTTCGTCGCCGATCAAATAGAGCGCGCCGGCGACCCCCGCGGCGTAACCGACGGTCCAAAACCAGCCCGCGAGCCCCGCCGCGATCGACCCCGCGACCAGCCAGCGCAGGTGTTGGTTGCGTCGATAGCGTTGCAGCCAGCGCAGGCTCGCCAGGATGCCGAGGCTCGCCCAAATCGTCTGGCCGGCCGAGAACCACGTCACCGCGGAGGTCATCACCGACGAGCATCCGAGCACCGCCGCGACCACGCATCCGGTCGCGACGCTTGAGGTTTCGCGCGCGACGAATCGGCCCGCGCCGAGCATCAGCGCGACGAGTGCTCCGAAGGAAACGACGGCCAGCACGGGGGGCAGGTTCGCGAGCTTGCCCGCCGTCGCCGACGCACCCCAGCAGACGAGCCGCCACGCGGGCGCGACGTGCGTGTTGTGCGGGCGGAACGCGTTCGCGAGCGTCCTGGGCAGCGTTCGCGAGCTCGATAAGTAGGGGAAGTCGTCGCTGTGCAGGATGTAGATCGGCACGGCGTCGCGCGGGGCGACCGAGAACGGGTCGAAATACAGGCAGCCCGCGGCGATCGCGAGCACCACGTAGACGACGCACGTCGACGGCGCCCCGACCGGACGACGCAGCCGTTGCTTGAGACCGTTGATGACCGCGCGAACTCTCGCGAACACTCGTTCTCGCCTCGATTTCAAGTGGATTCGGCTGCTCACGTGCTTTGCCGCGGCGTCATTCCTCGACCGCGCGCGTCGGACCGGCGCGCGGCGGCCATTCCTCGCCGTCGGGATACCACTGGGGCCGCGGCGGCAGCGCGACGCGCAGGCAGTCGATCACGTCGGCGCGACGACTCGGCGGGATCGGGCTCACGCCGCGCGCGGGGAGTCGCAGCAGGTCGAGCGCGTCGATCTGGTCGAGGGCGGGGGGCCAGCCGGGGATCGTCACGCGGCCGAACGTCCTGTGCAACTCGTCGCGGCCGACGCCCGTCGCGCGCGCGATCGCCTCGAGCCGATCCAACCCCGCGAGCGACGCCGCCTGTTGATCCGTGTGCATCGACGCGAGAAACCGCGCCCAACTGAGCCGCAGCTCGTCGATCGGAAACAGGCGCGCCAGTCGAGGCGTCAGCGGCGGCACGCTCGCGAGCAGCAGCCGGTCGGCGCGCGGCTTTTGCAAGCCGGCCAGCGTCGCGATCAGGATCAAGACGCCGCACGCTCCGCCGCGCGTGAGCGGTCGCGCTTGGCCCGGCGTCGATTCCGGCGCGGGGACGCTTGCGCGCGGGCCGCGCGCCGCCGCGATCCAGCCCGTGAGCAGGAGGCTCCAGCCCGTTTGCGGCATCGACTGATACCAGCCGGCCTCGCGCAGACTGTTGAACGGCAGGTAGGCGCGCCCCGCGAACGCGAGCGCGAACGGCACGACGACGAGCGTCGCCCCCGCGGCCTCGAGCGGCGTCAACGCGGGCAAGCCGCGGCGTCTGCGCGTCGCGCGCCAAACGACGGCGAACGCCGCGCATAGCAGGATGCCCTGGCCCTTGTCGACCGGCACGTCGAGGCCGAGGTTGCGCAAGACGAGGAACTCCGGGATCGCGCGGGCCGTATCGGCCAGCCCCGCAAGCGGTCGGATCGCCTCGGCCGGCGCGCGACCCTCGAACATTCGCGCCGGCGCGAGCGCCGGCCCCGCGACCGCGAACGAGATCGCCGCCGTCGCGAGGCTTGCCGCGATCGGCAGCCACGCCGCGCGACGCGCGCGACCCCCCGCGCACCACAGGTAGGCACATCCCGCCGCGCCCGCCGCGTAACCTCCCGCCCAATACCACGGCGCGGCCGCCGTCGCGAGCAGTCCCGCCGCCGTCCCCAGTCGCGTCCAACCCGAGCGACGCAGGCTCCAGCCCAGGATCGCGACCACGCACGACAGCGCCGCCCACAGCGTCTGGCCCGCCGAATACCACGCGACCGACGGCTCCATCACCGTCGACAACGCGACCAACGCCGACGCGACCCAGCCCCACGCCGACGACCGCGTCTCGCGCGCCGCCAGCAGCCCCGTCGCCGCCGTCAACAACGCGATCGGCAAGAGGCTGAAGACCCGCAGCACGCCCGGCAACCGCGCCGACGAGCCCGCGACGCGAACCGCGGCGTATGTTTGCAGACGAAACAGAGGGACCACGTGCGCGTTGTGCGGCGAGAAGAGATGCGCCGGCCGGTTCGAGGCGTCGCGCGCCTCCGAGAGGTACGCGAAGTCGTCGCCCGCGATCGCGAAATACAGGACGCGGTCCCAAAACAACCACGCCGCCGCCGCCGCGAGGATCGCGAGCAACAGCAGACGTCCCGCGACGCCGAGCGGACGTCGCAGCCGGCTCCGCGCGCCCCGCACAATCTCGCCCGCACGCGTGCTCATGAGACCGTGCTGATCAAGTGGTAACGTGAGGGTCCGTGCATCGCGGTCGTGCGATCGGAACGCCGAGCGCTCGACCCCGCGCTCACTGCTTGAGGCCGAGGTTGCGCGCGTGGAACGCGATCGCTTCGACGACGTGCTTGTCCCAGTAGCCCCACTCGTGCGTGCCGGGGAATTCCTCGTATTCATGCGCGATGTGCAGGCTGTCGAGGTGCTTGTGGAAGTCGCGGTTGGAAGCGATCAAGAAGTCCTCGGTCCCGCAATCGATGCGCAGCGCCGGCAGCTTGCCGTGGTCGACGCGCTCGACGATCGCGAACGGATCCTCGGGCCCGCCGCGCGACTCCTTGCCGAAAATCCGCGTGAACTCCCCTCCGAACGGCGGCGCCTTGCCCGGCTCGAGGTGCGCGAAGGCCAGCGCGCCCGAATGCGAGTTCACGCTCGCGAACATGTCGTGATGTTTCAGGCCGAGCTTGACCGCGCCGTAGCCGCCCATCGAAAGCCCGCCGATGCAGCGCCCGGCGCGCTCGGCACGCACCGGGAACGTCCGATCAACCAGCCCGACGACGTCTTTGATCAGGTCGTCCTCGTGGTGATAGCCCTCGAGCGCGTTCGTGTACCAGCCGCGGCCCCCGTCGGGCATCACGACCACGAGCGGCAACCCCGCGACGTACCGCTCGATGCTCGTCCGCCGCATCCAGATCGTGTGGTCGTCCGACAGCCCGTGCAGCAGGTAAAACACCGCCCACGGCCGCGGAATGCCGGGGTCGTCCGGAAAGACGATGTTGAAGGACGACGCCTTTTGCAGCGAGCGGCTGAAATAGTTGATCGTCGCGAACGCCATCTTCGTCTCCGCGATTCGGCCCACGCGCGGACACGCCTCCCGCGCAACCTCTCCCACACACGCCCGACCATCTTAATAGGTCGGGACGCGTCGCGGCGAAACTTTCCCCGGCTGCCGTCGCGATTCGGACGCCGTTACTCGATCCTCGTTTACTTGATTTTCGCGCCGACGACGCACTCGGGGTCGTCGACCGTCAACAGCACGACCTTCTCGCCCGACGTCGCCGCGAGCAGCATCCCGTTCGACGTCTCGCCGCGCAACATCGCCGGCGCGAGGTTGTTCACGATCACGATCAAACGCCCGACAAGCTGCTCGGGCGCGTAATGCGCCCGAATCCCCGCGACGATCTGCTTTTGCACGTCGCCGAGATCCACTTGGAGCAGCATCAGTTTATCGGCGTTCGGATGCGGCCTCGCCTCGACCACGCGCGCGATGCGCAGCTCTAACTTCGCGAAATCCTCGTACGCAATCGGGTCGGCCATCGGCGTTGCCGGTCCTTTCCTGATCCAGAAATCAAAACTACTTCGTCGGCTGAAGTCGAAACGGGCCGGGGGGGGAGTCGGCAGGTTGGCGACCAACCTCGCGAATGATTATGCTTCTTGACGCAAACTCATGCAAGTCGCCTCGGCACGTGATCTCGATCGCTCGGCCGTTCGAGGAGTCCCCCCCCGTGAGAACCGCTACGATTTTCGTCTCCTGAATGATTTGCCGAAGTCTAATCGCCGTCGCGGCGGTAGGAAGCGATCCCGGCCAAGTGCCGGCTGCATCGCAACCAGCCGACGTCGCGACCTCGGCCGCGGGTGCATCGGCGCCGCGCGTGCTCGAGAACGGCCGTTTTGTGCTGATTCCCAAAGCGAGCGACATGAGGTGGGGGTGGATCACCTTCAGCCCGGACGGCAAAACTTTGGCCGCCTCCGGAGAGGGACCCGAACCGAGGAACGGCACGACGACGACCGGACGGACGCTCGGGCACGTCCGCTTGCTCCAGGATTTACTTCGACGAAGGCACTTGGACCACGCCTCGGCGGTCGCGAGGCCGATGTTCGAGCGTCACGAGCGCGCCGGATTCCGGCGCGACCGCGGGAGGGGCCGCGGACGAGTCCGCACCTGTTCAAGTCGCGACCGATGAGTTCAAGGCAGGAGTTTCACGCCCGGCGGTCCTGTGCAGGGGGGGGTATTAGGTCCCGTGCTTCTTGCCGACGACCTTGAGCGCCAGTCCGCGTATCACCGCCCACGCGATCACAAACGGCGTCGACGGATGCTTCAAGATTGTCGGCGTGTTCCGCTCGAAGATGAAGTGGCCCGAGAACATGAACGCATAGCCTCCGAGCACGAGCGCGACCGACCACAGCGGCCGGAACGGCACGAGCAGCACCGCCGCCGCCACCATCGGCCAGCCGACGCACACGTGCAGGAAGCTGTTCACCGGGTGCCGGTGGTCGCGTCGGTAATTCTCGACGAACCGGGCCAGCCGCGAGGGGGGCTCGTCAACCTGCACGGCGGTCTGTTCGATCGGCATCGAGAGGCGTCCTTTCCGGATCCGGTCCAAGCCCTCGGTCTGATTCAAACCGCGAGGATCACCGCGACTTCGCCGCGGCCTTCGTCTCGACCGCTTGATGCACCTTCGGGTCGGTGTACGTATCGAGCTTCGAGTGTTCGATCTTGTGCCAGTACGACTTAAAGTCAAAGTGCGGCGAATTGTCGCCGTCGTGACACTTCTGACAGAGGCCGTCTTTTTCGGCCGACTCAACCTTCAGCGCGAGCGCCTGGCGAAACGCCTTGTCGTCGGGCGCGGCGATATGTCGCGAGGCCGGGCCGTGGCAATTCTCGCATTGATTGCCCTCGAGCAGAGGCGTCTTTTCGGCCGAAACCCAGCCGGTCTTGTATTCAAACCCGGTGGTGTGGCACGAGACGCACTCGGCGTCGAACTGCATGTCGCGCTTCGGGTTGGCGATCAGCGGCTCGAAGGCCTGCGCGTGCTTCGACTCCTCCCATTTCTCGTACGACTTCGGGTGGCAGCTCTTGCACGTCTCGGCACCGACGAAGGTCGCGCCCGGAGCGCTGTTCACCACGCCGCGACGCGGGAAATCCTCGACGATCCGCGCTGCTTTCAGCATCCCCTGGTATTCGTCGTCAAGCAGCGCCCGCATCGGCTCGGCGGGTCCGTCGAGACGCTTGCCAAGCTGCACCCGCTGGTAGCGCGCCGGACGTTTCGGGTCGTCGAAAAGTCCGACGACGGCGACGTATTTGCCGCGCTTGCCCGGCCGGACGATGATCGTTTTGCCTCCCGACGCGGTCTCGGCCTCGTCGGACGGCTCGTCGAATTCCGAAGCGCCGACGACGACCTCGAAGCCGGGGAACTTCTCGGCGAGCGTCTTCGCCGACTCGGGCGGCCCTTGCACGAGCAGCACCTGCCGGTCGGTGTCCTTTTCGAGGTCGGCGAGGACCGCGGGCAGCGCCTCCTCGGGCGTCCGGATCGACAGCAGGGCGTCGAGCGCCGGGTCGGCGACCGCCTTCAGCGTCGCGGGGTCGACCACCGCCGTCACTCCGATTTTATAAGGCCCAACCTGCATTCGCGCGCTCGGTTGCAGGAGCGTCTCGAAGCCCTGTTTGCCCGTGACGTTCGCCGCGACGACCTTCGGCCGCTCGCCGAGGTTCAAATACTGCGCGAGCGCCTCGTCGACGCCGACTTTGAGGTCCTCGGGACCCGGCGCGAGCACGTCGTACTTCAGCAGCGCGAGCGCTTTCAGCGACGTCGTGAACTTGATTTTCGACTGTTCGAGCCCGCCGCGGGCCGCGACCGGGTCCTTCAGCAAATTGCCGAGGTCGACGAGCCCGAGCGGCAGCTTCTGCGCCCGCAAACGCTCGACGAGGTCGTAACGGCGACGGAGCCCGCCCAACTGGCCGTCGGTGCAACCGCACGGCTCCTGATAGCCCTCCTGGTCGCCCGTGATCACCAGCACGCCGCGGACGGTCGGCCAGTCGGCGAGCAGTTTGTCGCTCGACGGCGCGCCGTCGGCGGGCTGCCCGGAGGCGTCCGCGGGCCGGCTGGACGGCTCCGGCCGCGCGCCGAAACGGTCGCAACCCACGTACATCAATATCGCGGCCGCGAGCACCAGGACGGCCCAAGGTCGCGATGACGGCGCACTCGACATCCGTTCCCTCCCGCCGGAATCCCTCGGCCGCGCCGATCCCTCGACGCCGCTCGACTCGCCGGCAACCTCGATCGCCGCCGACGAGCACGCTCCGAACGCCGTCGCTTATACCCTCGACGCCGCCCTCGGATAAGCCCAAACGCGTCGCGTCGCGATCCGACGCCGCATCGACCCGCCCCCGCCGACCGCGGGTCAGCCGTCGGAGTTCAGCACCAGAATATCAACCGGCACCTTGATTTCAGGCGCTTTCGGATGGTCGGTTCGCAGGAGGATCGTCCCCGCGTGCGCGCCCCCCGAGAGTCCCGGCGGCGCGACGATCACCATCTGATACTGGCCCTTCGTCTCGGTCGGCTCGATCGTGATCTTCAGGTCGTCGGGCGCGGACAGCACGTCGACCTTCGTCTCGCGTCCGCCCCGGACCGAGATCGTCATCGCCGTCCGGCCCCCGCGCGTCGTCGTCACGTTTCGCATCCGGAGCTTCGTCGGGATCACGTTCACCGGGCCGACGACCGTCCCCATCAACGCAATGCGGAACGTCTTCTGATCCGGACAGTTCGTTTCGCAGACGACTTCCTCTTTAAAGTCGCCGAGCGACATGTTGTCCTTCACCTTCACTTCGATCTTGAACCCCTCGCTGGTCTTGAGCTGGTCCAACTCGCTCTTTTCAAGCGGGATCGCCTTCGCCGTGATCGACTCGGGCTTCGACGACGTCAGTTTGGTGATCTTCAGACCCTTGAACTCGGCCGGGTGCACGGCTACCAAGCCGCTGTGGTCAATGTCGTTCGAGATCACAAGGAAGTTCAGGAGCGGCGCGGGGGTGATCACGAGCGGCAAATAGACGTCGCCGGTGACGAGCAGCGGGATCGACGGGTGCTCGGGGTCGTTCGTGCCGAGATTCGCGCTCGTCGAGAACCGCTTCGCGTCCTTCGGCTTCCAGACCAGCTTGACTGCCTTCTTCTCGCCCGGAGCCACCTTCACCACCGTCGTCAGTTGCTTCGCCAGGTCGACGTCGTCGATCACGACGTTGGTGCAGGTGCACACCTTGGTCATCAACTTGAGCTGCATCTCGGCTTCGCCGGTGTTCTTAATCGTGAACACGTGGTCTTTTTCTTGCCCAAACGCCATTTTGCCGAAGTCGTACTTGCCCCCCTCCTCAATGACGGCGGTCGGGTGCGGGCCGCTGGTCGGCGCGACCGGGAACACCGTCGGCGCGGGGGTCGTCGGAGTTTCCTCCGTCGTCGACGAATATTGCACCATGAACGCGCCGAACGCCGAGACGGCGACGACGACCACCGACAGCATGATCCACCGCAACATCGTGGCCGGCTCCTGGAAAAAAGCAAAGTCGTCGCGGAAGCAAAGGAGTTGATCAATAGCAGGGCTCGACGTCTCGACGCCTGATCCCTAGGATTGTACGGCTCGTCGGCGCGGACGGTCAAGCGCGGACGGTCAAGCTCGGCGCCGACGCGACCATCAACGCCGGCATCCACTCAAGCCGCTTCGAGCCGGCCCGCGTTTGTTTTGGACGCGGGCGCGACGCTTGGGCTTGTCCGCGAACGCCTCGATTTGGTATCATCATATTGATGAACATTCGCGACGCGCCGCGTCGTTGCCGACGATTGGATTGTCGGTCCCACCCGGTTCACCTTTCCTTGATGACCGCCTCCAAGGCGGAAGAGCGCATGAAGACGCGACGCGAAGACGTACGCAACGTAGCCATTATCGCACACGTCGACCACGGCAAGACGACCCTCGTCGACGCCATGCTCCGGCAATGCGGGCAATTCCGCGCGGCGCAGCTCCAGGGCGAACGGATCCTCGATTCGAACGACCTTGAGCGCGAGCGCGGCATCACGATTCTCGCCAAAAATATCGCGATCCACTACGGCACGACGAAGATCAACCTGATCGACACGCCGGGTCACGCCGACTTTGGCGGCGAGGTGGAGCGCACTCTGCAAATGGCCGACGGCGCGCTTGTCCTGGTCGACGCCTTCGAAGGTCCGATGCCGCAGACGAAATTCGTCCTGCGGAAGGCGTTCGCGAACAAGATGCGGCCGATCGTGGTCGTGAACAAGGTCGACCGGCCCGACGCGCGGCCGCTCGAGGTGCTCGACGAGGTTTTCGAAACCTTCATGGAGCTCGGCGCCGACGAGCATCAGCTCGATTTTTCGTACATTTTCGCGTCGGGGAAGGCCGGCTTCGCGTCGCACGACCACACGGCGACGTCGGGCGACATCTCGCCGCTCTTCGACCTCATTCTGGCAAAGG
>JAJYDB010000158.1 GCA_021777845.1 Planctomycetota bacterium
TTCGGGTTGGTCCTGTTCGGCGCGCCCGGTTTCGGCGTCGTCGCGGTCTTCGTTCGCCTCGGCGTCCTGGGCGTCCGATTCGTCGGCTTGGGCCTTGCGGCGAGCCTCGACGAACATCCGCGCGAGCTCCTTCGCGGGCCTCGCGCCCGAAGTCTGCGCCAGCGCCTTACCGGAGGCGTTGACGACGATAAACGTCGGCACCGAGGTGACGCGGTATTTCTTGGCGAGGTCAGGCTCGCGGTCGATGTTGATCGATCGGACGGGGTATCCCGCCTGGACGAGCTTCTCGACGGTCGGCCGCATGGCCTTGCACGGCCCGCACCAGTCGGCGTGGAAGTCGAGCAGAACAGGACCGCCGGGGGTGCTGGGCGTGCCGGCGACGATTGCAATCAGCAGAGTGGCGATGATCATGCCGCGAGGACTCCTTTCCCGCGTGAACTCACCCCGCCGCTGCGGCGAGACGAGTGGTTCGGTCGCGTCGGCGCGGAGCCGACCGGAACGAGGACCTTGTTTCGCGAGCCGGGAGTTCGCGCGGACGTTGCGTCGCGGCGGCCGAAAAACGGCTCCGCGGGGCGCGTTGACCTGGCGGCTTCGTCCGAGAGCGTTGTCCCGGGCGGAGTCGCCGCGAACAGAAGAGGATGTAGGGAACCTGGTGAAACGACATGCCGGGAGCACGTCCCGGCCCTTCCTTGGGCGAATCTCGCGTCGAAGGCCCCGCGATGCGTCGTCATGACACGTCGCGGCCGAGGCCGACGCTGCGCCGCGCTCAAGGCACGTCGAGAGCCGTCTCGGTTCCAGGCGTCCGCGGCATCCTTGGCGATTTTCCGCCCGGGGCCTCCCGCCCACAGGCTGACCAACGACGTCGCGACCACCTAGCGGGCCCCTAGATACCAGGTGCGAGCAGAGAAAACCAGGTCAGTTATCGACCAGCCTGGGCCTGCACTTGAACCTTTTTCCGGATTGGCCCGAAGTTGTGAATAGGACTTGGTTTAGAGAGAAATGCGCCGCGGGTTGTCGCGATCGCGGCGAAAGCCGTACAATCAACAAATTCGCGACGTCCGCGACTTTTCGCGGCTGCTCGGCCGGTGCTCGCGACCGGCGTCCTACTCGGAGTCGAGCTCGGCATGTTGGAACGGCACTACATTTTTCCCGGCGTGATCGAGCTCAACGTCCAGGCGCGACGCCGCCTCGGCGTCAACATTTACTTGATCGACGGCGGTTCCGAATACATCCTGATCGACATCGGCTTTCTCGACGAGCTGACCGAGGTGCTCGAGCTGATCCGGCAGATGAACTTCAGTCTCTCGGCGTGCAAGATGATCATCGCGACGCACGCCGACGCCGACCACACGCAGGGGATCGTCCGCGCGCGCGAGATCCTCAAGTGCAAGGTCGCGGCGCACCCCCTGAGCGTCGAGCCGATGGAAACCGGCGACGAAATCGTGACGTACGCGCGTATCGATGCCCAAAATATCCACATCCCGATGCCGAAATGCAAGGTGGACGTCACGCTGGACGAGGGCGACGTCGTGCAAGTCGGCAACCGCGCGTTGACGGTTTGGCACACGCCGGGTCACACCGCGGGGCAACTGTCGTTCCGGATGGGCAACCTGCTGTTCTCAGGCGACAACCTGTTCCGCGACGGCTGCGTCGGGGTGATCGACGCGCACCACGGCTCGTCGATTCCCGATTACATCGCGAGCCTGAAGCGGATCCGCGACTGCGACGCCGAGTACCTGCTTCCCTCGCACGGGCCGATTTTCCGCCGCGACGCGTCGATGATCGACAAGACGATCGCGCGTCTTGAAACTTACGCGCACATGGCCGACTTCGGCACCTGCGCGGTCGACTGGCCGCTCCTCGACGAGTGGGAGGACGAACTCGCCGAAGGGAAGTTGGAGTTGTGAGTTGGGGGGGGTCGCCTCGTTGTTCCGGCAAGGGAAAAAGGGCAGGGGGGGACGCTCACCCGGCGAAAAAAAGAACTTACGCCGAGTGGTCTCCGAATTGTCCGCCTTTATGAAGAAGCTGCCGATGGGGCGATCAGTCAAAAAGTTGTCCGATTAGATCCGCCAACTCCTGCCCCTGGTTGGTGAGGTTATAGAAACTGTGCTCCGCCGCGTGTCGGTCGTCGGCACCCGTCACGAGTGGACGCGCCGCTCGGCGTGTCGGCTCGGAATGTTGTTCATTGTGGCTGGTATTCCGCGAGGTTTGGCGCAAAGCCGGTGTCGGCCGTGATGCCGTCTCTTCAACGGCTCGCGAACGAAAAAATGGACCGCTATTTCCTGAGCAGACGGCGCGGTCGCGGCGTCGATCGCCGCGCGTCTGAGCACGAGGCCCTTGTTGATGCGCGCCTCGGCGGGTATGCCTAAATAGAGTGCGAGGCACTTCGCGCGTTGATTCCGGCGCGCGGTCGAGGGTTGTTCCACATTCCAACTGGGAGGCCCGCTGATGCACGGGTCACTGCCGCGTCGTGATTTCTTGCGGTCGTCGGCGCTAGGTTTGGGGCTGGGTTCGATCCCAGGGCTGTGGAACGTGACACCGGCGGGTGCCGACGACATGAAGGTCGGCCCCGATGCCGCGCGCTTCCGGCCTGAAATCGAACCGGTCGTGCGGTGGATCGAAGAGACGCCGCGCGACAAGGCGATCGAGACCGCGCTCACGCATTTGAAGCACGGGCTGTCGTATCGCGACTTGCTCACCGGGCTGTTCCTCGCGGGGATACGCAACATCAAGCCGCGGCCGGTCGGGTTCAAATTCCACGCGGTGCTGGTGATCAATTCCGCCCACCTGCTCGGGCAGTCGGCTGCGGTCGACGAGCGTCTGCTGCCGCTTTTCTGGGCACTGGACAACTTCAAAGACTCGCAGGCGCAGGATGTTAAGGAGGGCGACTGGACGTTGCACGGAGTCGACGTCGCGCACCTGCCGAAGCCGCACGCGGCGCGCGCGGCGTACGTCCGTGCGATGGAGGGTTGGGATTCCGATGCCGCCGATACGGCGGTCGCGTCGCTGGCGCGGTCGGCGGGCGCGGCCGAGACGATGGAGGTGGTTTGGCGGTACGCGGTGCGTGATCATCGCGATATCGGGCACAAGCCGATTTTCGCGATGCAGTGCTGGCGGACGTTGCAGGCGATCGGTTGGCAACACGCCGAGCCGGTCTTGCGGTCGTTGACGTACGGCCTGCTCGACCTGCAAGGCGACCAGCGGCCGGCCGCCGTGGGACCGTACGAGGCGAATCTGGTCAATGCGTCGAAACTGCGCGACGACTGGTCGATCGGCCGCGACGACCCGGGCGCCACGCGGGCCCTCCTGGCGGCGTTGCGTTCGGCGGATGCCGAGGGAGCCGCGGCGCAAGCTTTGCGGCTGATCAACGAGGGGGTCGCGCCGGGCTCGTTGTGGGACGCGGTGATCCTCTACGCGGGCGAGTTGCTCTCGAAAAACCCCGGGATTCTCGCGCTGCACGCGGTGACGGCGTCGAACGCGCTGCACTTCATCTATAACGCCAGCGGCGATGACACCACCCGCAAACTGGCGCTGCTCCAGGCTGTGGGCTGGCTGCCGGCGTATCGAGACCGCATCAAGCCCTCGGCAGGCGGGGGCATCGACGCGCTCGAACCGGCGGAGTTGGCCTCGAAGGGCAACGACGCGATCGTTGAGATCTTCGACGCGATCGGCAAGGATCGCGGCCTGGCCGCGCGCAAGACGGCGACGTTCATCCGCAACGGCGGCGACCCGGCGCTCGTGTTCGCGGCTGCCCGGCGGATGATTCTGCACAAAGGCCGCGACGCGCACGACTACAAATTCGGCGTCGCCTCGTGGGAGGAATGCACGCTCGCGAACGACCCGCAATGGCGAGGCGCGATCGCCGCGGCGTCGATGTATCTCGCCCCCGGAACTTCAACGCCCGACAGCCCGCTCATGAATCGGGCCCGCGCCGCCGTGGCCGAAGTCTTGAAGTGAACCGAGGCCAACCTGAGTCCGCGGCGGCAGAGGCGCTGTCCCGCGGACTCGATCCTCGGTTATTCGATCTCCGACGCGTCCAGAATCTCGTAACCGTAGCCTTGCTCGGTGAGGAAGAGCTGGCGGTGGTGCGCGAAGTCCATCTCGCGGGTGTCGCGGCTGACCAACGTGTAGAAAACCGCGGGCTTTTCGCCGGGTTTCGGACGCAAGATCCGGCCCAGGCGTTGCGCCTCCTCTTGCCGACTGCCGAACGCGCCCGAAACCTGAATCATCACGTTCGCGTCGGGCAGGTCGATCGCGAAGTTGCCGACTTTCGAAAGGATTAGCCGCTTTATCACGCCGGTCCGAAAGTCGTGATAAAGCCGCTCGCGTTCGGGGTTTGAGGTCTGGCCGGTGATTAGCGGGAGGTCGAAACGTTCGGCGATTCGCCTGAGTTGGCGGAGGTATTGGCCGATGATCAAGACGCGGTCGTTCGGCTCGTCGTGGCGGGCGAGCAAGACCGCCGCGAGGTCGTCCTTCGCCGGGTTTTCGCTCGCGAGGCGGAACTTGTCGCGCAGCTCCGCGACCGCGTATTCGAGTCGCAGGTCGCCGGGCAGGTCGAGCCTGATCTCGCGGCACTGCGCCTCGGCGATCCAACCGCGCTGTTCGAGCACGCGCCACGGGACGTCGAACTTTTTCGGGCCGATCAGGCTGAAAACGTCGGCCTCGAGACCGTCTTCGCGGACGAGCGTCGCCGTCAGCCCGAGCCTTCGCCGCGCTTGGATGTCCGCCGTCACGCGAAACACCGGCGCGGGCAGCAGGTGGACCTCGTCGTAGACGATCAGGCCCCAGTCGCGCTCGTTGAAGAGTCCGAAGTGCGGGAACTCTCCGTCTTTTTTGGCTCGATAAGTCAGAATTTGGTAGGTCGCGATCGTGACCGGGGCGATTGTCTTGGATTCGCCGGTGTAGACGCCGACCTCTTCTTCGTCGAGCGTCGTTTTGTCGAGGACCTCGCGACGCCACTGTTCGACTGCGGTTGTACTTGTCGTGAGGACGAGCGTGTTGCGACCGAGCGCGGCGATCGCGGCGATACCGACGATCGTTTTTCCTGCGCCGCAAGGCAAAACGACGACGCCCGAGCCGCCGCGGACATCTCCGCCGGCGTGGAACGCGTCGACCGCCAGCCGCTGATAATCGCGCACTTGAAACGACGCTCCAGAGCGCGCCGTCGATCGCAGCGCAACCTCAAGCGTCGCCCCCTCGGTGTAGCCCGCAAGGTCCTCGGCGGGGTAGCCCGCCATAATCAGCGCCTGCTTCAGCATTCCGCGAAAGGCGTCGTCGACCGCGAACGTCGTCGCGTCGAGCCGCTCGCCGAGCAGCGCCCGCACCTCGCGTCGCCGCGCCAGCTCTTCAAGCAACGGCGCGTCGTCGCACTCGAGCCGCAATGCCCCCGCCACCCTCCGCAACCGCACCCGCCCATACCGCCCGACCAACTCGCGAAGGTCAACCGCGACGTTGCTCGGGATCGGAAATTTCGTGTATCGCGCCAGCACCTCGAGCATCGCGTCGGCAGTCAACCCCGCAGCCGCGGCGTTCCACAGCGAAAGCGGTGTGAGTCGATATGTGTGAATGTGCTCGGGGCTCTTCTCGATCTCGGCGAAAGGCGCGAGAGCATCGCGCGCCGCGGCGAAAGAAGGGTTGTCCACTTCGAGCAAGATCGTGCGGTCGCCCTGCACGATCAGCGGATTCGCGGGGTTGTACTGCATGGAACTCCGGGGTCGAAACGCGACTCTCGCGGCAGGCGCGGCGACGCCCCGGCGCAAGCGCGCCGCGCGGGGGCCAAACCGGCATGGTAAGGCCGCGACGCCCGCGGTCGCAAGATCGACCCGAGGGTTTCTCGTGATCGCACGATCAAACCAGAAACCATCCGCCGCACAAACATGCGAATCCTGCCGCCCCGACCTTCCGCGACCACCACCGCTCAGTCGTCCTCGGTGCCGCGCAGGTCCACCTCCTCAAGCCCCATGTACTTCGCGACCGCCGAAAGCTGGTGGCCGATCTCGAACATCCCGGCCGGACGCCGCTCGGGGCTCTGCTCGAGACACGCCATGATCGTCTCGTTCAGCGTCCCCGGAATCCGCGGGTTGATCTGAATCGGCGGCGCCGGCTTGCGCGCGTCGCCCGTCTTCGGCAGCGACGCATTCACAAAACGTCCTGTGAACATCCGATACATGGTTGCGCCCAGGTTGTAGATGTCGGTGCGCTGGTCGACGACCTTCTCGGTGACCTGCTCGGGCGCCATGAACTGCGGCGTCCCCTGGATCCGGTTCTTCTGCTCGCCCCGAATCCAGGCGGTGCCGAAGTCGATCAACTTCACCTGAGCGGTCTTTGACAGCATGATGTTCGACGGCTTCAAATCGCCGTGATAAACGCCGCGCCGGTGCATGTGGTTGAGCGCAGAGACGACCTGGCAGAACACAAGCACAAGCTGACCCATCTCGGGTGCTTCAAGCTCGTCGAGCGTGGCGCCGTCAACGAATTCGAGCAGCAGCTCGACGCCGACCACCTTGAACATCCAGTTCTTCTTGATCCGGCAGTCGTAAACCTTTGCGATCGCAGGGTGGTTCAACTTCTGCGCGGCGTTCCACTCCACCTTCGCTTGCTCGATGTAAATGTCGTCGTCCTCGTTCTGCCGCCGGACGACCTTGAGCGCGTAGCGCTTCCCCCCCGCCGACTTATCGCTGATCAGCAAAATCGTGCTGCCCGCACCGCTGCCCAGGGTGTTCACCACGCGGTAATTCATTCCCGACAGCTTCGGTGTCGTCGCCGCGTTCGCCATGCGTGCTCTCGTACTCGGTCGCGCTGGATGGGAGTTTCACACGAAAAAGCAGCCGCCGAAACGGCTCGGGCGTTCATCGTCTCATCGAACAGGAGAGCGTATCGCGGCCGCGACAACACGGCAACCCCCCCCACGCGGCGTACGCATGGGTGTCCATGGCATCGTTGAAGAGTCAGAGGGTTGCTTCGATCGTGGTCGCGCGGCGTCTCGACCGTTTCCAGCCTCTCGCTCCCAAACCAAATGCTCCAGAGCCTTCAGTTAGGTTGTCGCGAGCGTCCGTCGCAGCACGCCGGGCACGCCTCGCCCAGCTCCAAGGACGGCGTCACACCCAGGCCCACGCGGTTGTGAGGTCCAGCATTCGGCCAAGACCGCGAACGTCCGCGACGCGGCTCGATGGAAACGATCGAAACCGCTCTTCGTTATCGAGCCTGCCGCGTGATCCCTACTCCATAAAGATTAATAGGTTGAGAAGATGTTTGAGCTTTGACGAATCCTGCCCGGCCCCGATTCCGGAGCCGTCTCGATTCGCGTGTCGGCCCCCACGGAAAAAGTCGCGAATCGGCGAAGGCGGCGACTCGACGTTTGGCTGCCTCCAAAAACGCCGGTCCTTGTTCTGGTCAGTGTTGTTTAAACTAAAGGTCGCTTCGTTGCCTCGGCGGGGTTTTGGCACAAGGTCATTCTTTGAGTGGGATTACCTTCGGGCGGAGGGTCGCGGTTGACAGCCTGGAACTCGGCCGCTAGCATAAGAACACCAGAGGGGGGATTAGCTCAGCTGGGAGAGCGCTTGCATGGCATGCAAGAGGTCAGGGGTTCAAATCCCCTATCCTCCACTTGCTCAGTCCGGCGTGTTCCGCGCCGGTGTTTGGTTTTGAAGATGGTTGGCGTCACGTCCACGGATTCCATTCATTTGGTTCAGGGATGAGCGACGCGGTTGTCGCCGAGGTCATTCGACCTCACCGAGCGGGCATTCGCCTAGTTATTCACCCAGGAGCAAGGTTTTCCATGGCGGGCAAACCGTCGGAATCCCCCGTACGCATCATTGGCAGTCGGGAGCTTCATCAGAATCTTCCGGGAATTCTGCGAGAATTGGAAAACAGCGAGGTGCGATACGTGCTCACAGTGCACGGAAAGCCGCGCGCGGTGCTGGTCGGCGCCGAGCCCTATTTAAGCATGGTGCTGGACGGCGGCGGCCCAAGCGAGGCGCTGGTGGGCTTGCAGCTCAGCGCGCTGTTGGGGGGTAGTTTGGGCTCGATGTCGATTGAGACGCTCGAGCGGGCGTTCGAGCCGAACGGCGATAAATGACCGCGCTCGGCTCGCGGCCCTTTGAGGCCGCTAGGCGACGTCGTCGGGTGCCGCGAGAGCTTCGCCGAGGGTTTCGGGCTTGCCGGCGAGTCGGTGACGAACGTAGCCGACGAGCGCGGGGAGGATCGAGACGAAAACGACCAAGACGATAATGACGTCGAGTCGTTTCAGCCAGGTCTCGGGTAGAATTTTGCCGAGCAGGTAGCCGGTGAGGGTCATTCCCGCGACCCAACCGACGCCGCCGCAGATGTTGTAGAGCAGGAACCGCCTGTAGTCCATGCGTCCAATGCCCGCGACGACGGGGGCGAAGGTGCGGACGATGGGCATGAAGCGCGCGATCACTATGGTTTTGCCGCCGTGGCGCTGGTAGAAGCCTTGCGCCGCTTTGAGATAGTCGGGCCGAAAGAGGAGCGACTTCTCGCGGCGGAAGAGCCTCGGGCCGGAATGAAATCCGATCCAATAGCCGAGCGTATCGCCCGCGATAGCGGACGGGATCAACAACATGTTGAGCAGCGCGATGTCGAGGTCGCCGCGGGCCGCGAAGATTCCGGCGGTGACGAGCATCGAGTCTCCCGGCAGGAAAAAGCCGACGAGCAGGCCGGTCTCGACGAAGACGATCGCGGTCATCGCGACGTATCCCGCCGAGACGATGTACTCGGGTTTGATGAGCTCAAGGAGATGATGGATTTGCTCGATCACTGGGCGGTTTCCGTGGGTTTAAGGGGGCGAAGGTTTCGCGTCGGCCTCGCGAGCGCGGACGGGAAGGCGGACATTCCTGATGCCGGCGGCGTCGCAGGCGGAGAGGACATCGGCGAGGTCTTGGTACGGGAGCGCGGCATCGCCTCGGATGAGCACGCCCTGGTCGGGGAAGCGGGTTCGGGCCTCGACGAGTGCACCGGTGAGTGATTCAAGGTTGTGGACGGTCTCGCCGATCGCGACTTGCCCGGGCCGACGGATTGTGAGGACGAGGTCGTCGGGCTTCGCGACGAGCGGGCCGGCCTCGGCGACTTCGGGAACGCGGACGGTGAACTCGTTGTCGTCCCAGTCATAGAGCCGGGTCGCGGCCATGAAGAAGATGAGCAGGCAGAGGACGACGTCGACCATCGGCGTCATGTTGATCTGCGGCAGTTCGTCGGCTTGTCGGCGGTTATGAAACATGATCGAGTAAGGTCGGCGTGATTTCGTTTAAGGATGGGGATGGATCGCGAGCACGGATGCGTGTTTATCAAGGCCGCGCTCTCAACCCGATGAGCGCGGTCGGCTTTCAAACCGTGCGGGATCGACGACGGCGCCGGACGCGCGACGGTCGTGCATCGCAGGTGCGGACGGACGAAGCGTCTCGCCTGCAACGAGTTCGATCACGCGGCGGGCATGATCGTCCAAGAGCCTGGCGAGGAGGTCGATTCTGTTTAAGAAGAAATAGTAGGCGACAACGGCGACGGCGGCGATCGTGAGCCCGACCGCGGTGCTGACGAGCGCCAGGCTGATCCCTTGCGCGAGAGCCTCGCCCTTTGACGCCCCGACGCGTCCTCCGAGGGCGTCGAACGACTGGATCAGTCCGATGACGGTGCCGAGCAGGCCAAGCAGCGGAGCGAGGGTCGCGACGCCGTTTAGCGCGCGCACATTACGTTTGAGGTCGGCGATGATGCCGCCGGCGTCGGCTTCGAGCGTCTGACGGATCTCGGTGGCGGGCCGGCCCCAATAAGAGACCGCAAGCGCGGAGATGCGGGCGGCGGGGCTGTCGTGCGCGCGGCAAAGCTCGACGGCGCGATCGCGGTCGAGCTTGCCCGAGCCGAGGCGTTCCAGGAAACGTTCGGCGAACTCGCGCGGGACCACCCGCTCGCGACGAAGCGCGATCAGCCGCTCGAAAATGAGGCCGATTGTAAAGATCGAGCAAAGCACGAGCACCCAGATCATCGGGTTGACGCGCTTCAGCAAAGCGAGTGCGCCTGCGCGTCCAAGCCAGGGACTTCCGGCCGTCGCATCTTGCCCTGCCTGGGCGGCGGGGGCTTCGATGCGCGGCGATGAACCGGTCGGGTCAGGCCGGGTGCGGACGGGCGTCGAACGCGGAGCGGGGTCTTGGGACCAAGCGCGGGGCGCAAGGGCCGACGACGAGAGCAGGCAGATTGTGAGGTAAATCCAGACGCGAGGCGATCCCGGCATCGTGCTCATCTCTCCCAAGCGCTGCCCCCGGACGCGGACATGTCTGCTCGCGGAGGCCGCCGCGGAGGCGGGCAAGGGAGCTTCTCGCGCCCCAGCATTGTGCGTCGGGCGAATCGCGCTGTCAATTCGAGCCGTCCTCGTTGCGCGCCGTTCGAGAGGCCGAAGTCGTCGAGGCGGCCGGATCGTCGGCTTGCCGAGCGGGGGTGTCGAGATCGTCTGCGGGGACGGCGAGGCCTCGTTTCAGCTTCGCGAAATCGGCCGCCAGCCGCTCGCGGTCTTGCTGATAAGCGAGCACGCTTTGTTCGAGGCGATGGATGTCGGCTTCGAGCCGGCTGATGCGTCGCGCGTCGTCGAGGGCGCGCTCGGACATGTCTTGATTTTCGGCGCGGAGCCGGGTCGACGACTCGGTGAGCCGGTCGTTCTCAGCCTGGAGCGAGCGGGCCTGGACGCGAAAGTTCGAGAGCGTCGTGCGGTCGCCGAGGGCTTCACAGCCCGCGGACAAGAATACCGCCGCGACGCCCGCAAGGGCGGGCGCTGCGCGGCGGACCTTGTTTTTAAAGCGGCTGACCATTCGTTCCGACTCCTTTCGG
>JAJYDB010000159.1 GCA_021777845.1 Planctomycetota bacterium
AGGCAACGGCTGCCGCGCGAGCCGGTCGATCGAGCGAACCAGCATGTTCACGTCGGGGTCGTCCTCCTGGCCCGCGGCGGCGACGACCTCGAGTCCGGATTCGGTCAGGTTCCGCGTGAACACCCGGGCCGTGTGTACGTCGAACTTCGCGAACAGGTGGCCGACTCCGAGCGCGTCGGCGACGCGATCGAACCCGGCTTGCTTGGCGGCCTCTTGCTTTTGGATCTTCTCGGCGCGTTTTTTAAGCTTCTTTTTGCGGTCCTGGCTCATGGCTTTGGGACCTCGGTTGAGTAGAAAGCGGGTTTCCGCGGAGGTGGAAGTGTGACGGGCATCGCGGCGGCGCGGCCGTCAAAAGAGTTCCAACTCTATTCTACACCGAGATTTGTCGACTGCGGACGCTGCGAACTACACTGAGATTTGACGGTCGCGGGCGTCGACGTCCCATTCTCCGGCACAAACACCGCTTTGTATGACGTACGCGCGTTTGTGGAGCGCGCAGGTGGGGCAAATGTGGGTGGGGACGGCGAGGAGTCCCTGTCCGATGTGCATGCGATCGGCGTGTGCGGTTTCGACGACGAGGTGTTCCTCGCTGTGGATCACGGCGACGGCGTCGGGTAGGCCGAGGAGGGTGGCGCGAGGGCCGACGGGGTCGGCGGCGACGGCTTTGTGGCCGAGGTCGAGGCAAACGCGGCCGGGCCGGGGCTTGCTGACGACCCGCGTCCAGAGCAGCGCCGCGGGGACGAACGGCAGGTCGGGAAAACGGGCGTTGTAGCTCGCGTCGTAGAGCGTCGTGGTGCCCGGCGAGCATTCGAGGCCGTCGATGTCGAGCGTCGCGTGGATCGGAAACGACGGCGTTCCCCCGATCACCAGCCGCGCCGCGGGCAGCCCGCGCGCGACCAGACGTGCGCGCAACTCAAGCGCGGCCGTTTGCCCCGGCGTCGCCTCGATCCGACGCGCGGCGGGCTCGCTCTGTTTAATTTGGCCGGCGTAGGCGTGAAGGCCGTCGGCGGCGAGCCCGCGCGACTTCCATAAGGCTTCGTAGAGTTCGACGGCGGCTTCGCCCGGCGCGATGCCGGTGCGGCCCATGCCGATCTCGAGGTCGAGGAGGATCGAGAGCCGTCGCGACGGGTCGTTGAACACGTGCGACAACCCGGCCAGACCCTCGGGGTGATCGACGAGCGTCCGAAAAACGCGGTCGGGATAGAGGTCGACGAGCCGGCGCAGACGCTCGACGTTCGGGCCGACGATCGGGTACGAGATCAGGATGTCGCTGCCGGAGCCGCCGGCGCGTGCGACCATCTCCGCCTCGGCGATCGTCGCGCACTTGTGTTTGCGGACGCCGAGGCGCTCGGTCATCCGCACAATTTCGGACATCTTGTGCGTCTTGACGTGTGGTCGCAGACGATCGGGCCCGCCCGCTCGCTCGATCATGTGCCGGATGTTCCGCTCGATCAGTTCAGGAAAAACCACGAGCGACGGCGAAAACAGACGGTCGGCGTCGGCGATGGAGTAGAGCGATGCGTCGATGGCCATGAGCGGTCCCGCGCCGGTTGAAGTTACGTGATGCCGCGGTTGCCGGTCGGGTCCGAAAGTCGGGGGTGTCCGCGACGTTCTTCCCGGGGTCAGCCTGCGCAACGCACGGCAATCCGTTATACTCCAAGCGTCGCCGGTCGCCGAGTGGCTTAACCTCGCGGGAGCGTCGGACATGATTCGATTTGGGACGTTCGCGACGCTGGTGCCGCTGCTCGCAAGCGTGTGCGCGGCGAAGCTCGACGCGCAGACAACCCCGCCGCCGATCCCGCCGCCGCCCGCTTCAAAAGTTGCCGCGCCGGCGCGGAAAGCCGCGGCGCCCGCTTCGAACGTTCCGCCGTCCCAAGCCGCCGCGCCCGCGTCAAACCCCGCCGCGAAGTCGCCCAAGCTCGCCCCAAAATCGAAACTGTCGCGGACCGACGGGCCGACGATCAGCCTGCCCTCAAAAAAGCCGCGCTCGGAGTTCCTCAGCCTGCCGGGCTCGGGGCCGGTCGATCGCTACGGACCCGACCCCGTCGACTGGGCCGCTCTGCCCCCTTGGCGTAAGACTGAATTTTTCGGGATCCGCGTCGAAGGTCGGTTCTTCATCTATGTGCTCGACTGCTCGGGGAGCATGGCGTTTGAAAACCGGATGGCGCGGGCGAAGTCGGCGTTGCGCACGAGCGTCGGCAGGCTGCAAGCGCCGCAGCGATTCCGAGTGATCTTCTACAACGACCTCCCGATCCCAATGCCGGGCGAGGTCGCTCAGCCGGCCGACGTCGACGCGAAGGATCAGCTTGCGCGCTGGCTGCGACTGATCGAGCCCGAAGGCCAAACCGATCCGCGGCCGGCCCTGCAACAGGCGATCGGCCTGCGGCCCGACGCGATTTTTCTGCTCTCCGACGGCGAGTTCCCCGAAGGGACGGTCGAGTCGATCGCGCGCAAGAACGTCCGCAAGATCCCGATCCACTGCGTCGACCTCTCGGCGGGCGAGGCGGGCGACCAACTGAAGCGCATCGCCGCGCAGAGCGGCGGCAGCTACGCCGCGCGTCCGTATTTGAATCGATTGCCGCAGTGATCGCGACGCCGGAACGACTTGACGCGGAGGCGACCCGGCGGTCACGATGCAGCCCATGTCGCTCGCCCGGAAATACGCCGTCCTCGTCGGCATCGAGAGCTATCAAGATCCAGCGCGGTTCCCGGACGCGGCTCACGCCGCGGCCGACCTCGCCGCGATCCGCGACGCCCTCCTCGGTTGCGGTTGCGACCCGGCGGATCTGATTGTCCTCGGCGACGACCGCGCGACGAAAACCACGCTCGAACACCACCTGAGCCGCCTTTGCCGCGACCTCGCCGAGGACGACGCCTTCGTCTTCTTCTTCGAGGGTCGCGCGGCTTCGACGGCCGGCTCGACGATCCTCGCGTGTCGCGATACCTTGCACGAAAACCTCGCGGGGACCGGCATCGACCTCGGCGGCTTGATCCGCGAGCTGCGATCGACCCGTTGCCGGCACATTCAACTCTACCTCGACCTCCGCGACGTCGAAATCGCCGACGAACCCGAGGACATCGCGTCGCGACCGCGGATTCACCGCATCGACGTCAAGGAGGAGCTCGAGAACGCGGAGCAGATCGCCTGCTTCACGTCCCGCCGCGACGGCGAGGCGTCGTACGCGAGCGACCGACTTGGGCAGGGCATCTGGACGCACCACCTCGCGCGAGTTCTACGCGGCGATGTACCGGACATCCTTGATCACGGCGGATTGCTGACCGCCGGCGTGCTCCAAGACCACTTGCGACGCGCCGTCGCGGCCACGATCCGCGAGACCTTCGCCGATCGCCGCAAACAAACGCCGACGCTCGCCGGGAAGGCGGGCCGGGCAGCCGTCGTCGCCGACCTCGCGGCCGTCCTCGAACGCAAACGGGCCGCGACAGCCCCGAGGTCGAACAACATCCGCGACGTCGTCTTCTCACGCGCCGACACCGTGCCCGTCCGCGCGCTCGACGGCTTCGCGAAGCCCTTCACCGCGCCGAAGGTCTGCTCCGACGCGACGCGCGGGTTCGTCGTGCGCATCGCCCAAGGCAACATCGAGCGCGAGATCGAAGCGATGCACGCGCGGATCCGTCGCAACCTGAAGTATCCGCGGGCCGCGCTCCGCGTCACCAACGCCGACGGGTCCGACACCGCCTCGATCTGGACGCCCGACTTCCAATACACCGTCGAGGTCCGACAACTCGACGACGAGCCGTCCGCGGCCGCGATCACGAAGACGCTGTCCGAAGTCCGCGACCAGAGTCTGCTCGACGATCAACGCTTCCGCGGCCTCTTCGACGCGTGCTTCGACACCGTCCGCATGACCTTCGCAAAGCCGGTTGACGTCGTCGCGATCATTGACGCGATCGAGGCAAGCAACGGCGGCGCGATCGAGGTCGACTACCCGACCGACTGCTCGTATTGCGACCTCTCGATCGCGGGGTGTCCGGGCTCGATACGCATTGGTCGGACCGGCTTCGCGCTCACCATGCCCGCGCAACGCCCGCTCCAAACGCTCGTCGACGCCTTCGCGCAGGCGTTCGGCGCGGTCCGACGCGTCGCGGTCACGGTCCCGCCGTCCTTGTCCGACGCCGGACGCTCGTAAACGCCGCGCGATCCACGCACGAAAACGCGCTTCGTCGGCGAGACGGCGCGTGCCGTCGCGACCCGACCACGCGTCCGCCCGAGGTTGTGCTCGCCGCGCACTTCGCCCTCCAAGCCGAGCGGATCCCGCCGCATCCAGCGGTCCAGAGCGACGCTGTACGTCCGCGTCCCCGACAGCTACATCAAACCACCGGCGCGGATTCGACTCACATCGACATCGAGCCGACGCCGGTGATGCCGGGAAGCGGTGTTGGACGTCGAAACGGCGATCCCAACGAGGGCGGCATCACCCCTGGGGATCGTCGTGGACCGCGCCCGATCCCAAATTCGAGCCCGCCCGCGCCGTTGTCGAACCCGCCGACGCCTCCCAAGATGTACCGCCGTCGACCGAAGTCCTTACTCGATTTGGACATCGGCGCCGTGCCGCCGAGCATCCCCAAAGTATACGCCTGACGGGGTCGATCGGAGAGCATCGGGCTCCGCGGACGCCAGACCAGGCCGATTCCGCCCGAGCCGCCCATCGATACCCCGCCGCGCCCCGACATCGGCATGATCACGCCCGCGCCCATCGCCGTCGGGTCGAACACCGCGTAGCCGCCCATCGAGGCCGAATCGCCCGCGAGCGCTCCGTAACCGCCGAGCGAGTCGCCCATCCCCTGCGCGCGGGCCGTCGACCCGCCCGAGTGGAGCAACACCGCGAGCGCGCTTGTCACGATGAGAGTAGTGTAACGATTCACGCCGCGGTCTCCTTGAGAGGTACTCCACAATAAGAGTGTAGTTCAGCCCGCCGGCTTCGTCTCAAACGGACCCGGGAGCGTCGGCGGCGGGATCGACGGAGTGGAGTCTCGCGACGTCGGCGTCGAGAGCGCGGCCGGCGTCGAGGGGCCGGCCGAATTCGACTCAAGCTCGCAGCCGACGGCGCGTTCCAGCGCCGCGAGCGCCTTGCCTAGCTCGGCCTCGACCTGCGCGACGTTGAGCTCGACCTGGAGCACCTCGCGCAAGGCCGATTGCGCCGTCGCGTAGTCGACGTTGCCGAGCGCGTAATCCGATCGCGCGAGTTCGAGCGACTTCCGCGACCGCGGCAGAATGTCGTCGCGCAAGAGCGCGAGCACGTTCTGCTGTGCGTTCGCCTGGGCGTGGAGGTCTTGAATTTCGCTCCAGATCGCGTCGGCCTGGGCTTCGACGAGCTTCGCGTCGGCGGCGGCGCGCGACCGCGCTTCGAGCACGCCTGCCTCGTATTTTCGCTTGTGCACGGGCAGGTTGAACGCGACGAAGAGGCCGACGTTCGGCATTCCGCCGGCGGTCCGCGGCGTCTGCGCGTTGGTTTTCTCCATATCCATATAGGTGAGCCCCATTGTGATGTTGGGGTAGAACCGTTTCCGCGCCAGCTCGATCGCTTTTTCGTCGCGGGCGACGGCGGCGAGTCGACCGCGAAGTTCGGGTCGCGCCGCGCCGGCGACCTCGAAGAGTCTTTCGATCGCGCGCGGCGCGTCGGCTTTGGGGAGCGCGGAGAGAGTGCGGAAGCCTGCGTCGGGGCGCGCGTGGATCTGCCGCGCGAGAGCCGCGCGGGCCGATGCGAGATTTGCGCGGGTGGTCGCGATTTCGCGGTCGAGTTCACTCAGTTGGACCTCGGCGCGGAGGACGTCTTGCCGAGATCCTCCACTCTCGACGCGTTTGAGTGCGAGCATCCGGAAATACTCCACAACCTTGCGGTTCTCGACGAGCAGCTCTTCGGTTTTGAGCCCTGCGTAAACCGTGTAGTAAGCGTTCTTGACGGCGGCGACGGCGTCGAGCTGTGCGGCCGCGAGCTCCGCGAGCGCGACCTGGACGTCGCGCTCGGCGACCTCGCCGCGGAGCTTGAGCGTACCGAACCACGGGAACTGCTGCGCGAGCGTGAGGTTGTACGGGTTGTATCCCATCAACGAATACTGCGGCGCGACGCTCGGGATCGGGAACACCGAGTTCGAGGCGACGGGGTCGTCGAGCGTCGTCGCCTGCGGGATCCGGTAGCGGAGCGACTCGACGTTGTGCCAGGCGGCCTGGACGGTCCGATTTTCGCGGAGGGCGCGCTCCACGAACGCCTCGACCGGGAGCGGTTGCGCGAATTCCTCGTCGTCGCGCGTTCTTTCGGACGTCGGGGCCGGACGGGCCGCGAGCTTGGTCGCGGCGGGCACTTCGTAGGACGTCGCGGCGAGGGCTGGATCGTTTTTGGAGGCGTCGGGCGTCGACGTCCGTTTTTCGGCGTGCACGCATCCCGTCGCGATGCTCACCGCGAGGATGCGCAGAGCAAGGAGCCTGTGTCGTTTCCGCTCCTCGCGGTCGGTCATGCACGCGATCCCGCGGTGGGTTGGCAACACGAAGCGAGCGCACGCGGCGCGCGCTGTTTCAATGAACTTCATCGGCGCGCGCGGGGACGAAGCTGCATCAATTGTGACAAATTTAACGAATTCGCCGGTGCCGGAATAATCCGGCTTGCCGGGCTCGCAATCAGAGTTAGAATAATCGATGGTGCCGTAGCGTGTTCAAACGAGGCGTTCGATGAATTCGATCGGCCAGTCGCACTCTCGTGGATTTAGAGTCGCTCGGCTCGCAGCCGCGGCTTTGATGCTGTGGATGCTGGGCGGCGCGACGGCGTCGGCGTCGAGCGTGGACGGCTCCAAGAACGACCGCGGTTGCTGCGCGAAGCCGGCACGCGCTTGTTGTTGCTGCCCGGCGGGACCCGCCGCGGCCGCTCGCAACGATCATCACGTCGCCGCCTCGGCTTTAACGCCGACGTTCGCGACGCCCGCCTCACCGTGCACCTGCCGGCCCGACGAGCCGACCGCGCCGGCCGCGCCTGAAAAGTCGGAATCCCGCGACACCTCCTTCCGCAACCTTCGCTTTTCTCAAGCTGCGACGGCGGACTTACGGATTCCCATCGCTTGCTCGCTTCGGGTCGAGACCAGCCCCGCGCGCGGCGGCGTCGCCTCGATTCACGCTCATCTGCGTTCCACCCACCTCCTGATTTAACGCACGCGTTTTTTTAAACGGGCGGCTTCGTCTCGATTTTCGGGTCGATCCGCGCGTGTTTCGGTTCGTCGTGGTGCTAGGCCGCGGCGGCTGTTTCGTCATCCGTGCGTGCGTTCAACGTCGATCCCGGCGCGCCCTGGACACTGCCCGGCGCGCGACCCCGCGTTTGCGGAGCGACTATCGTGTCTCTCAAAGAACAGTCCGTATCGGATCGCGCCGCGAAGCACGACGGCGGGTTCTGGATGTTGCTGAAAGTGATCGAGTTGCGGCTGCGGTTTATCGTCTTGATGGCGGTGACGGCGGCGGTGTTCGTGTATTGGGACGAGTTGGCGAACCGCTACGACAAGTGGATGCGGCCGGCGGGGGCGTCGCGGGTCGCGGTCTCGGGTCTGGAATATTATTGCCCGATGCACCCGCAGGTTGTGCAGGATGAGCCGGGGAGATGCCCTCTCTGCGGGATGCCGCTCGCGAGGCGGAAGCGGGGGGCGAAGACGCCGCTCGCGGAGGGGGTGACGGCGCGGGTTGAGCTGTCCGCGATGCGGGCGGCGCAGGCGGGGATCAAGACGGTCGACGTCGACTACGCGCCGCTCGAACGGACGCTGGCGACGGTCGGGTACGTCGGATACGACGAGCGTCTGCTCGCGAACATCGTCTCGAAGGTGCCCGGGATGTCGCGGGTGGAGAAACTCTACGTCAACTTCACCGGGCAGTCGGTCGAGGTCGGCGAAAAGCTTGCCGAGATGTACAGCCCGGAGTTGTCGCAGGCGATCGAGGAGCTTCTGAGCGCGTCGACACGCGCGTCCACGACCTTGACGGCGGGTTCCGAGGCGTCGCGGCTGATCGAGGAGGATCGTCGCGCGATCTTGCGGGCGTCGCGCGAGAAGCTGCGTCGCTGGGGGATCACGTCGGCGCAGGTGGACGACATTTTGAAGCGCGGCGACGCGACGTTCACGATCCCGATTTTGTCGACGATCAACGGGCACGTGGTCAAGAAGAACGTCGTTGAAGGGCAGGAGGTGCAGGCGGGCCAGACGCTGTTCGAGGTTGCCGACCTGCACACGGTTTGGGTGCAGGCGCAGGTGTACGAGGGGCAGCTCAGGTTGATCAAGGAGGGGCAGGCGGTCGAGGCGACGGTCGAAGCGTACCCCGGCGAGGTCTTCGCGGGCCGGCTCGAGTTCGTCCAGCCGCACTTGGATCCCGCGACGCGCACGGTCGAGGTCCGGTATGCGCTGGAGAATCCGGGGCATCGGCTTCGTCCGGGGATGTTCGCGACGGTGAGTTTGAAGACGTCGATCGCGGATTTGCCGGCGTTCAGGAAGCGGCTCGCAGTCGACCGCCCGGCGCATCCGAGTCTGTTGAAGGCGAGCTTGACGCAGGCCGAGCAGAAGACGTGTCTGGTCACGGGGCTCAAGCTCGGCGCGATGGGCGAGCCGGTGCAGGTCGAGGTGCAGGGACGCAGGATTTGGACGTGTTGCGCGGCGTGCCCTCCGAAGCTGAAGGCGCGGCCCGCGCGTTATTTGTCGAGGCTCGCGCCGCCGCCGAAGCACGAAGTATTGAGCGTGCCCGAGTCGGCGGTGATTGACGCGGGTAGGCGGAAAGTGGTGTACGTCGAGACCGATCCTGGGGTGTTTGAGGGTCGCGAGGTGGTGCTGGGGCCGCGCGTCGGCGACCGCTTCCCGGTGTTGTCGGGAGTCGAGGCGGGCGAGCGCGTGGCGGCGGCGGGAGCGTTCCTGATCGACGCCGAGACGCGCATCAACCCGGCGCTCGCGGGGACGCCGCCGGCGCACGAGCACGCGTCGTCGACGGCGACTGCGACGGAGGCTCGGCCGTGATCGAAGGGGTCATCGAGTGGTCGGTCCGCAACCGTTGGGTGGTGATTCTGGCGTCGGTCGCGCTCGGGATCGCGGGGCTGCGCGCCTTCGCGACGCTGCCGGTCGACGCAATACCGGACCTTGGCGAGAACCAGGTGATCGTGTTCGCCGACTGGATGGGCCGCGGCCCGCGCGAGGTGGAGGATCAGATCACCTACCCGCTGTCGGTGAACTTGCAGGGGCTGGCGGGCGTGAAGGTGGTACGGTCGTCGAGCGAGTTCAACTTCTCGATGATCACGATCATCTTCGACGACGCGACCGACTATTACTTCGCCCGCGAACGCGTGCTCGAACGGCTCTCGATCGCCTCGACGTTCCTGCCGCCTGGCGTGACGCCGTACCTCGCGCCGGACGCCACCGCCGTCGGCCAAATCTTTTGGTACACGGTCGAGGGGGACGGCCGCGACCTCGCCGAACTGCGCTCGATCCAAGATTGGTACGTCAAGTATCAGCTCAACAGCGTGCCCGGCGTGGCTGAAGTCGCGTCGGCGGGCGGCGCGCCGCGCGAGTATCAGATCGACCTCGACCCGAACAAGCTGCGGGCTTACGGGGTCAGCCTGGGTGAAGTGTACGCGGCGGTCGCGCGTTCGAATTCGTCGGTCGGCGGGCGGGTGCTGCATCAGGGGAACGCCGAGTTTTTGATCCGTTCGGTCGGCTGGATCGAGAGCATCGACGACATCCGCGAGACCGTCGTCGCGCGGCGAGGGAACGGCGTGCCGATCACGGTGAGACTGCTCGGGTCGGTGCAAATCGGGCCGGCGTTTCGTCGCGGCGTGCTCGAAAAGGACGGCAAGGAGGCTGTGGGCGGCGTGGTTTTGATGCGCGTCGGCGAGAATCCGCTCGAGGTGACGCGGCGGATCAAGGAAAAGATATCGTCGTTGCGCACCGGCTTGCCCGCGGGGGTCCGCATCGTGCCGTTCTACGACCGCACGCCGCTGATTCACAAGGCGCTCGACACCGTCGGCGGCACGGTCAAAGAGGAGTTGATCGTCTGCTCGATCGCGATTTTGCTGGTGATGGGGCACGTCGGCAACGCTTTCGTCGTCGCGGTCACGTTGCCCGCGGCGATCCTTTTCAGCTTCCTGGTGATGCGGCTGCTGGGGATGTCGTCGAACATCATGAGTCTCGCCGGGATCTCGATCAGCGTCGGCATTTTGATCGACCAGGCGGTCGTGATGGGCGAGAACGCCGCGCACCGGCTCACGCTCAAATTCGGACGCGCGCCGATCACCGGTGATACGACCGAGATCGTCGTGCAAGCGTGCCGGACCGTCGGCCGACCGATCTTTTTCTCGGTGCTGATCACGATTTTGTCGTTCTTGCCGGTGTTCGCCCTGACCGGTCGCGAGGGCAAGATGTTCCACCCGCTGGCGTACACAAAGACGTTCGCGCTCGTCGGCGTCGCGCTGCTTTCAATCACGCTGGTGCCCGCGCTGATCCCGATCTTTCTCCGCGGCCGGATCAAATCCGAGGACGACAACCCGCTCGTCCGCGCGATGATCGCGATCTTCAAGCCGATGCTGTCCTGGATGATGGATCGAACGACGCTCGTTTGCTGGCTGTTCGTGATCGTGCTGGGGCTGGGTTACGTCGCCTCGACCAAGCTCGGTCGCGAGTTCATGCCCGACCTCGACGAGCAGAGCTTGATGGACATGCCGACGACCGCGCCGCGCGCTTCGATCGCCGAGTCGACGCGCGACCTCCGCGTCCGCGACGAAGTTCTCCGCGGCTTTCCCGAGGTTCGCC
>JAJYDB010000160.1 GCA_021777845.1 Planctomycetota bacterium
CCTCGACTTTGGTCGGTCGCGGTCGACCGCTGGACCAGCCTCCTGCGCACGGCGAAGGACGACCCGCGTTCGCCTCTGCGGCCGTGGTTCTCCCGCGACGCCGCCGGAGCCTATAAGCCGACCGGCGAGAGGTCGCTCGTCGCGATCGAGGCCGCGCTCGCCAAGTCGCCCCGACCCGCAAACGCGCGGGAACTTGCCGTCCGCTATCGCGACGTCCTCCGCGCCGCCGGCCGCAATCAAGATCCCGGCCTGAAGGCGCTCGCGGTGATCGCACGCGACCCCTCGGGTGCGCTTGCGACGCCGCGGCGCCCCGAATCGTCCTTCCCCCAGGCGACGACCGAAGCCCTGGCGCGACTCAAGAAGGACATCGAGGGGCTCCGGAAGCAAATGCGCGACATCCCCAGCGCGATGGCGGTCGACGAACGCCCCGCGACCGATATCAAAATCGCGATCCGCGGCAATCACATGACGCTCGGCAAGCTCGTGCCGCGTCAGTTCTTGCGCGTGATCGCGGGCGAAAACCAAGCGCCTTTGCCGAAGAATGCGAGCGGCCGAAAAGAGCTGGCCGAATGGCTCACGAAACCCGACCACCCGCTCACCGCCCGCGTCATGGCGAACCGGATCTGGAAATGGCATTTCGGGCAGGGGATCGTGCGCTCGGTCGATAATTTCGGACGCCTCGGCGATCGGCCCGACCACCCCGAGCTGCTCGACTGGCTCGCGCGTCGATTCGTCGACGGCAAGTGGTCGATGAAGGCGATGCACCGGCTGATCATGCTCTCGAACGCGTACCAAATGAGCACCGCCTACTCGGCGGAATCGGCCGCGGTCGACCCCGAGAATCGCCTGCTTTGGCGTTTCGACCGCCGTCGTCTCGAGGCTGAGGAGGTTCGCGACGCCGTGCTCGCGGTCGCGGGCGTGCTCGACCCGGCGATGCACGGGACCATGATCACGAACGGCGACCACTCCTACATCAACGACACCGGCTCGGTGAGCCGAAACCTTTACGACTCGCCGCGACGGACGATCTACCTGCCGATCCTGCGCAGCGGCGTCTACGACGTGCTCCAAGCGTTCGACTTCGCCGACCCGAGCGTCCCCAACGGGATGCGCGACGCCACCACGGTCGCGCCGCAGTCTCTGATGTTGATGAACAGCGAACTCGTCGCGGGCGCCACCTTGCAGCTTGCGCGGAAGCTGCTCGAACATAAGGATTGGGACGACGCTCGTCGCATCGACGCGATCTACGAACGGGCGTTTTGCAGGCCTCCCACGCGCGACGAAACCAGCCGCGCGCTCGACTTCTTGGCGCGTTACGAACGCTCCGCGCAGACGCTTAAGCTCGGCGACGCGAAGGAGTCGCGTCCGACGCTCGCCTGGCGGGGGCTCTGTCGCGCCTTGTTGTGCACGAACGAATTCTTGTATCTGGAATGACGCCGCCGCCGCGGGACTTGCCGCGGACCGCCGTGAATCGACCGATTCCGCTTTTCAAGGGAGGCGATCGCCGTGAACAAGCACTGGTTGAGCGGCCACGAGGGGGCCATGTCGCGTCGCGAGCTTTTGCAACGCGGCAGCGCGGGGTTCGCGGGCTTGGCGCTGGCGGCGATGCTCGCCGAGGAGGGTCGCGCCGCATCGTCAATCTCGACCGCGGCCGCCGGCAACCCGCTTGCGCCGCGGCCGCCGCACTACCCGGCGAAGGCGAAGCGCGTCATCTTCCTGTTCATGCACGGCGGCCCGTCGCAGGTCGACACGTTCGACTACAAGCCTTTGCTCCAGCGCGACCACGGCAAGCCTCTGCCGTTCGCGAAGCCGCGCGTCGTTTCCAGCCAAACCGGCAACTTGCTCGCGTCGCCTTGGAAATTCAAGCAGCACGGCGAGAGCGGGATGTGGGTCAGCGAGCTGTTCCCGCACCTCTCGAAGTGCGTCGACGACCTGTGCATGATCAACTCGATGCACGGCTCAAACTCGCGGCACGGCGGCGCGCTGCTTGAGCTGCACACCGGCAGCGACACCTTCGTGCGGCCGAGCATGGGGTCGTGGATCACGTATGGACTCGGGACCGAGAACCAGAACCTGCCCGGATTCGTCACGGTTTGCCCGAATCTCTCGCACGGCGGCGTGAACAATTGGAGTTCGGCATTCCTGCCCGCGGTCTATCAGGGGACGCAGATTGGAACGGCGGGGGTGCCGACCGAGCAGGCGAAGATTTCGTTCATTACGAACAAAGAGACCCCGCGCGACCTCCAGAGGATGGAGCTCGACCTGACTCGCGAGCTAAACGACGAAATGTTGAGCCGGACCGGCCCTGATCAGGCGCTCGAAGCGCGGATCGAGAGTTACGAGTTGGCGTTTCGGATGCAGACCGCCGCGCCCGAGCTTCAGGACATTTCGGACGAGAGTGCCGCGACGTTAAAGCTTTACGGGCTTGACGATCCGACGACAAAAAACTTCGGTCGGATGTGTCTGATGGCGCGGCGCTTCTCGGAGCGCGGGGTCCGGTTCGTGCAGATTTCGCACAGTTACAAGTGGGATCAGCACGGCGACTTGAAGCGCGACCACGCGAAGAACGCGCTTGAGGTTGACCGGCCGATTTACGGGCTGTTGACCGACCTGAAGGCGCGGGGTCTGCTCGAGGACACGCTGGTGCTGTGGGGGGGTGAGTTCGGTCGCACGCCGACGTCGCAGGGGAGCGACGGCCGCGACCACAACCCGCAGGGATTCTCGATGTGGATGGCCGGCGGCGGGGTGAAGGCCGGTCGGATTCACGGCGCGACCGACGACTACGGCTACTATTCGATGGTCGACAAGGTCCACTTCCACGACCTGCACGCGACGATCCTGCACCTGCTTGGCCTCGACCACACGAAACTGACTTACAAGTACGCCGGCCGTGATTTTCGCCTCACCGACGTCCACGGCGAGGTGATCAAAGGGCTTCTGGCATAAGGTGTTGCGACACGGTCCGGTCGATTCTCGAAGCCGGCCGGGCCGGGTTTCGATCTTATTGGGGCTGCAGCGCCAGCGAATCCTGGACGCCGAGGTTTTCGTAGATCCGTCGGGTCGCGTCGGAGCGGTTCAGGGTATAAAAGTGGATGCCGCGGACGCTGTGGTCGAGCAGCTTGCGGCACTGCTCGGTGGCCCATTGGATGCCGACGTTCGCGACCGCGGCGTCGTCCTTGCAGCGGTTGACGGCGCGGAGCAGATCGGCGGGGATCCGCGCCCCGGCGGCCAGGTCGGCCATGCGGATCATTCCGGCTTTCGACGAGATCGGCATGATTCCCGCTAAAATAGGCACGCGAATGCCGGCGAGTTCGCAGCGGTCGCGGAAGTCGTAGAAGTCGTGGTTGTTGAAGAAGAGTTGGGTGCAGATGTAGTCGGCGCCGGCGTCGACCTTGCGCTTGAGGTTATCCATTTCGACGAGTCGGTTCGGCGTGTCGGGATGCCCTTCGGGAAAGCCTGCGACGCCGATGCCGAAGGGGGGCTTGGCGCTGTTTCGGCTCCATTCGACGACGAAGCGGACGAGTTGCTCGGCGTACTGAAAGGCGTCGCGGGCGCGGTCGTAGTTGACGGCGTTGCGGGGCGGGTCGCCGCGGAGCGCGAGGATGTTCTCGACGCCCGAGGCTGCGTAGCGATCGAGAATCGCGTTGATCTCGTCGCGCGAGTGGCAGACGCACGTGAGATGCGAGACGGCCGTCAGGTTGGTCTCGCGCTGGATTCGGACGATGAGGTCGTGCGTGCGTTCGCGCGTGCCGCCGCCCGCGCCGTAGGTGACTGATACGAAGGACGGATGCAGGACTTGCAGCCGCGCGATGTTCGCGAACAATTCGACCGCGGCCTCCTCGTTCTTGGGCGGGAAGAACTCGAAGCTGAACGTGGTGGGATAGGCCTTGAAGATATCGTTAATGTGCATGAGTAGATCGCTTGCGGCGCGCGGCCGTCGACTGTGGTGAAGCGGGCTTCGAGAGGGCCGGGGTTGATTCGTCCAAGGGCTTGGACTTCGCGACGGCCTTGGGTTTCGGTCGCGACGCGGCGTCGACGCCGATTTTGGGGCAGATCGAGGCGAGCGAGCAAGCGTCGCAAAGCGGTTTTCGGGCCGTGCAGACGGCGCGTCCGTGGCTGATCAGGCGATGGCTAAAATTGACCCATTCCTTGGGGGGGATCACGGCGATCAGGTCCTGTTCGATCTTGACGGGGTCGTTGCGCTCCGTCAAGCCGAGACGTTGCGTGAGCCGCTGGACGTGAGTGTCGACGACGATTCCGGACGCGATCCCGAACGCGGTGCCGAGGACGACGTTGGCGGTTTTGCGTCCGACGCCGGCGAGCCGCGTGAGGTCGTCGAGGTCGCGCGGGACTTCGCCGTGGTGTTGCTCGACGAGGCCGCGGGCCATCGCGATCAGGTTCCGGGCCTTATCGCGAAAGAAGCCGGTCGAGCGGATGATCGACTCGAGCTCGCCGGGGTCGGCGTCGGCGAGCGCGCGGGCGTGCGGGTAGCGCTCGAAGAGCGCGGGCGTGACCAGATTCACGCGTGCGTCGGTACATTGCGCGGAGAGGATCGTGGCGACCACGAGCTCGAAGGCGTCGCGATGCTTGAGGGCGCAAAATGCCTCGGGATAAGACCGCGCAAGCGCCTTCACGACGCGGCCTGCGTGCCGTTTCCGGTGCGGGTCGGGTGTGGAGGGCGCGGTCATGGCGGGTGAGGGCGTCTCGATGAGTGCGGCTCGATCGTTGGTCGGAATCGCATCGTAACACGCGACGGCCGGCGGTCAAGGGTTCGCAACGGGCTTGTCGCGTTGTCGCGGTTAAATACAATCTGAAGGACCAACCAAGCGGCGAGTTGAGTCGCGGGAACGCAGGGGTTCCCCAAAACCTTCTTCTCCCGCGGCGACGTTGCGTCCGCGGATTCGGGCTTGGAGGTTGAATTGAAGTGATCAACGCGGACGACCGCGCGGCGCTGGGACGACTGATGGACGTCGAACACGACCTGAGTGGCTTTACGAACATCGCTCGGCTGTTCCCGCTGCCCGGTGTCTTGATGTTCCCGCACAGCGTTCTGCCGCTGCACATTTTCGAGCCGCGGTACAGGCAAATGACCGAAGACGTTCTCGCGGGCGACCGACTCGTCACGATCGTGCAGGTTCGTCAACCGGTGCGGTTGCTCGCGCCGGGCACGCCGGTGATCGAGGAAGTCGGCTGCGTCGGGCGGATTATCCAGCACGAACGTCTGCCCGACGGCAAGTTTAACTATTTGCTCTTGGGTCTCAGACGGGTGCGGATCGAACGCGAAGTCCCGAGCGGGAAGCTCTATCGGACGGCGATCGCGTCGTTGCTGGACGACGACTACGACCCCGAGGACACGAGTGAAGCACGCGCGGCGCGTCGCGAGGAGCTGGCGGCGTTGTTCCTCGAGGTCTTCGAACGTGTGCACAGGGTCGACGCGGACCTGCATCGTTTGCTCGACACCGCGCCGGAGGCGGTCCTGACCGATGTCGTGGCGCATGCGTGCGACCTGCCGATCGATTTGAAGCAACGCCTGCTGGCCGAAACCCGCGTGAACGTGCGCGGCGTCGCGTTGCTTGAGGAGCTTCGAATGATCGCCGCGGGAGCGAACAAAGCGCCGCGGCCGGGTCGATTCCCGCCCCCGTTCAGCGTGAATTGATCGCGGCGGCAATCCTTGATTTCGACCCCCTCGCGGTCTACAATAGCGGCGATAATTTTACGGAAGTCGCGCTGAGACTGAATGTTGCGATCAACGGACGCGACCGTCCGATCCCTTTGCGAGACTTGACTGTCATGGGTTCTTCTTACGCGTCGGGCGGCTCGCGGAACGGCGGGTCCGAAAACGGCGGCTCCAAGCACAACGGCGCCGGGCACGGCTGCGCGGGGCTGGATGAACTTGACGACGACAACGCCGTGATCGAAGCCGCGGCGGGTGTGGACCAGGCGCGCATTCGCGACGCCGTCCGCGAGATATTGATTGCGGTCGGCGAGGATCCCGACCGCGAGGGGCTCGTCGAGACGCCTGACCGCGTGGCGCGGATGTACGCCGAGGTCTTTAGCGGACTGCGTCAGGATCCGCGCGTCCACCTGACCAAATTGTTTACGCAAAAGTATGACGAGCTGGTGCTGATCAAGGACATCCGCTTCGAGAGCTTTTGCGAGCATCACTTGTTGCCGTTCGTGGGGAAGGCGCACGTCGCGTACATTCCGAACGGGAAGGTGGTCGGGCTGTCGAAGATCCCGCGGGTGGTCGACGTCCTGGCGCGTCGTCCGCAGATGCAGGAGCGGCTCACCGAGGAGCTGGCCGATCTGCTGATGCGCGAGCTGGACGCGAAGGGAGTCGCCGTGGTGCTCGAAGCGAGCCACTCGTGCATGACTCTGCGCGGCGTGCGGAAGCCCGAGAGCTCGTTCGTGACGAGTGCGTTGCGGGGAGCGTTTAAGGATCGGCCGACGTCGCGGGCCGAGGTGTTGTCGCTCATTTTCGGCGGGTCGCGCTGATGCTCGCGGACTTCGCCGTACGGCTCGCGGCCGGACTGGCGGTCTTGTTGCTCGCGACGCCGGTCAAAGAAGTGCCGCCGCGGTTTTACAGGACGCATGCGCTCGTGATTCTCAGCCTGCTGGTGCTGGCCGCGCTGGTCTATTGGAGCGCGGGGACTCCGGCGACGACGGCGGGCGAAGCGTCGCGGACGGCCGCGGCCGGCGCGGTCGGCGTGCCTGCGCACGGCCTGATCTTGGCGGGTTCGGCGGCGGTGCTGGCGTACTTGGCGACGGTCTGCTGGGGGATGGGCCTGCCGAGGTTGGCGGGTCCGTTGACGGCGGCGGTCGCGGGCGTCGGGGGCTGGATCCTGGTCGCGATCAGCGTTGCGGAGGCGTCGGCGACGGGCGTGGGGCCGGTCGTGATCGCCTTGAACGCGCTCGCGCGGACGACGTCGGCGGTGCTGCTCGGCGCGAGCCTCTCCGCGATGCTGCTGGGGCATTACTATCTGACAGCCTCGACGATGTCGATCGAGCCGCTGAAGCGTTACATTGCTTGGAGCGGCTGGGGATTGGCGGCGCGGGGCGCGGTTGCGGCGGCCGGGGTCGCGGTGGCGGCGACGCACGCGTTCGGCACGGCGGGGCTGGGCGGTTCGCCGGTCGTATTCGAGGTGATTCGCTGGGGGATGGGCGTGGTTGCGGCGGGGGTGGCGCTGCGGCTTTCGTGGCAAACGGCGCTGATTCGCTCGACGCAGTCGGCGACGGGCATCCTGTATATCGCGACGATCCTGGTCCTGTTCGGCGAGCTTGCGGCGCTGGCGGCGCAAGGCTCGACGGGCGTCGCGATGTGACCTGTGCGTCGGCGTGGTTGCCGCCGCGGGCGATCTCGTCTCGATAAATCTTGGCGGCTCAGCGACCGCGACGATGCCGTGCGACACCGAAATGGTTAGAATCACGGTTTCGCCGCGACGTCGGGGTCGCGGAGATGCGATCCACGATGGGTAGGCGACGAGAGCGGCGGCGGGATGGAACTGACTTTTGCGTGCGGGCAGTGCGACGCGGTCGGTCGCGTCGAGTCGGTCGGGAGCGCGAGCGAGGCGGTGTGCGCGAGCTGCGGCACGCGTAGGCCGTTGCATCGCGAGGCGTTCGACGGCTCCGGCGGGTTGCGGGCGTGCGCCTGGTGCGCGACCGACGACCTCTACGTGCAGAAGGATTTCCCGTGGGGCCTTGGGCTCGCGCTGGTGATCTTGTCGTTCGCGATCAGCACGGTGTTTTGGTATTACCGGCGGCCGATGCCCGCGCTGGGCGTGCTGTTGCTCTCGGCGCTGGCGGACATGGCGCTCTATTACATCGTGGGCGACGTCGTGATTTGCTACCGCTGTCTTGGCCAGTATCGCGGCGCGGGCGCGAATCCCGATCGCGTCTACAAGGCGTTCGACCTCGCGGTCGGCGAGCGTTATCGGCAAGAGAAAATGCGGATCGCCGAGCTCAAGAAGCGCGACGCCGAGGCTCCCGAGAACGTGCCGAAGGCGCCTTGAATCAGGCGGCTCCTCCGACTCTCTTGTGCTGAGGTCGTCATTCGTGGATGAACGCCGCGCGCGAATATACGAGGATCTGCGCGGGGTCGTCGAGGGCAACCTCTACTTCGACGATCTGGATCGCGCTCCGTACGCGTTCGACGCGGGCTACGACGAGGTCGACTTGCTCGGCGCGATTGCGCCGCGGACCGAGCGCGACGTCGCGGCGGCGGTGCGTTACGCGCGCGAGCGCGAGCTGTCGATCCACCCGCGGGGGTCGGCGACGACGCGCGGCGGCGGGGTGCTCGGCGCGGGGTTGGTGCTGGATCTGAGCCAATATCTGCGGCAGGTGATCGAGCTGCGGAGCGAGAGCGTGGTGGTGCAGACGGGCGTCAGTTTCGAGACGCTGACGGCGCTGTTGGCGGAGCGCGGGCTGCGGCCCGCGTTCGAGCCCGACGCGCCGCGGTCGGCGACGATCGGCGGGCTGGCGGCGTCGGACGCGGTCGGGCCGCGGTCGCTGGGGTACGGCTCGTTCGCGGAGCAGGTGGTGTCGGCGCGGGTTGTGCTGGTCGACGGCGAGATCGCCGAATTCGGCAGCGTCGGCTGGCCCGACTTCGACGCCGACCCGACCTCCGCGAGCGACGAGGTGGCGCGGAGAGTGGCGCGGCTGGCGCGCTGGCGGCTCGAGCGCCGCACCCGCCGCCCGTTCAACGGCGAGGTTGACCACGAGCCGCCGACCGCGCTCGAACGCGCCGTCGACGCCGACTCGATCAACCTCGCGCGGCTCTTCGCGGGCTCGCACGGCACGCTCGGGGTGATCGTTGAAATCGAGCTCCGCACGCGTCCGACGCCGCCGGTCACTTGCGCCGTCGTGCTCCCGTTCGGACGTCTCGACGACGCCGCCGACGCCGTCGCCGCCTGCCTCGACGCCCGCCCCACAAGCTGCGAACTCTTCGACTGGCGCTCGATCCGCCTCGCCCGCGAGGTTGACGACTCGTTCCGCGCGGCGATCTCCGAGCTTGCCGAGGCGATCCTCGTCGTCGAGTTCGAGGGGGTCGACTTCGACGACCGCGCCGCCTGCGCGCGCAACCTCGGCGACCGCCTCTTGCGTCAAGGGATGCTGATCGATCACCCGTTTGAATTGACCCGCCGCGCCGACGTCGAGCGCATCCTCGACCTCCGCCGCGCGATCGAGCCGCTGCTGATGAATACGCGTGCGCGCAGCCGGCCGGTCTGGGTCGCCGAGCCGATGCGCGTGCCGCCCGCGGCGCTGCCGGAGGTCGTCCGCGCGCTCCGCGCGATCCTGAAGGATCACGAGGCGAGCTGGGTGCTCGACGCCCACGCGGGGCTCGCTCACATCAACCTGCGCGTCTTCCTGGACCTCGCCGACCCCGCCGACGCGCGCCGCGCCGCCTCGATCGCCTGCCGGGTGCGGGCGCTCGTCGAAGACGCCCGGCGCGGCTCTCGCGCCGACGACGAAGCGCCGCTCGCGAAGGCGGGATCGGGCGAGTGGAACGTCGCGAATCGCGAGCTGAGGCAGGCGTTCGACCCGCACAACGTCTTCAACCCCGACCGGCTCCCGCACGACGATCTGCCGCTCGCCCCGACCTTCACCCGCGCCGTGCCGCGGTCCCGCGCCGAGACGACGGCCGCCGACTCCGCGACGACGCTCGCGCCGCTCGCCGGCCCGACGCCCGGCCTGACGTCGAGCTTGATTCTGCCGGTCCTGCGTTGGGGAACCGGTCCCGCCGACGGACCGCTCGCGCGCGCCGAGGCGTGCAACGGCTGCGGAACCTGCCGGTCGCGCGAGCCGACGCTCCGCATGTGTCCGACCTTCCGCGGGCTGGGCTCGGAAGACGCCACGCCGAGAGCGCAGGCGAACCTGCTCCGACAAGTGGCCGCGGGCGTGGTCGACCCGCGACTCTGGGGCGGCGACGACTTCAAGAAACACGCCGACCTCTGCCTGCACTGCAACCTCTGCCGGACCGAGTGCCCCGCGGGCGTCGACGTCTCGAGCCTGATGATCGAAGCGAAGGCCGCGTACGTCGAAAACCACGGCCTGAATCCTTCCGACTGGCTGCTCTCGCGCGTCGAAACTTGGTCGCGGCTGGCCTCGCGGCTGCCGATGCTCTCGAACGCCCTGCTCTCGAACGGAGCCTCGCGCAGGCTCATCGAGGGCATGCTCGGGCTGTCGCGACTGCGGCGCTTGCCGCGCGTCCACCGCACGCCGTTCGTCCGCCGCGCCGCGCGCCGCGGCCTCACGAAGCCCCGTCCGCAGCGCGACGGCGCGCGCGTCGCCTTCTTCGTCGACCTGTACGCGAATTACTACGATCAAGAGCTCGCCGAGGCGGTCGTCGCGGTGCTCGTGCACGCGGGAGTCAATGTTTATGTCCCGCCGCGTCAACGAGGCTCGGGCATGCCGGCGCTGGTCGCGGGCGACATCGACCACGCGCGCTCGCTCGCGCTGCGGAACCTCCGCGCGCTCGCCGAGGCCGTCCGCGACGGCTACACCGTCGTCACCGCCGAGCCGACGGCCGCTCTGATGATCAAGCAGGAATATCAGAAGCTGACCGACGACCTCGACGCCGAGCTCGTCGCCGCGCACACGCTTGAATTGGGCGAATACCTGCGCGGGCTCGACGCGCGCGGCCTCTTGCCCGAGCCCGCCGCGCCGCTGCGGGCGCGGGTCGGATACCACCAGCCGTGCCACTTGCGGGCGCTCGACGTCGGCACGCCGGGGCTCGACTTGCTGCGGCGGATCCCCGAGCTCGAGGTTGAATT
>JAJYDB010000161.1 GCA_021777845.1 Planctomycetota bacterium
GCGAGCGCGCGGCGGGCGGCGAGGGCGGCGAGCAAGATCGTCGCGAGCAGGGGTCGGGTCATGATGCGGGTCTCGTTCGGGTGGCGAAGTCGTCGCGGGGGCGGCGCGCGGGCACTCGGAACCGTTTGGGTCGCGAACGCTCTTATTTAATACGGCCAGGCTCGGATGCACAATCGGTCAGTTGGTGCGAGTCGTCGGGATTCGCGCGGCGTGGTCGTGTTACAATCGTGCGGCGGCGGGCGCGAGGCGCGCCTTCGCGAGGGGGCGGGGATCGAGATCGATTTGCGGACGCGGGAAGGGACGATGTCGCTTGGGAGCGGCGATCGCGCGCGCGGCGACCTGGCCGGCGAGTCGATCGTGGTCAAGATTCGCTGGTTCGGGATCGTGATGGGCCTGCTCTTGGTCCAGACGCGGACGGGTCTGCGCGACCCGTGGGCGGTGCGCGCGTTCCTCGCGCTCGGCGCGGGTTTCGCGGCGCTCGACACCGCGTTTTACCGCATGGGGGAAGTCTTCCTGCGTCGTTGGCCGCTCTTCGTATCCATGATGGAAGCGGTGTTCATCGCGCTGCTGTGTTATCACGACACGGGGTGGAACAGTCCGTTCCGTTGGTACTATTTGCTGTCGCTGGTGTGCTGCGCGATTCGCCACGGCCCGTGGACGGCGTGGCTGACGTTCGTGATGCACGGGCTGAGTTTTCACGCGTTGGCGCTGGCGTTGCGGGAGGACCCGGCGGGGATGTCGGGCGAGCTGGTGACGATCGCGTTTTTGGCGTGGGTGACGTGGGCGACGTCGTCGTTGACGAGTCTATTGAAAGGGGCGGGCGCGCGTCTGGAGCAGTTGAACGCGGAGCTGGCGACGAGTCGCGACGACCTCGAACGTCGCGTCGCGGAGCGGACCGACGCGTTGCGGGCGTCGCAGGCGCGGGTGATCCAGCAAGAAAAGATGTCGGCGTTCGGGCTGCTCGCGGCGGGGATCGCGCACGAGGTCGGCAACCCGCTGGCGGCGCTCAGCGGGCTCGTGCAGATGCTCCAAAAGCACGGGACCGACGCCTACACCGCGGAAAAATTAGCGCTCGCCGACCGCCAGCTCGGCCGGATTCAGCGCACGATTCGCGAGCTCGTCGACTTTTCGAGGCCCGCCTCGGACGCGGTCGCGCGGGTCCGCATCGGCGAGGTGGTCGACGAGGCGCTGGGGATCGCGAAGTATTATCAACGCGTGAAGGAGCGAGTCGTCGAGACCGACGTCGCGGCCGATCTGCCCGCGGTCCGCGCGGCGCGCGACCACTTGACGCAGGTCGTCTTGAACCTGGTGTTGAACGCGATCGACGCGACCGAGACGGGGGGCGGAATCCGCGTGTCGGCGCGGCGCGCGGGGGCGAGCGTCGAGCTGACGGTCGAGGACGACGGCCGCGGCATCGGCGTCGCGGATCGCTGCCGACTGTTCCAGCCGTTCTTCACGACGAAGCCGCACGGGACGGGGCTGGGCCTGTTCGTTTGCAGGCAAATCATCGAGGAAATCGGCGGCCGGATCACGTATCGTTCGGAGCCGGGCGCGGGGTCGACGTTTCGGATCGAGCTGCCGGCGGCGGTCGACCACGCGGGGTCGTCGGATCGTCGCGAGGTCGAGCCGGCCGCGCTCGCGGCCGCGACGGGAGGCTCGGCGTGAATCGCACCGGCGCGCGGACGTCGACGACGAGCGGGCGCGACCCCGAGCCGCGCCGCGGACGCGTTTTGGTCGTCGACGACGAAGAGCTGATCGCCGCCTTGATCCGCGAATTTCTCGAGGGCGAAGGCTTCGACGTCGCGGTCGCGGGCGACGTCGCGGGGGCGCTGGCCGCGGCGCGCGACTTCGATCCGGAGGTCGTCCTGTGCGACGTGCAGCTTCCCGGCGGCGGCGGGCTCGCGGTCCTCGAAGGCGCGCTGCGGCTCAACGCCGAAACGCTGGTGATCATGATCACGGCTTACGCGACGGTCGAGAACGCGGTCGCGGCGTTTCGTCGCGGCGCGCATGATTATTTGATCAAGCCGGTGATTTTCGACGAGCTGCTCGCGAAGGTCGAGCGGCTCACGAGCTTTCGGCGCTTGGCGCTGGAAAATCAAGGGTTGCGCCGCCAGTTGCACGCGCGCGACGAGTCGTTCGCGCTGGTCGGCTCGGGACCGGCGCTGAGCGCGGTGCGGTCCTTGATCGCGAAGGTGGGTCCGACGCGCAGCAACGTGTTGATCACGGGCGAGTCGGGGACGGGGAAGGAGCCGGCGGCGCGCGGTCTGCACGCTTTGGGCGGCGACCCCGACGCGCCGTTCCTCGCGGTGAATTGCGCCGCGATCCCGCACGAATTGCTCGAAAATCAGCTCTTCGGCCACGTGCGGGGCGCGTACACGGGGGCGGATCGCGACCACGCGGGGCTGTTCGTCGCGGCGGGGTCGGGGACGGTGTTTCTCGACGAGATCGGCGAGGCGCCGCTCGCGACGCAGGCGAAGTTGTTGCGCGCGATCGAGACGAAAGAAGTGCTGCCGGTGGGGGCGACGAGGTCGCTGCGGTTCGCGGCGCGGGTGGTCGCGGCGACGAACAAAAACCTCGCCGAGGAAGTCGAGGCGGGCCGGTTTCGCGGCGATTTGTACTACCGACTGAACGTCGTCGCGATCGCGATGCCGCCGTTGCGCGACCGCCGCGACGACATCCCCGAACTGGTCGAATTTCTGCTGTCGAGGCACGCGCGGCGGCTCGGCCGGCGGGTTCACGGCGTCGAACCCGCCGCGCTGCGGGGCCTGATGGCGGCGTCGTGGCAGGGCAACGTGCGCGAGCTCGACAACGCGCTCGAGCGCGCGGTCATTTTGGGCGACGGCCCCGTGCTCGCGGCGAGCGACTTCCCGCCCGAATTGATGCCCGTCGGCCCCGCCGACGACGCCCGCGACGACCTCCGCGCCGCCGTCCGCGACTACGAGCGCCGGCACATCGAGCGCGTCGTGAAAGAATGCGGCGACGACAAGCGCGAAGCCGCCCGCAGGCTCGGGCTGGGGCTGTCGTCGCTCTACCGAAAACTCGAGGAAACGGCGTGAGCGGCCCGCCGCGGCGGCGCCGCGCGATCGTACTCCCCCATGCGGTGAACATCATTACATAAGGAGAAACGCTATGAGGCGTCGATACGTGCAACTATGGCTCGCGGGGCTGGCGTGCGCGGCGGGAGCGGCCGCGATCGCCGACGAGCCGAAGGCCGCGCGCCCGGTCGATCCCGACCAAAAACGCGAGCGCACCTGCTTTCAAACGCACTCGGGCTTCGACCCGATGATCAACCTCGGGTCCGACGTCGCGGTCTGTTACGGCGTCGAGGCGAACCTCGCCGATCGCATCGCCCAGTGGAAGGCGCAAGGCTATGTGACGCACTTGATGACCGGCGTTTCGTGGGGGACGTACCAGGATTATTTGTACGGGCGGTTCGACGGGGTGAATCACGTCGACGAGGCGCAGACCGACCGCTTCGGCAAGGTGATCTCGCACGGGGGGGACGTTTATTACATGTCTCCGGGCGAGAATTTCGGCAAGTTTTTGTGTCAAGGGGTGCAGCGCGCGATCGACGCGGGCGCGGCGGCGATCCATCTGGAGGAGCCTGAATTTTGGGTGCGCGGCGGCTATTCGGCGGGGTTCAAGCGCGAGTGGAAGGCGTATTACGGCGAGGATTGGGTGGCGCCGCACACGTCGGTCGACGCGCAATATCGCGCCTCGATGCTGAAGTATTATTTATATCGACGCGCGCTCAAGCAGGTGTTCGACTTCGTGAAGGCGGACAACGCGAAGTCGGGTCGGAAGGTGCGTTGCTACGTGCCGACGCACAGCCTGGTGAACTACGCGCACTGGAACATTGTGAGCCCGGAGTCGAGTTTGATCGAGGTGGGGGCGGACGGGTTCATCGCGCAGGTGTGGACGGGGACGGCGCGGACGCCGAACGTCTACGAGGGTCGTCAAAAGGAGCGGACGTTCGAGACCGCGTTCCTGGAATACGGCGCGATGATGAACGTGGTGCGGGCGTCGGGGGGGACGGTCTGGTTCTTGAACGACCCGATCGAGGACGACCCGAACCACACGTGGGTCGACTATCGGACGAACTGGGAGAGCACGCTGACGGCGTCGCTGCTCTGGCCGCAGGTCTGGCGTTACGAGGTGATGCCGTGGCCCGAGCGGATCTATCACGGCCGCTACCCGAAGGCGGAGGGGGGGCGTCGGCGTCGCGGCGAGGCGGTCGCGAAGGAACCGATCCCGCCCGCCTACGCGACCGAGTTGGCGACGGTGATCAACGTGCTCAATGATATGGATCAAAAGGAGATCTCGTGGGAGTGCGGGACGCGCGGCGTGGGGGTGGTGGTCTCGGACACGATGATGTTCGAGCGCGGCGAGCCGCACGCTTCGGACCAGCATTTAGGCTCGTTTTTCGGGTTGGCGCTGCCGCTGGTGCAGCGGGGGATCCCGGTCGAGCCGGCGCAGCTCGAGAACGCGACGTCGCCGGGCGCGCTCGCGCAGCACCGGGTGCTGCTGATGACGTACGAGGGGATGAAGCCGATGTCGCCGGCGGTGCACGACGCGCTGGCGCGTTGGGTCCGCGCGGGCGGCGCGCTCGTCTTCGTCGACGACGACCGCGACCCTTACAACGGCGTCCGCGGCTGGTGGAACGACGCGTCGAGGCAAATGCGCTACAAGACGCCTCGCGAACATTTGTTCGAGAAGCTTGGTCTGCCGAAAGACGCACATGCGGGCGCGTTCACGGTTGATAAGGGGCATGTGTTCTTCGAGGCGGCGAGTCCGGCGGCGCTGACGTACAAGAAGGACGGCGCGGGGCGAGTGCGCGGGCTGGCGCGGCGAGCGTGCGCCGCGGTTGGGTTGGAGTATCGAGAGACGAATCACATGATGCTGCGTCGCGGTCCGTACGTGGTCGCGGCGGGTCTCGACGAGTCGATCGGCGGGGGGTCGCACGTGGTCCGCGGTCGCTACGTCGACCTGTTCGACGCGCGTCTGCGGGTGCTCGACGCGGTGGTGCTTGAGCCGGGGAGTCGCAAGCTGTTGCTCGACCTCGACCGCGCCGCGGCTTTGCATCCGCAGGGGACGCCGCGGGTTTTGGCGGCGGCGTGCAAGGTGCTCGGCGCCGCGACGACGGCCGACGGCGCGTTTCGGTTTCACGTCGATGGCCAGGCGGGCGTCGAGGCGGTCGCGCGGGTGGCGCTCGCGCATCCGCCGACGTCGGTCGAGGTCGACGGCAAGCCGCTCGCGGCCGCCGCGCTGGTCTGGGACGCCGGCTCGCGGACGCTGCTCGCGACCTTCCCGAGCACGATCGGCGGACATTGGGTCGTGATCAAGTGAGGTTGTGACGACGTCGGTCGGTTATTCGTCTTCCTCAAACAAGGCGATGCAGGCCGTGAAGCCGTGAACAAAGTTTTGGTTGCCGATCGGGCCGATCTCTCCCATGGCGAAGAAGCCGGCGGCGGGGATCGGTCCGGCGATTTCGTCGAGGACGGCGACGTCGTGGTTGGGCTCGTCGAAGAGGCGGAGTCCGCGGCCGTTGCAGGTGAAAACGAGCGCGCCGCGGAGCTTCGAGCCGGGGTGCGCGCGGCGTTCGGCTTCGAGGAGCATGCGCAGGTCTTCGTCGGCGGTGACGGCGTCGCGGACGTGGAACTGGACGGTCTGACCGACGCGGAGGACGTCGGTGATCGCGATGCCGCCGGCGTCGTCGGCGCCGAGGACGTTGCGGACCAAAAAGTCGCCGCGTTGAAAGCGATCTTGATATTCGTTGATGACGCGGCCGATATGCAACCCCTGTTGGACGCGGTCCTGGTCGTCTTCGTCGAGGGTTTCGAAGAGCGCGCGGAGGGTTTCGAGCGCGGGGGTGCGGCCGAGTTCGCGGATGACGTTGCGCTCGACCTTCGTGACGATCATATGTTGACCGATCGGCCGACATCCTTGGCTGACGACGCCGCGGATTTTGACGCCGCCGTCGATTTGGATTGCGACGGCGCCGTCTTCGCGGACGTCGTCGTCGAGGACGAGTCGATTTTGACGCGGCGCGCGTGCACCGCTGGCCATGCCGCCGAAGACGCGGAGGGGGATGTGCTCGTCGTTGAGCCGTTTCAGGAAGACGTCGACGGGGAAGGCGAAGGGGTCGCCGAGGAGGATGAGGGCGCGGCTGTCGGGGTCGTCGGGGGGGGTGCGCCAGTTGTCGATCGGCCAACTCTCGACGGCGGGCGCGAGCGTGATCGGCGCGACTTGGGCGCCGGGCATCGAGGCGATCCAGAGCGAGAGGCCGCAGACCCCTTCGACTTCCTCGCCGTCGCCGATGATCGCCTCGGCGGTGCAGCCGACGACGTGCCGCGCCAGCCCCTCGGCGCGGATCGCCGCGGAGATCGCGCCGAGCGCGTCGGCGTGGTGCGGCGTGCTGAAAACGACCGCGAGGTCGCCCGCCGCGCCGTCCATCCGCTCGCGGATCGTCGCGAGCACACCCCGCGTCGCGGTCTCGGTGTTGCGCACTTTGGAAAGCGCGGACGCGCACTTCATCGCTCGTATCCCAAAGGTTCGACCCGCCGGCGCGCCCTCGCGACGCGCCCTCGAAACGCCATTGTAACCGCGACGGCTCGCGACGGTCCACTCGGCGCGAAATCCTGTGCAGACGGCACGATGCTTTGATCGCAACAAAACCACGCGCGCGGGCCGAACGCGACGGGCCCTGCGACGCCGCCGACGCTTACGACGCCAGGGGTCGATGCGCGCGGCGACGCAGCGCGAGCCCGAGAATCACCCACGTCCAGCCGCTGAAGAGCATCTCGATGCCGATGAACGTGCCGATCACCCACGTCCCCGAGAACGGCCACTGCCGCCAAATCATGATCCCGAGCACGAGCGTGATCACGCCGTTCGCGAGCATCCAGCCCCAGTGATCAAAGCGAAACCGCAGCGTGAGGATGATCCGGTACAGGCCGCCGACGATCAAAAACGCCGCGAGCATCAAGGTCAGGCCCGCCGCGAATTGCAGAGGCTCCTCGAGCGACACGAAGCCGACGACCAAATACAACAGCCCGATCAACAGGTGCGTGAAAAACGACGTCCAATCGCGGGTCCAGAACGCGCCCGCGGTGTGCGCTCCGCCGCCGAGGATCAACATCAGACTCACGAACGTCACCGTCGTGAGCGTGAACACCAGCGGCACCACCAACGCCAGCGAGCCCAACACAATCAACGCCAGACCCACACCCAACAGCCATCCCCAAGGGACGCGACCCAGCACCAGCCCGCCGCTCATCACGACTGAGCGTTCCGTTTCGCTAGATTGCAACATCGGCGCGGCCTCGACAAGAAGGGTTCGGATCGACTCGGTCACCGCCGCCGCGATCTTACCCGAGCCGGGGGCCAAACTCAAACATCATCAATAATCGGCGCGCGAACGCCGACGTCGATCGACGCCGCGGCCGCGCTCGCTTCGAGCTCGAGTCGCGCCGCGCTCACGCCTCGATTTTGGCCTTCGCCTTGGTCTTGCCGGCGGCTTTGGTCTTGGTCGCGAAAGCGGCGGCGGCGGCTCGGAACTCCTTGAGCGTGACGAAGCCGTCCTTGTCGGCGTCGAGCAGGTTGAAGCGGGCGGGGGGGCCGTCGAACTCGTCGCGGGCCACCTTGCCGTCGCCGTTCTTGTCGAGCGTCGCGAACCTGGCCGAAAGCGCGGCCTTCCCCTTCGCCTTCTTTGTCGCGAACTCGTCGCGGAGCGAGAGCAACAGCGCGCGATATTCGTCGAGCTGGAGGCGTCCGTCGTGATTCGCGTCGCCCGCGGCCAGCAGCGTCTCGAACGACTTTTTGGCCGATTCGGGGACCTCGCCGCGGTCGATGACGCGGTCGCCGTTGCCGTCGAGCTTCTGGAACAGATCCTGCGGGTTGAACCCCGGCCCCTGCGCCGACGACCACGCCGACAACCCGACGACGACCGCGACCGTCGCCGCGCACGCACCCGCCGCCCGCGCCGCGCCGCGATGTTTCGTGAAGACGCGCGTCCACATCATATCAAGAGGGCTCCCGCGCCGGCGGCCCGGCTCCGACCACGACTTCCGAGCGTTCCCGACACGATTATAACCGCGGTCGGGCGTCAAAGTATCGCCGCGATCGTCGCGAAACCGGGTCCGCGGTCGAAATCGAGGTCCCGCGCGGCTTGACGACCGCGCGCGCAGCCTTGAGAATCTACAAGCAGAGTGACCGCGGTGCGCCGGCTCCGCGCGCCGCAACGCCGGCCGCCGCGCGCGACCGGGTCGTCCGAGATGCACCCTTGAGGTAAGAATCATGATGATGCGCAAGCGCGGCGCCGCGTGGAATCGGGCGTGGCGGGCGGTCGCGACGGCGTGTGCGCTCGCGACCTCGACGGGATTCTCCGCGGGACTCGCCGCGCCGGCCGACAACCTCGAAGCCGCCGCGCCGACTCCCGCCGAAACGCGCCTCCGCGGCGACGTCGCCTTTCTCGCCGACGACGCCCGCGACGGCCGCGCCCCCGGCACGCCCGGCATCGAGGCCGCCGCCGACTACATCGCGAACACCTTCAAGGATCTCGGTCTCAAGACCGCGCCCGCCGCCGACGGCTATTTTCAAAGCTTCTCGATCGGCGAGCCCCGGCTCGGCACCCCGCTCGAACTCGCCCTGCTCGGGCCCGCCGACAACAAGGTCGAAGCGAAGCCGCGCCTCGACTTTTCGCCGCTCGCGATCGGCGTCGGCGGCTCGCTCGATCAGCTCCCCGTCGTCTTCGTCGGCTACGGCATCACCGCGCACGACCCGTCGAAAAAGCTCGATTACGACGACTACGCGGGGCTCGACGTCAAGGGTAAAGTCGTGCTCGTGATTCGTCGCGAGCCGCGTCAAAACGACGACGCCAGCCCGTTCGACGGCAAGCGCAACAGCGACTTCGCGACCTTTCGCCACAAAGCGACGAACGCCTATCAGCACGGCGCGGCGGGCGTGCTCGTCGTCAACGACGCCTCCGAGGCGAAGGGGGGCGAGGAACGCCTGCTCGGATTCATGAACGCCGGCGGCGACGTGAACTCGCCGATCCCTTTCGTGATGATCAAGCGTGCAATCGTCGACGAGATGCTCGCGGCGGCGAAAGAGCCGTCCTTGACCGAGCTCGAGGAGCAGATCGATTCCGACCTGAAGCCGCGCTCGCGGGTGGTTGCGGGCTGGAAGGTCGCGGCGAAAATCACGGTCGAGCGCGAGAAGATCGCGACGAAGAACGTCGTCGGGGTGCTCGAAGGGTCGGGGCCGCGGGCGCAAGAGACGATCGTGATCGGCGCGCATTACGACCACCTCGGGCACGGCGGGATGTTTTCGGGCTCGCTCGCGTTTTTGTCGCACGAGATCCACAACGGCGCGGACGACAACGCGTCGGGGACGTCGATGGTGCTCGAGATGGCGCGTCGGCTGTCGCGGCGGCCCGACCCGCTGCCCAGGCGCGTCGTTTTCATCGCCTTCTCGGGCGAGGAAAAGGGGCTGCTCGGCTCGCAATATTACGTCGAGCACCCGCTCTACCCGCTCGCCTCGACGGTGTTCATGGTCAACTTCGACATGGTGGGACGTCTGAATGAAAAGAACGAGTTGACGGTTTACGGGACCGGCTCGGCGGCGGGGTTGGAGTCGCTCGTCGACGTGCTCGGCGCCTCGGCGGGCTTTACGATCAAGAAGATTTCGAGCGGCCTGGGGCCGAGCGACCAGCAGTCGTTCTACCTGAAGAACCTGCCGGTGCTGTTCGCGTTCACGGGCACGCACACCGACTATCACCGCCCCAGCGACGACGCCGACCGCATCAATTATCGAGGCATGGCGCGGATCGCCGACCTTGGCGAGCTGCTCCTGCTCGACCTGGCGCGGCGTCCGAAGCGTCTCGAGTTCGCGCGGGCGACGCCCAAGGTCGCGGCGGCGCACGGCGGGACCCCGACCGGCGACGTCGGACGCGTGAACATCACGGCGTATCTCGGCTCGATCCCCGACTACGACGAGAGCACGAAGGGCGTGAAGCTCTCGGGCGTCCGCGAAGGGAGTCCGGCCGAGAAGGGGGGGCTGAAGGGGGGCGACGTCGTCGTCGGCTTCGGCGGCAAGCCGGTCGCGACGATCTACGACTACACCGAGTGCCTCGCGCGGCACAAGCCGGGCGAGACCGTCGACGTCGCGGTGATGCGCGGCGAAAAGAAGTTCGAGTTGAAGGTGACGCTCGGCCGCAAGCCGAACGAATGATCCTATCGTGGAGCGATCGCGTCGTGATCCGGCGGGCGTGCGGCGCGCACCTTGATGGACCCCTCGAACCGACCACGTGCACTGACCGCGCTCGTAATCGCCGTCGCGACGTCGGCGTGTTGCGGCTGCGCGCCGACGCTGTGCGGTCGCGACGTCGCGGTGGCGACGCCGTGGCCGGCGGCGGTCCGCGACGAGGTTGGGCGTCGTTTTGAAGGCTGGATCGCGTCGCAAGGGCTGACCGACGTGGGGGCGACGATCGTCTGGGTCGCGCTGCCGGCGGGCGACGACCCCGCGCGGCTCGCCGCGGCGCGGCGGACCGTCGACGCCTTCTTGGGCGTGCCGGTCGCGGCCTTGAGGTCGCAGGCGCGCGACGGTCGGCTCGAGGCCGACGTCGCGGAGCCTGAGCGGTCGTGGCGACGGCTCGCGCGCGGCGCGTTTGGGGTCGAGACGGCTGCGGACGCGCGGCCCGTCGACCCGCGCGACGACGCCGGCGCGCCACTCGC
>JAJYDB010000162.1 GCA_021777845.1 Planctomycetota bacterium
GAGTGCAATTGAAAGTTTAAGTCGATCGTGCTCGTGGAATTGGAGTTCAGGGATGAGGTCGCTGAGGGCGATATAGAGGAAGGTTCCCGCGGAAAAGGCGACCCATCCGGCGGCGGCCGCGGGGCCGAGCGAGCCGACGCCCAACGTAAACACCGCCGCGCCGAGCGGGATCATGAGTGCGAAGCCGAGGTTGACGAGGTGGGCGCGTCGCTTCGGAGCACCCGCGCGGAGCATCAAGCTGACGATCGTGAGCGAGTCCGCCGGTTTGTGGAGCATGGTCGCGACGAAAACCCCCCAGGCGGCGGGGGCGGCGATTGACCCGAGGGTCCGGTCGGCCGCGCACACGCTCGCGAGCGCAACCCCTCCGACAAGCGAATGGGCCGAAAGTCCGAGCGCCGCGGCACCCCAGTGCAAGGACGTCCCTTTCGCCCGCGCGCCGCCCCCTCCCCCCGGCGCGAGGTCGCTTAATAATCCCGCGGAGTGGCCGCGGCCGGTGCCGTGCTCGTGCGGGTGCGAAGGGCACGGCTCCGCGGGGTCGGCGGGCGATTCGTGATGGTGAAAAGCGAAGAAACGCTCGAGAAAAAACAAACAGAGCAGTCCCAAAGCGGCCCAATTCAGGCTGCTCGGATTGCCCAGGCGCGCCGCCTCGGGGAGCATGTGAAAGAAGACCGCGCCGAGCATCGCGCCCGCTGAGACGCTTAAATAAAGCTGAAGTCGCGTGTGCGTGAGGATGGTCGAGAGCGGCAGGAGTCCGCCGAGCACGCTTACGAGCACGATCGCGACGCAAAAAAAGGCGAGTGTCATGGGGGACCGACCGCGACGTTGAGGCGTGAGGAAGCGTGCGACGCGACGATCGCGGGCCGCCGGGACGTCGGCGAAGAAGCGCGATCGGTTGACTCTTGTTCCGACGGGCCGGGGGTGGAATAATCAAGATACGTGGCGGAGAGCAGAAGTAATCCCGATGCGCCCCGCCGCGGCACGACCCTCGAGGAGGCTTCCGGGCTCATGTCGAAGCTGACCGAGGTTGAGATCGCAACCCGGATGAGCGACGTCAAAGGTTGGGAGCGGCACGGCGACATGCTGATCCGCTCTTGGCAATTTCCGTCGTTCCGCCGCGCCCTGGAATTCGTCAACCAGGTGGCCGCGCTTTGCGAGAAGCACGACCATCATCCCGACATCGTTTTGAGCTTCAGGAACGTGCGGCTCGAGCTTTCAACGCACGAACACGCCGGGCTCACCGAGCGCGATTTCAGCTTCGCGGTCGAGGTCGGCGCCTTGCCGGTCGATCGCTAACGCCGCACACGCCGACGCTCACCCCAAGCCTGCCTGAGCCTCGGCGCGTAAGCCGCATCCGGCAAGGGACTTACGCAGTGGTCCGCTTCGGCCCCGACTGACCGGGGGCGAGGCGACGGTACTTCGTTTTTGGCAGGTTGTAGACACCCTGCTCGGGCTTCCAGCGCTCGTCTTCCTGCAGAACGGCGAGCCGCTCGGCCCGGTTCAGGACGTTCCGCACGCGGGCCAACGATCCGGCCTTTTTCAAACTCTTGTCGATCGACATCGGCACACCACCTTAAACTCGATTGCGAACAATAGCGCCTAATGCCTGCGGTGCGACGTTTCGCGATCGGATCGCGCGCGCAACTTCGCCTTGGCCGGCGTTGAGCGAAGTAGTGTACCAAACGTTGGCCGAGTTTCAAGCCGGGAGCCGCGCGGCGGGTCGACGTCGATCGAATCGAGCGGCGGCTTCGCAGGCGGGGGGCGGCAGGATAGAATAAATTTGTTGCAGTACGCCGCGACCGCGGCCCCCGTCGCCCGAGTGCCGACCCACGATGCGCACGATGCCCCAGTCGAACACCTCGTTGCCGGTTGCGCTCACGACGCCCGCCGCGTCGGCGCGCGCGTTTCGAAGGCTGCGTTGGAATCTGTGGAGCAACACCGTGCGCGGCGCCCTGCGCGGCTCGCGGCTGCGGATGACGATGATCGCATTTTCGAGCGCCGTCTTTTGGACGGGGTTGTTCGTCCTCTTTTTCGGGGGATTTCAGTTCGTCGCGGCCTACGTCAGCCTCACGAACGAAATTGTGGAGTATCTTTTCGGACTTTTTTTCCTGTCGTTGCTCGCGATGCTGTTTCTCTCGAACGGAATTCTCGTTTACACCGGATTGTACGAGTCGCGCGAGGCTGATTTTCTGCTCACGACGCCCGCGCCGGCGGACCGCATCTTCGCCTACAAATTCGGCGAGGCGGTGTTGTTTTCGAGTTGGGGATTTCTCTTGCTCGGCAGTCCGCTGATGGCGGCGTACGGCATCACTGTGAACGCTTCGGGCTGGTTTTACCTGATTTTCGCGGCGTATTTGGTGGGTTTCGTGCTGATCCCCGCGAGCCTGGGGGCGACGGCGGCGATCTTGATCGCGTACTTTTTGCCGAGGCGTCGGAAGTCGGTGCTGGCGGTGTTGGTTGGGTTGATGGTCGCGGGTGGAGTGTGGATTATCGTGAGCGCCTCGCAGGCGAAGGGGGACGCGCTGTCGAGCGATTGGCTCGACGGACTTTTGAGCCGGCTGGCGTTCACGCAATATCCACTCTGGCCGAGTCGTTGGATGTCGACGGGCTTGGTGTCGGCGGCGCGGGGGTCGTGGAGCGACAGTCTCTTCTATTTAATGGTGATCGCGGCGCACGCCGCACTCGCGTATTTGATCGCGGCGGTGGTCGCGCGCGACCTCTACCGCGGCGGCCACGCGCGCGTTCAGGGGGGGCGTTCCTCGCGGAAAAGGCTGCCGAACGCGTGGCTCGAGGCGGCGTTCCACCGCGTCTTCGGCATCTTGCCGAGGCCGATCCGACTCCTGCTTTTAAAGGATCTGCGGACCTTCGCCCGCGACCCCGCGCAGTGGTCGCAATTTCTCATTTTCTTCGGCCTGCTCGCGTTCTACTTCGTCAATATCCGGCGACTCTCGCACGACCAGCAGCCGCCCTATTGGAGAAACCTCGTTAGTCTACTCAACCTCGGCGTGACGGCGCTCATTCTCTCCACGTTCACGAGCCGTTTTATTTTTCCCTTGCTCTCGCTCGAGGGGCGCAACTTCTGGATTCTGGGCCTGCTGCCGTTGCGTCGCGAGGCGATTTTGTGGGGCAAATTCGTCTTTTCGGCGGGGATTTCGCTCGTGGCGACCGAGTTCCTCGTCGTGCTCAGCGACCTCATGCTGCGGATGAGCGCGGCAATGATCGCGCTCCACGTCGGGATGGTGGCGATCCTCTGTTTGGGGCTGTCGGGGATCAGCGTCGGTCTGGGCGCGCGGCTCCCGAATCTGAAAGAGACCGACCCGTCGAAGATCGCGGCGGGGTTCGGAGGCACCTTGAATCTGCTTGTGAGCCTGGTTTTCATTTTGGCGGTCGTGCTCACGCTGGCGGTCCCTTGCCACCTCTACCTCGCGGGTCGGGACCCGAACGATTTCGCCGGCCTGCCGCTGTCGGAGGGGCGTTTTCAACTCTGGATGGGGTTTGCGATCGGGTTCAGCCTGGTTGTGGGCGCGGCCGCGACGATCGTGCCGCTGCGGATCGGGATCAAGGCGTTCCAGCGGATGGAGTTTTGAGCGCGGATACTCCACTCCGCACGGTGGGAGCCGAGTGTCTCGCGGGGCGTCGTTTGGATCAGCTTTCGAGCGCGGTTTCGACGCGAATTCCGCTGGTGAGCGCGAGGAAGAGTTCTTCGAGCGGGCCGCGGCGTTGGGCTTTGTGGCGGAGCTCGTCGAGGGTGCCGAGCGCGAGCATCCGGCCGTGGTTGATGATGGCGATGGTGTCGGAAAGCTCCTCGGCGATGGCGAGCAGGTGGGTTGACATCAGGACTGCGACGCCGCGGCGGGCCTGTTCGAGGAAGACGTCCTTCACGATGCGCGCGGAGCGGGGGTCGAGGCCGACGAGGGGTTCGTCGACGACGAGGACTTTGGGGTCGTGGACCAGCGCCGAGGCGAAGACGACGCGTTGTTTCATGCCTTGAGAGTAACTTTCGCAAAGCTCGTCGATGTAGTCGCCGACTTCGAAGATTTCGATCAGTTCGTCCATGCGTCGCGCGGCGTGGGCGGGGTCGAGTCCGTACATTTCGACAACGAAGCGGAGAAACTCGCGGCCGGTGAGTTTTTCGTAGAGGAAGGGCTGGTCGGGGACGTAGGCGATGAGTTGCCGGGCTTCCTGGCTGGTCGCGGGATGCCCGCCGACGAGCACGGTGCCGGACGTGGGTCGGAGCAGTCCGCAGACCATTTTGATGGTCGTCGTTTTGCCCGCGCCGTTGGGGCCGAGGAAGGCGAAAAGCTCGCCGGCGCGGACGTCGAGATCGAGGTGGTCGACGGCGACTTTGGCGCCGTAAGTCTTTGTGACGCCGCGAAGTTCGATCATGGGCGGACGCCTTGTGGGATGTTGGCGGGGTCGTTGGGCGACACGTCGACGGGCGCGGCCTGGCGTTCGAGGACGAGCTTCACGAGCGGAAACGGGATCTCTTGACGGAGCACGAGCCCGTCGGGCCGGACCCAGGCGCGCGAGGTGAGCGGGCCGAGCTTTTGGAGGACCTCGAAGGTCGTGACCGGGCTGGTTCCCCAGTGGATGACGCGTTTGCGGGCAACTTCGACGCGGGCGGTCTCGACTCGGCCGGTGATCGGGCTCACCACCCGGGTCTCCCAGCGCTGGCCGAGGTGCAGGCCCGGCAAGCGGTCGATCGGTCCCAAGCCGTCTTGCACGAGGGCTCTCGGGGCGTATTCGAGCGTTCGCTTCCAAGTGAGCAGCGGCAGCGCGCCGCGCGAGACGACTTCGATTTTGCCGCCGCTTTGGCGTCCCTCGACGGTCATCACGGGCTCGGGGTCGTTCGAGGCGCGGACGATCAGCAGAAACGACTTCAAATTGCCCGAAGGATCGACCTGGAAAGAACTTTCGGCGGAGAGCCTGACGCCGCCGGCGGCTTCGATCGAGGTCCCGCGGAGCAATTCGGAGGAGTCGAACCAAATCCGGCTGCGGAGTTCGAGGCCGCCGTCGCCGCGACGGATGCTTTCGGTCGAGGCCTGTCCGACCGAGCGCAAGTCGTCGTCGCCGGGCTTGTCGACGACCTGGACGAGCCAGCGCGAAGGGCCTTGCGAGTCGGCGGCGCGCGAGATCGACTGAAAGTCGGGGGGGAGGCCGACGATCCACTCGGGCAGGATGTCGCGGGTGGCGAGGCCGACCGCCGCGAACGCCCAGAACACCAGGATGGCGACGCTTACGTACCGCGGCGGCATGGGGGCTACCTCGGACGAAGTGGTTGAATCAAACTCATCGTATACCTGTCGGGAAGCATCGGACAAGGGCGCGGGTCGAGGCGGCGGAAGAAGGCCGTGAAGGACGAATTGACGACGATTCGAGAAATCCGCGCGGGATCTGTTGACTTGCCCGGTCGGTTTTCGATAGTCTCTCTCTTTCCCGCCGGGTAAGCGGGTGATGCATGTTCGAGCGTCGGTTTTCGAGTCGAACGGTTCCTCAAGCAAAACGGGTTGGCGTCGGGATATGAACAACGAGCGGATCCGCATCCGGATGGAGGCGTACGATCACACGGTCCTCGACCAATCGGCGAAGGATATCGTGGACACCGCCAAGCGGACCGAGGCGATCGTGCACGGTCCGATTCCGTTGCCGACGCGCATCGAGCGTTACACCGTCCTCCGCAGCCCGCACATTGACAAGAAGTCGCGCGAGCAGTTCGAGATTCGCACGCACAAGCGGCTGATCGACATTGTGAAGCCGACGAACAAAACGATTGACGCCTTGAACAAGCTGAGCTTGCCCGCCGGGGTGGACATCAAGATCAAGGCAGGCGCCTGATCGCGGTGTTGTTGGATTGAATTAATACGAAGACGGGCGTCGAGATCGACGCGTCGGCGTCGGGCCGAGTGCGGCGGAAGTCGAGCGACTTCTGCGGCGGGCACCGAGCCGCGTTCGAAAACGGCCTGGTCAGGAGCGCGGGCGGCCGTGCCGAAAGGCAGGGTCGCGAGTACCGTGCACCCCGCCCTCGAAGCTGTCCGCAGGGACAATTTGGGGGAACGGCGGTGGCGGCTCTCATTGCGAAACGTTGCCGGTGTTGATCGCCGGGGACGCGGAGCAAGTGTCGCGATCGCGGCGACGCCGGGTTAATGACGCGAACGCCGACGGCCGGGTTCGCCGTAGGATTTCGAGTTCGCTTTTTTGTCGAGACTGTGACGGGAGCGTGGCGCGATGCGTGTCGGACTGCTCGGCCGCAAGGTGGGAATGACGCAGATTTACCAGGAGGACGGCACCGCGGTGCCCGTCACGGTGCTCGAATGCGGGCCGTGCACGGTGCTTCAGGTCCGGACCGCCGAGCGCGACGGATATCACGCGCTTCAACTCGGGTTCGACGACAAGAAGCGGACCCGCGCGACGCAGCCCGAACGCGGGCACGCGAAGAAGGTGAACGCCGAGCCGAAGCGGTTCATCCGCGAGATCCGTCAGGAGCAACCCGCGGACGTCGCCGAAGGGGCGACGTTGACGGTCGACGTGTTCGCCGCGATCAAGAGCGTCGACGTCGTCGGGACGAGCAAGGGTCGCGGCTTCACCGGCGTCATTAAGCGTCACGGGTTCAAGGGGTTGCGGGCGACGCACGGCGTGAAGCGGATGCACCGGCACCCCGGTTCGTCGGGCCCCAGCGCCGACCCGGCGCGAACCCGGAAGGGCATTCGCAAGCCGGGCCATCACGGTCATGCGCGGGTGACCGTGCGGAACCTGAAGGTGGTGCGGGTGGACGCCGCGAACAACTTGCTGCTCGTCCGCGGCGCGGTGCCGGGCCCGAACGGCGGCTATCTGATGGTCCATCAAACGAACAAAGTTTGAGCGTCGCGCCGTTCGCGGCGCGTTCCCGATGCGGTAACGGGTTGAATTTGTCCAGACGGCGGAATCAGGACGGATACCTAGGCCATGTTGACGGTTCCGATTTATAACACTGCGGGCGAAAAGATCGGCGAGGAGTCGATCGATCCGGCCGACTTCGGCGGGACGATCAACAAGCAGCTCCTCCACGACGTCGTCCTGATGCACCTGGCGGCGAAGCGCGTCGGCACGGTGAACACCCGCGGCCGCGCCGATGTGGCGGGCTCGGGGAAGAAGCTGTTCCGCCAAAAGGGGACGGGCAACGCTCGCGCCGGCTCGAAGCGGACGAACAAGCGTCGCGGCGGCGGCGTCGCGTTCGCGCGTCGAAACCGCGACTACCGCTACACATTGCCTAAGAAGGCGATTCGCGCGGCGATTCGGATGGCGATCTTGTCGAAGTTTCAGGATCGCCAGGCGATCGTGATCGACGGCTTGAAGATCGAGGCCGATAAGCCGAAGACGAAGGTCGTCGCGCAGGTGTTGCGGTCGATTCAGCGGCCCGACCTCACCGAAGCCGAGGCGACCGTCGCGGTGGGCGAGAGCAAGCTCCGCGCTCGCGAGCGTACGCTGGAGCGTCGGAGCATTTTGCTCGGCTTGCCCGCGAGCGACGAGGGTTTGTATCGCAGCGCGCGTAATTTGGAAGGGGTCTTGGTGGCTCAGGTCGCCGACTTCAACACGTACGACGTGCTCAAGCAGCGGTATCTGATCTTGACCCGCGAGGCGCTGACGGCGCTTCGCGAACGGGTCCAATACAAGGCGAAGCGGCGTCCGGCGGCGTCGACGGCGCCGGCACCCGCAACGAAGACGGAGAGCTAAGCGATGGTCACTCTGCGACGACCCCCGAATTACGTCCGCGGCGGGCCGGTGCTCGAGCCGTATCAGGTGGTGATCCGCCCGTTGATCACCGAGAAGGCGACCCACGTCGCCGAGCGTCACAACGCGTACACCTTCGAGGTGAACTCGCTCGCGACGAAGACCGAGATCAAGCAGGCGGTCGAGGTGCTTTTTGACGTCAAGGTCGCCGACGTCCGGACGCAGAATCGCCGCGGCAAGCCGCGTCGGCACAAGATGCGGGTCGGTTACATGCGGAATTGGAAGAAGGCGGTCGTCGCGCTCCATGAGGAGTATCGGATCGACTTTTATTGATCGCGGCGGACGTTGACGTTGAGCGGGGGCGGACGTCGGGCCGAGGGTCGCGGACGTCGGGTTGAGCGGAATTGAAAGCCGAGGTTGGTGTACGATGGGTATTCGCAGCTACAAACCGACGAGTCCCGGCCGCCGCAACGCGACCGTGAGCGATTTTTCCGAGCTGACCGACAAGAACAAGAAGCCGGAAAAGTCGCTGACCGTGCCGCTGCGGAAGACCGGCGGGCGGAACAACCAGGGCTTCATCACGGCGCGTCACCGCGGCGGCGGCCACAAGCGGATGTACCGGCTGATCGACTTCCGCCGGCACGACCGCGACGGCATCCCCGGCGAGGTCACGCACATTGAATACGACCCGAATCGTTCGGCGCGGATCGCCCTCGTCGTGTATCCGAAGGGCGAGAAGCGCTACATTTTGGCACCCGACGGCCTGAAGGCGGGCATGACGGTGACCAACGGTCCCGACGCCGAACCGAAGTTGGGCAACTGCCTGCCGCTCGGGAGGATTCCGACCGGCCTTGCGATTCACAACATCGAGCTCCAGCCGGGGGCGGGCGGCAAGCTCTGCCGATCGGCGGGTTGCTCGGCGACGTTGACCGCTCGCGAAGGCGACTGGGCGCAGATCACGTTGCCGTCGGGTGAAGTTCGGCGGATTCCGGCGACGTGTCGCGCGTCGATTGGGATGGTGAGCAACCCCGACCACATGAACATCCACCTCGGCAAGGCCGGGCGAAGCCGTTGGATGGGGATTAGGCCGCACGTGCGCGGCGTCGCGATGAACCCGGTCGACCACCCGATGGGCGGCGGCGAGGGTCGGACCTCGGGCGGCCGTCATCCGTGCTCGCCGACGGGCAAGCCCGCGAAGGGCGGCAAGACGCGGAAGCGGCGGAAGTCGTCGAACAAGATGATCATTCGTCGTCGCAAGAGCGTGCGTTACGGCCAGCTCAAGATCTGATCGGACTGCGGTTGCGGGATTGCTTGCGGTTGCGGGATCAGGCGGGAATCAAGCGGTTTTATTTGGAAAGAATGGGGGTCGCCGGGTTGACGGCGGCCGGTCGGGACGAGGGATGCCATGGGACGTTCGCTGAAAAAAGGACCGTACGTCGTTGAACGCCTGCTCGCGAAAGTCGAGAAGGTGGAGATGACGGGCAACCGCGATCCGATCAAGACGTGGTCGCGGTCGTGCACGATCGTGCCGGAGTTTATCGGGAAGAACTTCGCGATCCACAACGGCCGCAACTTTGTGAAGTTGTACGTGACCGAGGACATGGTCGGGCATAAGCTCGGCGAGTTCGCGCCGACGCGGACCTTCCGCTCGCACGGCGGGAAGGCGGGCAAGGGCGGCGGGAAGAAGTAACCGCCTCGCAGCGGTGCAGCGAGCGCGGCGGCCGCGACTTGCGAGATTTGTCAGGTTGAGAACGCGGGATTAATCGTTCGATCGGAACCGACACGCCATGACGCCAATCGTCGACTACTACGCTTCGGCTCGCTTTGTCCGGACTTCGTCGCGGAAGCTCAAGCCCTTGTTGGACTTGGTCCGCGGCAAGTTCGCCGACGACGCGCTCGATATTTTGAAGTTCATGCCGAATCGCGGCGCGCGGATGATTGAGAAGGTGATTAAGAGCGCGATGGCGAACGCCGAGGACAAGGGTTTTCGGAACGCCGGCGAGCTGGTGGTGACCGACGCTCGCGGCGACGGCGGCCCGATGTTCAAGCGTTTGATGCCGCGATCGCGCGGGATGGCGTACATGATTCGCCGCCGCTCGGCGCACATCACGATTGGCTTGGCCGACCCGAACGCCGAGCGCGAGACGGATTGACGCGGAGCGCGACCGGGGCGACCGAAAGCGGACGAGGTCCGGCGCCCCGAAGTTGGTTTGAGACGAGGTGCGGAGTGTTGAGGAACGCGACGCCGACAACGAACCGGGATTGAGGACGAAGCATGGGCCAAAAAGTGCGACCGACCGGCTTCCGGGTCGGCATCATGTTTGCCGAGTCGGTGCGTGCCGAGGACTGGCGGAGCCGCTGGTACGCGTCGAAGCACGAGTTCCCCGGCCTTTTGGTCGAGGATTTCAAGATTCGCGCGTTCGTGAAGAAGAAGTACGGGTTCGCCGGGATCCCGAAGGTGGAGATCGAGCGGACGCGGGACGCGGTGAAGGTGATTTTGCACACGGCGCGTCCGGGAGTGATCATCGGCCGGAAGGGTGCCGAGGTCGAGAAGCTCCAGGAAGAGTTGCAGGTGCTGACGGGGCGTCGGATCGAGCTGAAGATCGAAGAAGTGGCGCGGCCCGAGATCGACGCGCAGTTGATTTCGGAGGACATCGCCGAGCAGTTGCAGAAGCGGTCGAGCTTCCGACGGACGATCAAGCGGGCGCTTGAGCAGACGATGGACGCGGGCGCGTACGGCGTGAAGGTGCAGCTCTCGGGCCGACTCGGGGGCGCGGAGATGTCGCGGACCGAGGGGGCGGCGAAGGGTTCGATTCCGCTGAGCACGTTGCGAGCGAAGGTCGACTACGGCTTTTCGGAGGCGAAGACCCCGCAAGGCCATATCGGGATTAAGGTGTGGGTGAACCAGGGCGACTATTTGAAGTTGGAGGGCGGTACCGATGGCCATGATGCCCAAGCGGGTCAAGTTCCGAAAAAGCCAAAAAGGCCGCGTAAAAGGTAACGCCACCCGCGGCAACTACGTCGCC
>JAJYDB010000163.1 GCA_021777845.1 Planctomycetota bacterium
CACCGCCGAGGCCGCGCGGATGGACGGCAAGACCGAATGCGCCACCTGCGTCGAGCGGATTCTCGCCGCCGAGAAGGCCGCGGCCGCCGCGGCCGAGGTGGAGCGTTGAGACGCGTCGCGCGACGACGGCGAGAAACGGAGGATCAAGGTCCCGTCGTGCTCCGGGCGCTTGACGCGCGCGCGGCCGGGTCGGATACTGACTCCTTTGTCACGGTCTCAACGACTGGTCGTCCGTACGACGGCGCGGCGTGGAAGACGGCACGAGGGATGTCTCGATGTACGAGTCGGCCCTGATCGCGGCCGGATTCGCGTTCGCCTGGCTGGGGTTGCATTGGTATCGACGCCGGGCGCTTCTGCTGAGCCTAGCCGAGAGCGCGGCGCGACTTGCGGACGGACAACAGGTGCGGACGTCGACGCGACGGATGGACGGCGCGATCGGCGAGTTGTCGCGCGCGATCGACGCGGCCTCGCGTCGCGTGGTCGAGCGCGAGCGGCGTCTGCATTCGGATTTGCGTCAGATGCGGGTCGTTCTCGACGGGATGGCGGACGCGGTGCTGGCGGTGGATTCGCGCGGGCGTCTGACGTTCGCGAACGCGACGGCGAACCGTCTGTTCGCACTCGATGCGCATTCGATTCAGCGGTTGATCGTGGAGTTGATTCGCGAGCCGAAGATTCAAAATGCGGTGGCGACGTCGCTGGCGGCGGGCGGGCCGTATCGCGGCGAGATCGCGGTGACGAATCTCGACACGCTGGGGCGGGTGCACGAGCGCGTGTTCGAGGCGCACGGGTCGTCCTTGCCGGGCGAGGCGACGACCGGGATCGTGCTGGTGCTGCACGACGTCACCGAGCTGCGACGGCTTGAGCGGACGCGACGCGACTTTGTCGCGAATGCCTCGCACGAGTTGAAGACGCCGCTCTCGTCGATCAAGGCGTACACCGAGACGCTGCTCGATTGGGGGCTCGAGGATCCCGACGTCAACGTGCGTTTTTTGACGCGGATCAACGAGCAAGCGGACCGCTTGCACCAGTTGATTTTGGACATGCTCAGCCTGGCGCGGTTGGATTCGGGCGATTCGGGTTGGGAGCGTCGCCCGCTGGCGGTGGTGCCCGCGGTCGAGGGTTACGTCGAGTCGCATCGGGCGCGCGCGGAGTCGAAGGGGCTGACGATCGTATTTCGGACGACGTCGATCAGCCGCGCGGACGCGATTATGGGAGACGAGGAGGCGTTGCGGCAGATTGTCGACAACCTGATCGACAACGCGATCAAGTACACGCCCGAGGGGGGGCGCGTCGAAGTTGGGTGCAGGCTCGCGGCGGACGAGATTCGCATCGAGGTGAGCGATACCGGAATCGGGATTCCGCGCGACGAGCTGCCGCGCGTGTTTGAACGGTTTTACCGCGTCGACAAGGCGCGGAGCCGCGAGCTGGGCGGCACGGGACTGGGTCTGTCGATCGTCAAGCACCTGACGCAGGCGCTCGAGGGTCGGGTCGAGGTCGAGAGCCGTCTCGGAAGGGGGAGCACGTTCACGGTCTACCTGCCGAGGCCGGCGGTCGCGGAGGCGGGCGTCGCCGCCGCGCGTCCCGCCGCGGCGCACGCGTGAGCGCCCGCGTCGTGCCGTTCATGAAATCTTCACGATTTTTGATATGATCCGGATGCCGACGCCGACGGCCCCGCGGGGCGCCGGGGCGCGACGGGTCGCATGGACAGCCGTGTTCGCGCCCGCTTTCGAACCCGATTTTCAACGATGCCGAGAGCTATGAACACCTTGTGGACGGGAAGACGGCCGCTGTTGACGGCGGCGGCGTGCGCGACGTTGATCGCGTGGGGTTGCGGCGGCGGCAAGGGCGCGGGCGAAGGCGCGAAGCCGAGCCCGCTTGTCGTCGTGGACGGTTCGAGCACGGTGCTGCGGATCAGCGAGGCGGCGCAGGAGGCGTTCAAGGCCGTCGAGCCGACGGTCCGGGTGGTGGTCGACAACCACGGGACGGGGGGCGGCTTTGGCCGTTACCTGCAGGGCGAAGTCGACATCGTCGACGCCTCGCGACCGGCGAAGCCCGACGAGGAGACGAAGGCCGAGGCGCAAGGGATCGCCTGGACGCGGTTCATTGTCGGGCACGACGGCATCACGATGGTCGCGCATCCGAGCAACGCGTTCGCGAAGTCGCTGTCGGTCGAGCAACTGAAGAAGATTTGGGAACCGGGGAGCGCGGTCAAGAACTGGAAGGACGTCGACGCAAGCTGGCCGGACCGCAAGATCGTGCTCTACAGCCCGGATCACGACTCGGGAACGTTCGAGTATTTCACCGAGGCGATCGTCGGGAAGGCGGGCAAGCAGCGCGACGACGTGCAGGCCAGCTCGGACGACAACACGCTGGTGAGCGGCGTCGCGGGGGACCCCGACGGACTCGGCTACTTCGGCTATGCGTACTTCGAGGCGAACAAAGACAAGCTGCGCGCGATCCCCGTCGCGCCGACGGGGGGCGCGGCGGCGGTTGCGCCCGGGCCGGAGACGATCTTGGCTCAATCCTACAAGCCGCTGGCTCGTCCGTTGTTCATTTATGTGAAGAAGTCGGCGGCGCGGCGGCCCGAGGTCGCGGCGTTCCTCAAGTTCTATCTGGATAATATTGTCACGCTGGCCAAAGAGGGCGGTTACGTGCCCCCCTCGGAGGCCGAGATTGCGCAGAACGCCGCGGCGTTCGCGGGGTTGGCCGCCGGGGCGAAGTAAGTCGTTGATTCGTGCCGCACTTGGGCGGAGCGAGAATTGCGGCGCGGTCTTGGAATGAAAGATGGGTCGTCCAAACACACGAGAAGATCGCGGTCGGTCGCCGTCGCTGTGGCGGGGACCTTCGCGTTGGGTTCAGTGGGGCGAGCGCGGCGTCTGGGCGGTGTTGTTCGGCTGCGCGACGGTGACGGTGCTGACGACGATCGGCATCATCGGCGTCCTGGGAGTCGAGTCGACGGCGTTCTTCCGCGCGGGAAGCGAGTCGCTCGGCGGATTCCTCTTCGGCACCGAGATCCGTCCCGACGCCGACCCGCCTCGTTTCGGCGTGTTGCCTCTGGTTTGGGGGACGTTCGTGATTGCGGCGGGATCGTCGTTGATCGCGTTGCCGATCGGGCTTTTGAGCGCGATCTACCTCAGCGAGTACGCGCCCCGACGTCTGCGGGCGGTGTTGAAGCCGACGCTCGAGCTGCTCGCGGGGATTCCGTCGATCGTGTACGGATACCTCGCGATCTTGCTGGTGACACCGATTTTGAAGGTGGTGTTTGGGACGTTCGGCATTCCGGTCGAGACGTTCAACGCGCTCAGCGCGTGCATCGTGGTCGGGATCATGATTATCCCGATGGTGTCGTCGCTGAGCGAGGACGTGCTGTCGTCGGTGCCGCGGGCTCTGCGGGAGGCGGGCTACGGCCTGGGGGCGACGAAGTTCGAGGTGTCGACGCGGATCGTACTGCCGGCGGGACTCTCGGGGGTGGCGGCGGCGTTTATTTTGGCGCTCAGCCGCGCGATCGGCGAAACGATGGCGGTCGTGCTGGCGGCGGGGATGAGGCCCCGGCTCACGCTCAACCCGCTGACGTCGATGGAAACGATGACGGCGTACATCGTCGCGGTGATGGGGGGCGACGCGTCGTACGGTCAGCCGAAATACTTGTCGCTGTTCGCGGTGGCGGCGGCCTTGTTCTTGATGACGCTGGCGCTCAACGTCTTGTCCGGGCTTGTGCTGCGTCGTTACCGAGAGGTCTATCAATAAGGTCGATCGATGAACGAACGCGGCGCGGCGTCGGGGTCGATGTACCCATCGACGCGTGATCTTTACCAACCGATGCGACTTGGTCGACGACTGGCCGGGCCGGTGTTCGGCGTTGCCTGCTTTGCGGCGACGCTGACCGGCGTGGTCGTGCTGGCGTTGTTGCTGGGGTCGCTGTTCATCTCGGTCTCGGATCGCGCGCGGCCGGCGGGTTCGTCGGGGGTCGCGCGGCTCGACGGCCTGCGCACGGCGCCTTCGTATTTGGTCGGGCTGACGACGCGATTCCGATCGTCGCGACCGGCGCTGGCGGGCTACAAGGCGGGGGTCGCGTGCACGCTCTGGCTGCTCGGGCTGGTCGCGGCGACGGCGATCCCGGCGGGGGTCGGCGCGGCGGTCTTCCTCGAGGAGTACGTGCCGCCGGGGCGGATTCGACGGCTCATCCAAACGAATATCGCGAACCTCGCGGGCGTGCCGTCGATCGTGTACGGGATCCTCGGCTTGGCGGTGTTCGTGCGTGGATTCGGCTTCAAGTCGATGGCGCTCGGGCCGACGCTCTGGTCGGGCGCGCTCACGCTCAGCCTCTTGATTTTGCCCATCATCGTGATCGCGACCCAAGAGGCGTTGCGCACCGTGCCGACGTCGATCCGACAAGCCGCGCTGGCGCTGGGTGCGTCGCGCTGGCAGATGGTTCGCGACCACGTTTTGCCCGCGGCGCTGCCCGGCATCATGACCGGCGCGATTTTGGGACTCTCGCGCGCGATCGGCGAAACCGCGCCGCTCATTATGGTCGGCGCGGCGGCGTCGATCCTCGCGGTCCCCTCCTCGCCCGGCGACGCCTACACCGCGCTGCCCGTCGAAATCTACAATTATGCGCGAAACCCGAACGTCGGTTTCCGCGGCGTCGTCTCCGGCGGTATCCTCGTGCTCCTGACCCTCCTGCTCAGCATGAACGCCGCCGCAATCCTCCTCCGCAACCGCACCGCCCCCAAGCGCTGAACCCCATGACGCAATCCACGGACAACCAGATTTCCGAGACTGTGATGACAACACCCGCGGGCGACGGCGATCGATCGACGAGCGGCGACGCGCCGGCGGAGCTCGGTCCGATCGTGCTCGCGGCGCACGGACTGTCGGTGTGGTACGGCGGCGCGCTCGCCCTGCGCAACGTCGACATCGAAATCCCGCGTCGCAAAATCACCGCCTTGATCGGCCCCTCCGGCTGCGGCAAAAGCACCCTCCTGCGCTGTTTCAACCGCATGAACGACCTCATCCCCGGCGCGCGGATGCAGGGCCAAGTTTTGGTCGACGGCGTCGACGTGACCGCGGCCGACGTCGACGTCGCCTCGCTCCGCCGCCGCGTCGGGATGGTCTTCCAAAAGCCGAATCCGTTCCCGAAAAGCGTCTATCAGAACGTTGCGTGGGGCGCGCGGGTGAACGGCTTCCGCGGCGACATGGACGAACTCGTCGAACGCTCGCTGCGCCGCGCCGCGCTCTGGGACGAGGTCCGCAACAAACTCCACAGGTCGGGCCTCGACCTCTCCGGCGGGCAGCAGCAACGACTCTGCATCGCGCGCACGCTCGCCGTCGAGCCCGAGGTCATTTTGATGGACGAGCCGTGCTCGGCGCTCGACCCGATCTCGACGGCGCGCGTCGAAGACCTGATGGACGACCTGCAAAGCGACTACACGATCGTGATCGTGACGCACAACCTCCAACAGGCGCGCCGGGTCAGCGATATGGCCGCCTGCCTGATGCTCGACGACGCCGCAACCAAAGACGGCCACCGCACCGGTGTGATCGCCGAATTCAGCGACACCGAGCGGCTCTTCACCAACCCCCGCGACTCGCGCACCGAAGCGTACATCACCGGCAGGATCGGGTGAACCCGGGCTCAACGCCCTCGATGCGCGCGAAAACGACGCCGGCGGTGGAGTCGACGACGCCGTTGCCAATCCAAAGGGGATCTGCCGGGACGGGTACGAGCAAGAGCCGATCAACCTAAAGCCGGATGAGCCGCCGCATTGCGGGGCGGTCGGCTTCGCGCAATCTTCACGCGTCCGACACAATCGCGACAACCCCTTGGGTAGAATGGATTCGGGTCAAGAACGTCCCGGCCGTTGGCGAGGCGGATCGATGGCGAAACCGAAGATTCTGCTTGTTGAAGACGAGCGCGCGCTGGTCGAGCCGCTTTCCTATAACCTCGAGCGCGAGGGCTTCGAGGTCCTCGTCGCGCACGACGGGCAGGACGGCCTGCGTCAGGCGCAGGTCAAGCTTCCCGACATGATCGTGCTCGACCTGATGCTGCCGGTCAAAGGCGGACTCGACGTCTGCCGCGAATTGCGCGCCGGGCCCCGCACGCGCGATATTCCGGTGATCATGGTCACCGCGAAGGCGGACGAAACCGACCAGCTTGTCGGCTTCGCGGTCGGTGCCGACGACTACGTCACCAAGCCGTACAGCATGAAGGTCCTGATCCAGCGGATTAAGAAAGAGATCCGTCGTCGACAGGTCCAGGACGAGCCGCTCAGCTCGACGAAGATCGAGAGCCAAGGCGTCACGATCGACCGCCACGCACACCGCGCGCTGATGAACGGCGAGGAAATGCCGCTCACGCCGACCGAGTTCCGCCTGCTCGAAACCCTGCTTAAACAAGCGGGCCGAGCCTTCACCCGCTACGAATTGATGGACTCGGCGATCGGCGAGGACGCCGTCGTGCTCGAACGTACGATCGACGTCCACGTGAAAAGCCTCCGCAAGAAAATGGGCGACGCCTCCGACCTTATCGAGACCGTCCGCGGCGTCGGCTACCGATTCCGCGAACCTCGGTTGGTCGAGTCATAAATCGAGGCGGCGCGAGCGAATCCTCGGCGGGATGCATCCGCGCGTCATGTTCCGCCGCCCGAGCCGGCACCAACTCCGCGCGGACCACCTGCACGTCGCGCGGAGCCTCGATCCCCAACCGCACCTGCCCGCTCTCGAGCCGTACCACCGTAACGCATACGTTGTCGCCGATGAACAAACGTTCCATCAATCTGCGTGTCAGAACGAGCATGAGCGTCAACCCTGGGTGTTGAGATCCTTTGTTGTTCGGCGAACGTCGCCGCGGCCGCGCTGCTCCGCGCGACCTCCCTAATTTGACTCTAGTTCACGCTTAAGCCGACGCCTTGATTCGTCTCGATTTCGACGCAAGACGTTGATTCCGAGCACGCGCCCCCGCCGACCCGCCGACGTATCTCCGCCGGCGTCGACTCGATTTCCGCCGCGAGTCGTTTAAAATACCTCGATCAACCCCGCACGCGCTCGACCCTCTCGGCCGCGTGGTCGGGCATTCGACTTCCAAACGAAAGGCTCTCCCGTGGCGCACGCGCACGTGATCGTGATCGGTTCCGGCTCGGCCGGCTTGACCTCGGCCCTCTACGCCGCGCGGGCGAATCTCGCTCCGATCGTCCTTGAAGGCCGCGAGCCCGGCGGCCAGCTCACCTGGACGACCAGCGTCGAGAACTTTCCCGGCTTCCCCGAAGGCATCATGGGCCCCGAGCTCATGGAACGAATGCGCAAACAGGCGCAACGCTTCGGCGCCGACTGTCGCTACGAAAGCGTGATCGAGGTTGATTTCTCGCAACGCCCGTTCCGCGTCAAAACCTCGACCGACCCGCACGACCCCGAGGCCCAAATCGCCGACTACACCGCCGACGCCGTCATCGTCGCGACCGGCGCCTCGGCGCGCACCCTGGGCGTCGACAAAGAAATGCACTTCATGGGCCACGGCCTCAGCACCTGCGCCACCTGCGACGGCGCCCTCTATCGAGGACGACACGTCGCGGTCGTCGGCGGCGGCGACACCGCGGCCGAGGAGTCGACGTTCCTGACCAAATACGCGAGCAAAGTCACCTTGATCCACCGTCGCGACGAACTCCGCGCCTCGAAAATCATGCGTGAACGCGTGCTCGCCAACCCGAAGATCGAGTACCGCTGGAACTCCGCGATTGAAGCTTATCTAGGCGTTGACGAGCCCGAGGCGCAGCTCACCGGCGCGCGTTTGAAGTCGACGGTGGACGGCTCGCTGTCGGACCTCGAGTGCGACGGCTTGTTCCTGGCGATCGGCCACGCGCCGAACACGTCGATTTTCGAGGGCAAACTGGCGATGACGAAGGAGCGCTATCTTTTGACGCGGACCGCGCTCGCCTGGGGCGGGATCGACGCGCCCGAGGGCCTGCTCGCGAGCATGCCGAACTTCGGCAGCGCAACGAACGTCGCGGGCGTCTTCGCGGCCGGCGACGTCGTCGACACCCACTACCGCCAGGCGATCACCGCCGCGGGCTCCGGGTGCGCCGCCGCCATCGACACCGAACGCTGGCTCGAAGCCAACGGGAAAACACATTGAAGACTGGGCCGGCATGCGATGCATTGATGCCGTCCGAGGGCGGTTGACGTATGCGGTTCGGCTCGCGACTCCACTCCACTCCAATCCAATCGGCAAAGGCCGGCCCGATGCTTAATCGTCGCGAGGTGATGATCGGGGCGGGTGCGGTCGCGGGGATTGCGGCGGCGAGTTCGGCCGGCGGTGTTGAAGTCGAGCCGCGGAAGCTGAAAATCATCGTCGCGGGCGGGCATCCCGGCGACCCCGAATACGGCTGCGGAGGGACCGTCGCGCGTTGCGCCGAACTCGGGCACGACGTCGTGCTGCTCTACCTCAACGACGGCGTCCCCGAGGGTAAGCCGCGCGACGGCGTCCGCATCGGCGAGGCTCACAAAGCCTGCGCAATCCTCCAGGCCCGGCCGGTGTTCGCGGGTCAAATCGACGGCGCCGCGGTCGTCGACCAGACTCATTATCAAGCGTTCCGCAAGCTCATCGAGCCCGAGCGGCCCGACGTCGTCTGCACGCATTGGCCGATCGACAACCACGCCGATCATCGCGCAATGTCGATGCTCGTTTACGACGCGTGGCTCCACTCGGGGAAGCGCTTCGCACTCTACTATTACGAAGTCTCCAACGGCGAGGATACTCTCCAGTTTGCGCCCACGCACTACACCGACATTACTCCAATGGAGTCCAAAAAGAAACTCGCCTGTTTCGCGCACGCGAGTCAGTCGCCGTCGAAGTTTTATGCGTTGCAGGAGCAAGTGACGCGGATGCGCGGGATCGAGCGCGGTTGCCGATACGCCGAGGGTTTCGTCCGGCAGATCCAAAGTCCGGAAATCCACTTGCCGACGAGTTGATCGCTTCAGAGGGGGTCGCGCTGCTTGTTTGCCGCGCGGTCGCGGCGGTAGTCTTAATTCGTCGGGACATCGGCACGGATTCGGATCGAAGAGGACCTCCCATGAGACGGCGAAGCTTTTTGACCGCGGCGGCGGCTTTCCCGGCGGCGTTCGGTGTGCGGGCGACGGCGGCTCAAATCCCGCGCGACGACGCGCGCACGTTCGCGACGCCCGAGGCCGCGCGGAAATCGCCGCGCGAGACGCTCGCGTACGTGACGGCGGTTTATGCGGGAACCGAGGTCCGCAAGCCGGATTACCTCGCGACGATCGACCTCGACCCAAAGTCTCCGACGTTTTCCAAGGTGATCCACCGGCTGCCGATGCCGCACGTCGGCGACGAGCTGCATCACTTCGGCTGGAACGCCTGCGCGAGCTGTCACGGCGCGCACGCGCGGCGGTTCTTGATCTTGCCCGGTTTGGCGTCGGGCCGAATTCACGTTGTCGATACCGCCGACCCGCGACGCCCCGCGCTGCACAAAGTGATCGAGCCGAGCACTGTGCTCGCCAAGGCCAAATTAAGCGGGCCGCACACGGTGCACTGCCTCGCCGACGGACACGTCATGATCTCGATGCTCGGCGACGAACACGGCGACGCGCCGGGGGGATTCCTGCTGCTCGACGACAAATTCGACGTCGTCGGCCGCTGGGAATCGGACCGCGGGGGGATGGAGTTCAACTACGACTTTTGGTATCAGCCGCGTCACAACGTGATGGTCAGCAGCGAGTGGGCCGCGCTAAACACCGTGCGGCCGGGGTTCAAGCTCGACGACGTGAAGGCGGGCAAATACGGCCGTCGTCTGCATTTTTGGGATTGGGAGACGCGTCGGGTCGCGCAGAGCATCGACCTGGGCGAAGGCGGCATGATCCCGCTCGAGGTGCGTTTTCACCACAACCCCGACAGCGCGCACGGGTTCGTCGGCGCGGCGCTCTCGAGCGCGATCTGGCACTGGTTCAAGGACAAAAGCAGCGGCTGGAAGGCCGAAAAAGTGATCCAGGTCGAGCCGCGCGAGGTGAAGGGGTGGGACTTTCCGGTGCCGGGTCTGATCACCGACGTGGTGCTGTCGCTCGACGACAAGTGGCTTTATTTTTCCGACTGGCTGCACGGCGATATTCGTCAATACGACGTCGGCGACCCGTCGCAGCCGCGACTGGCGGGCCGGCTCTGGTTGGGCGGCGTGCTCGGCAAGTCGCCGCGCGTGGGGGGGGCGGAGTTGGTCGGCGGCCCGCAGATGTTGCAGCTCAGCCTCGACGGCTCGCGTCTGTACGTAACCAGCTCGTTGTTCAGCAGTTGGGACAACCAGTTTTACCCGAAGATCGGTCAGTCCGGCTCGTATATGTTGCAGGTGGACTGCGACCAGTCGAACGGCGGCCTCGCACTCAACGAGCACTTCCGCGTCGACTTCGGCAAAGAGCCCGACGGCCCCGCCCGCGCCCACGAAATCCGCTTCCCCGGCGGCGATTCGACGTCGGATATTTGGGTGTGAGCGACGCGTTCGGCCGCGGGACTTCGATTTGAGCGCGGCCGGGAGGATTTCGGCTCCCCGTGCGACCACGACGATCGACATTCCGCGAGCGGCCGCCGGCCTTGAGCGGCGACACGAGGCCGTCGAGACACCATGTGCGCATGTCTTGTGCCTTGTACGGCTTCGCGGTCGGCTCCGGACCGAGGAATCGCGAGGTCGATGCGGGCCGAGGATCGTTGA
>JAJYDB010000164.1 GCA_021777845.1 Planctomycetota bacterium
CTTTTATTCAACGCGACGCTGGACTACGCTCGTTGCCGACCTCGGCCGCGCGCCGCGCGGCTCGTATACCTCCTTCTCACTTGAAGATAGGCCACACGGAGGCAGGCGTTCATGACGATCCGGGCTCGCATCGGTTTCGTCGCGGGGTGTTGCGCCGCGATGCTCGTTTTCGGGCCCGACGCGCGGCCCGCCCGCGCCGACGCCGCGGATCCGTTCATCGCGACCGAAGTCATGATCCCGATGCGCGACGGCGTCAAGCTGCACACGCGGATCTTCACGCCGAAAAATCAAGCCGCCGCGCTGCCGATCCTCCTGATTCGCACCCCCTACGGCACGAGAAACGCAGCCGAGAACTTCGTCGTCTACCTCAAGGCCCTCGCCGACGACGGCTACGTCTTCGCCTTTCAGGACCTCCGCGGGAAGTTTGAATCCGAGGGCCAATTCGTGATGCAGCGCCCCGCTCGCGCGCCCGGCGACAACGCCGCGCTTGACGAAGGAACCGACACCTACGACACGATCGACTGGCTGATCAAGCAGGTCCCGAACAACAACGGCCGCGTCGGGATGCTCGGCGTGTCGTATCTCGGCTGGACGACGATCATGGGCGCGCTCGAGCCGCACCCCGCCCTGAAAGCGATCTCGCCGCAGGCTTCGCCCGCCGACATGTGGCTCGGCGACGACTTCCACCACAACGGCGCGTTCCGACTCAGCTACGGCTTCGAGTACGCCTACGAGCTCGAAAGCGGCAAAGACCTCAAGCACTTCGACTTCGACAGGTACGACACCTTCGACTGGTACCTCGCGCTCGGCCCGCTCTCGAACGTGAACGCGAAATACTTTCAAGGCAAGGTGCCGACCTGGAACGACTTCGTCGCGCACCCGAACTACGACGAATTCTGGCGACGTCAGACGATGATCCCTCATCTTAAAGAGGTGAAAGTGCCGACCTTGAACGTCGCCGGGTGGTGGGATCAGGAAGACTTCTACGGCCCGATCAGCATCTACCAGGCGCTCGAGCGGCACGACGTCAAAAAGCGAAACTTCCTCGTCGTCGGCCCTTGGAATCACGGCGGCTGGACCAAGATGCCGGGCGACCGCTTGGGCCCGATCAGCTTCGACGCCGCCACCGCGAAACAATTCCGAGACCACGTGCAAGCGCCGTGGTTCGCCTACTTCCTCAAGGATCAAGGCAAGCTCGACCAGCCCGAGGCGCTCACGTTCGAATCCGGCACCAACCGCTGGCGACGTTGGGATTCTTGGCCGCCCGTCCCCAAAACCGAGGAGCGCAAGCTCTATTTCGGACCCGGCGAGACGCTCTCGTTTCAAGCGCCCGACGCCGACGGCGACGCCCTTTTCGACCAGTACGCGGCCGACCCCGCCCACCCGGTCCCGTATCGACACCGGCCGATCCAGCCGACGTACTTCCCAGGCGGCTCAAAATGGGCCACCTGGCTCGTCGAGGATCAGCGCTTCGTCGACGACCGCGACGACGTCCTGAGCTGGGAGACGTCCGCGCTCAAGCACGACGTGACCATCGCCGGCGAAGTCTCGGCGCACCTGTTCGCATCCACCACCGGCGGCGACGCCGACTGGGTCGTCAAGCTGATCGACGTTTATCCCGAGCACATGCCCGAAAACTGGGATCTCGCGGGATATCAGCTCATGGTCTCGAACGAAGTCTTTCGCGGCCGCTACCGCACCGGCTTCGAGCGGCCCGAGGCGATCGCTCCGAACGCCGTCCTCGAGTACTCCTTCAGCCTGCATACCCAGAACTACACGTTTCTGAAGGGGCACAGGATCATGGTCCAGGTGCAAAGCAGTTGGTTTCCGATCATCGACCGCAACCCGCAGACCTTCGTCGCGAACATCTTCGAGGCGAAGGCGTCCGACTTCCGCGCCGCGACCCACCGCGTCCACCGCTCGGCCCGCGCGGCGTCGCACGTCTCGATCCCGGTCGTGAAGTCGACGAGGTGAGACGCGAAGTCGTTACCTAGAAGCCATTTAAGGCGTGTCCGGCCGCCGGATCCGGCGGTGTGCCGAGTCTCCGCGCGGGGGCTCGGGCCTTTCGGGCGGGATCGTCCGAATTCCGGCTTGACCAATCCGCCCCACCGGAACATACTGCGTCGCCGCGAGAGAGGCGTCGCACGGAAACCTCGCCCTTTCGCACTCGATGTACACCGTCAAGGATGACCACCAATGACGAGCTTCGACCGGTCCGATCGCCCCATCCCTTCGACTCGCGGCGTGCCCGACGTTCCGAATTGACAACATTCGGCGTTGTTTTGATGCACCGGCTCATTGACCAATGACCCGCGCGGGCTCCCATAATAGGACCATGCATTCGCGGCTGATCGTGATGCGGGCCGGACGATGCCCCCTTTTGAGCGACACCTGATCGAGGCTTAATTCATCCATGATCATGATCCACGCCTACGCGCTGATTTTCGCGTTCGCGTTCATGGCGTGCGGGCTCTCGACGCCGATGGCGGCGCGGGTGGCGGCGTGGGCGGGCGCGATCGACCGTCCCGACCACTTCCGACGCATTCATAAAGGCGCGACGCCGCGGCTGGGCGGGCTGAGTCTCGCGCTGGGGATCGGCGTCGGGATTTGGGTCGTCGTGCAGTCGGGATATTTGGGGCAGTGGAGCGAGATCGGCGCGTGGTGGCCGCGACAGCTCTCGGTTTTGGCGGCGAGTTTGATCGTGCTCGCGGTCGGGTTCGTCGACGACTCGCGCGGCATCGGCCCGCGGACGAAGCTCTTGGGCCAGGCGGCGGCGGTGCTCGTGCTTTATCAGGGCGGCATCCGCATCCAGAGCTTTGAATTGCTCGGCGTCAGCCTCGACTTCACCCACCCGTCGACGACGTTCCACCTGTTCTCGACCGAGGTTGTGGTCGGCTGGCCGTCGTTTTTGCTCACGATGCTCTGGTTCCTTGGCTGCATGAACGTGTGGAACTTGATTGACGGCATGGACGGCCTGGCGTCGGGCGTGGCCTTGCTGGCGAGCGGAACGCTGGCTCTGGTCGCGATGCACTTCGAGAACGTCGGGGTGGCGGTGCTCGCGACGGCGCTCGCGGGGAGTCTGACCGGCTTTTTGCTCTACAACTGGCATCCCGCCTGCATTTTCCTCGGCGACAGCGGCAGTCTGCTGATCGGCTTGTTGATTGGGATCATCGGCGTCGAGGGGTCGTTGAAGGGGCCGTCGGCGATCTCGATTCTGTTTCCGATCCTCGCGATGGGGCTGCCGATTTCGGACACCGCGATGGCGATCTTCCGCCGCTGGGTCCGGCAACTGCCGTTGAGCGCGGCCGACCGTCGCCACGTGCATCACCTGCTGATCGGGCTGGGGCTCGACCCCCGTCAGGCCGCGCTTCTGCTCTATTGTTTTTCGGCGTTTTTGTGCGGCGCGGTGTTGCTTGGGGTGGCGCTCCGCAACGAGATCCTGGCCTTGATCTTGGGTCTGTCGGGCTGCGGGGCGTTCCTGCTCATTTTGACGAGCCGCCGCGACGAGATGACGACGCTGCGGTCCGACTTTCGCGCGCGGTTGACGCGCGGTCGTCAGGAGCGTTTCGCCGCGAAGCTGACCTGGGACGCGATCCAACGCGTCGAACTGGCGGCCGACTTGGACGCGATCCGTGCGATTTACGACGAGACCGCGAGCCGGCTCGGGTGCGTGGTGACGCAACTGCGCTGCGTGCGCGACGGCTCGCTGTTGATCAACGACGACCGCGACGCGAAGCCCGCGACTACGCGTCCGGGCGACGAAATGTCGGGCGCAACCGCGAGTTTCCGACTATCTTTAGGGCAGGACTCTCGTTTGAGCGTTGCGCTCACCCTGCTCGCGAACTCGTCGGTGGCCGCCGACATCGCGTTCCGCTTCCTGCAACGCCTGGCGCTGGCCACGTCGGAGCGTATCGAGCGTTTGCAGGAGCCCGGGGCGGTCGCCTCGATGCACCGGCCGGCCGCGAGCGACGACGCACTTGCCGGCGCGCCGAGCGGGCGCGCCGACGGCGACTTCGTCGAGCACGCCCGCACGCCCCGCGACTGGATCCGCGCCCGGCTCGGAGGCCGGCCGAACACCGCCGTTCAGACCGAAACGATCGGCGAGAAGTAAACGCGCGAGGAGCTGTTCATGGATGGACTGCAACCGATCACGCCCGCGGGCCGAACCCCCGCGCACGCCCCGGCGGCCGCGCACGCCGCCGCGCACGCTCTCGCGCCGCAACAGGGCGTCGTCGGTTCGCACTGGACGCGGCAGGCGCATCACGCCGCGAAAGGGACGGCCGACTACGCCCGCGCGCTGAAGCGCAGGGCGTTGCTCGTGCTTGCGGTCGGCGTCGGGCTGGCGGTGCCGGGGGCGGCGTACTTCGCGCGGAAGCCGCTCGTGTATCGCGCCGAGGCCGACATTCTCATCACCGCGCAAAAATACGACCCGATCTTGATGGGGTTGGTGTCGTCGCAGCTCGCGGTCAAAACGAGCGAATCCGAGGCGGAGATTCCGAACAAAGTCGCCGAGCTGCGCGGCAAGACGCTCGCCGAGAAGGTGATGAGCGACCCTGGTCTGGCGGTGGTCGGCGGCGACGTCTCGGACGATCCGGCGCAGGAGCTGCTCGATGCGCTCAAAGTCGTTCAGGTCGGCAAGACAAATTATTATCATGTGACGCTCGAAGGCGTCGACCCCGCGCGGACCGCGACGATGTTGCGAGTGCTGTTGACGACGTTCAAGAACGGCGCGGGGGACGACCTGCGCGGCAAGATGGAGACGGTGAAGGAGCAGGTCCGCAGCGGTCTGCGCAAACAGAAGACCGAGCTCGAGGACATCGACAAGGCGCTCGCCGAGATTCTTGTGAATTCGAAGACGATCGGTCCCGGCGGCAAGCTGATCCCGCAAACGCAGTACGAGGGGCTCGACCTGGCGATCCTGCAAAAGAGCGCGCGGCTCGACGACCTGAAGCTGAAGGTGATCGCCGAGAAAAACGGGGGGGCTGCGCAGCCGATGCTCGACGGCGCGACGCTGAGTCGGCTGGCGCAATTGCGGCAGGATCGGAAGCTGTACCAAGGTCGGCTCAAGAATTTGAAGGGGATCGCGCGGAACTTCGACGCCGACCCCGCGGCGCGGAACTACGCCGACAAGCTCGCCGACGTCGAGAGCGACATCGCGGAGATGAACGCGAGCGCGCGGTCGGGCTGGACGGATCCTTCGGAGTTGCTAACGCAGTCGCTCGCGGCGGACATCGAGGCGAGCCGTCGTGCCGCGGGGGGACTGCTCAAGCAGGTCCACGAGTCGATGCCCGAGCATCAGCGTTTTCTCGGCCTGCTCGACGACCGCAAGGACAAGCTCGAGCGCATCGGCGCGCTCGAAGCGCGGCTCGGCGAGTTCGAGATCATGGCGAACAGTCAGAACGAGCCGGTGCGGATTCCGGACACGATCGTCGAGCCGACGGCGCCGATCGGCCCGAAAAAAGGGATTTTCATCACGCTCTGGACGCTGGTGTCGTTCGGCTTCGGCGTCGGTTTGGTTTGCTTGCTTGAGAATCTGGATCACACGGTGAAATTTCCCGAGCAGTTGACGCACGGGCTGTCGCTGCCGCTCTTGGGGGTCGTGCCGCGGATGCGTCGCGCGGCGCGGATCGAGCGGGGAGGGCACTTGTGGACGCAGTCGGCGCCCGACTCGATCGAGGCCGACGCCTACCGGAGCCTGCGCGCGGGGCTGCTGGGCGTGGGCGTTCGGCTCGGGAAGGTTGTGAGCTTGATGGTGACGAGCGCGAAGGCGGGCGAGGGCAAGAGCACGACCGCGCTCAACCTCGCCGCGACGTGCGCCCGCGCGGGCGAGCGGACGCTGCTTGTCGAGGTCGACCTGCGGCGTCCGAGCCTGGCCGCGGTCTTCGGCGCGGAGGCGGGCGAGGTGGGGCTGGTCGACGTATTGAACGGCGATTTGCCCTGGCAACGCGTCGTGATGCGGACCGAGCTGCCGTACTTGGATTACATTCCCGCGGGCGACGGCGCGGCGGTGCCGATCGAGCTGCTGGGTTCGCGCGAAATGGCGCAGCTCGTCGTATCGCTGGCGGGTCATTACGACCGCGTGATTCTGGACGCGCCCGCGGTGCTCGGGCTGGCGGATTGCCGGATGCTCGGGCGGATCGTCGACGCGGCGATTCTGGTCGTGCGGTCGGGATCGCAAGAGCTGCTGCCGATTCTGCGCGCCAAGACGATGCTCGAGCAGTCGCACGTGCGGATCGCGGGGGTGGTTTTCAACGGGATTTTCGAGGATTTCGAGAACTGGTCGAGCTACGGGATGGGGGCCTCGGATCTGTCGAACGCTCTCGACCCGCGTGCCGCGGCGGTGCTCGCTCGACCCGATGCGGAGCTGAATTCGGAGGCGGGTCGGCGCGCGGACGCGTCGGCTCCGGCGGTCGTCTAAGATCAACTTACTCAGGGATGACGCTTGATGGCCGCACGCGTGTTGTTTCCGCGCCTCGTCGACGGCGTGCTGACGGGTTCGCTCGCGGCCATGACGGTCGTGGGCGTGCTTGCGTTCGGGGGTGCGGCGTGGTGGGTGCCACCGGTGCTGGCGGGATCCGCGCTTTTGGCGGCGACGGCGTGGTGCGCGCGGGTTGTTCTCGACGGCCGGATGACGCGTCTGCGCAGCCCGCTCGGCCTCTGCGGAGCCGCGCTGGTCGCGCTCGCGATCGCGCAGACCGCGCCGTTGCCGGGTCCGATCGCGGAGCTGCTCTCGCCGCGGGCGCGGGCGGTGTACACGACCGGCGGCCTGCCCGAGTTGGTGACGCGCGACGACCCCGACGCCGCGACGCCTCCCGCCGCGACCGTGCGCAGCCCGATCAGCCTCGATCGCGCCGCGACGTTGCGCTGGGCGGCGGGCGCGCTCGTCTGCCTCGCGCTGTTCACGCTCGTCGCGCAACACACCGACCGGCTGGGGCGTCTCTATTGGATCTGGGGCGGCGTGGTCGCGGCGTGCTTCGTGAACACCGCGGTGATCCTGGTGCAATTGACGGCGAGCACCGACGGGCTGTACGGCCTGTGGGCGCCCGGCGCCGGCCCCGCGTACGCCCCTTCGATGCTCGACGCCGCCGCCGGAGCAACCGCGCTCGAGCTGCGTCCGCTGCCTGAAACTCGGCCGGGACGAGCCGCGTGGGCCGCCGCGATTCCCGCGTCGAGGAGCGAGCTCGGCTCGATGCCGGGCGGACCGGCGGCGTTCATCGCGCTGGCGACGTTGGCTTGCCCGCTCGCGCTGGCGATGATGCTGCAAATCGCCTCGCCGCGCGGCAGTCGCGAACCGCTCGCGCAACGTTTGCGACACGCGAGCCTCGGCGGCGCGCTCGTGTTGTTGGGAGGCGGAGCGTGCGCGACGGCGGCGCTCGTGGGATGGCTCGGCGGCGCGGTCGGGGCCGCGCCGATGTGTCTGGGCGTGCTGGTCGCGGGGCTGCCGTCGGCGTTCGGCACGGGCTTGCGCTGGTTCGCGGTGCTGACGTCGCTCGCGATCGTCGGGACGCCGCTTGCCTCCGCGTGCGGCCGCGCCGCGATCGCCGAGGCGAACGATCCAAGCTGGCTTGGACCGCGCGACGAGCTTGCCGAGACGCTCGAAGTTTGGCGCGACTCGGCGCGGATCGCGCGCGACTTCCCCGTCGCGGGCGCGGGCCTGGGCGGCTTCGGCGCGATCCACCCGTACTACAAGCGGCGCGACAGCGCCTGGACGACGGCGCGCGGCACGCTCGCGCGGCTCGCGGTCGAAGCGGGCGCGACGGGGCTGGCGATCGTCGGGGTCGCCGGCCTTTGGTATCTCGCGAAGCTCCCCAGAGCGCTGGCGCGCGTCGGCTCGGCGGACCGCGCGCTCGCGTTCGGCTTGATTGGAGCGAGCCTTGCCTTTATGTTGGCGGCGATCACGCAAGCACCGCTCGACGCGATCGGCGTCGCGACGGCCTGCGCGGCGGTCGCGGGCACGGCGAACCGCTGGCTCGCGGGCGGGACCGACCTGTTTGTGGATCGAGCTTGACTTCGAGCAACGACACACGCCGCGCGAGGATCGCGCCGCGGACGGCACACCTTCAAGGAGGATCGAGCGCGACGATGCCGGACAACGCTTGCCTGCACTTGCAACGTCACCCTTCGGACCCGATCCGCGTGGTCGAGCTTCGCGGGGTCGTCGCGCGCATCGGGCGGGCGGTGTTCTGCGACGTCCGCCTCGCCGACCCCGACATCGCCGAGGAAGCCTGCCGTCTGCGTCTACGCGGCGGCTCCTGGCACCTGATTCCCGTCGGGACGACGCGCGACGTCGAAATCGACGGGCTGCCGCTCACCACGCAGCACCCGCTTGCGATCGACTCGTCGTTTCGCGTCGGCGGCTTTCTGATCACACTCCGGACGCGGCCCGCGCCGGCGCCGATCGAGATCGAAAGCGCTTTCGAAACGTCGAGCGCCGTCGAGGCGACGCTCGCGGCCGCTGCGTCGGCGCGCGCCTCGAGCCGCATCCGCCTCGATCGCGCCGAGACGCCGAGCGCCGCGCCGATCGGGGCGCGCGTCCGCACCGAATCGACCGCCTCCGCAACCGCGACCGCCACCGCGACGCGTCTCCTCGAACGACCACGCGCCGCGATCCGCGCGCACGCCCCCGTCGCGCCGCGTCCCGACCTCCCCGCGCGACCCGCGACGCCGCCGAGGCCCGCCGCGCCTGAAATTCCGCGCTCTTCGACCACACCGTCGCGACCCGAGGCGAGGCCGTCCGAAACGACGCTCGACGACCCGCGACACCGCGACCAACATCGACGCGACCTCGCCGCGCGACTCCGGGCGCTTGCCGGGCTCGCGGCGAAAAAAGTCGACGACCGCGTGCCGACCACGCGTGAACCGATCGCGCCCGCCGCGCTCAAGCCCGCCCCCACGAGGTCGCGCACCCCCTATCGCGTCGAGCCGCACGCCCCCGTCGCGCTCGCCACCCAGCCGACGCTCGACGAACCAGAGCCCGAGCCGACGATCCTCACCGCGGTCGAGCCGGCGATCGTGGAGACGCCCGTCGCGCTCGAAGTCGCGAGCGTGACCGAGTCGGCGATCGTGGAGACGCCCGTCGAGCTCGAAGAGACGCGCGCCGCGGTGATCGAGGAGGTTGTGCACGCTGAAATCGCGGTGCCGGCCGAGTCGCCGCCCGAAGCTCCGCCGCGACGCGAGGAGCCGCCGGCGTTCGCCGCGTCGAGCTTCGACGACTGGCCGTCGGCGCGATCGATCTTGGAGGCGCGTCGAGGCCTCGTCGAGCCTGGACCCGCGCGCCGCGCACGGCCCGGAGGCACGCGGACGGCGGATCGAGACAACGCGAACGTCGCGGTCGATGTGCCTGCGGAACGGCGTCGCGAGTCTGCCGCGAAGGGCGCGTCGTTGCCGCGTCCGACGGTCCCGCACGCGCCGGCGTCGCGGCGTGTGCCCGCGATGATCGCGGTGCTTTGGACGGCGTGCGTGCTCGCCGCGCTCGGTCTCGTGGTTGGCCTGACGACGATCTGGGCGCTCGACGCGCGGACGTCGGGCGTCTTGATGAACGCGGTCGCGTCGAAAACTCGGCTGCCGCGCAGCGTGGCGTCGAAGCTCGACCCGCCTGAGCGCGACGTCCCCTGGTGGCGGACCAACGCCCCGAGCCGGCTCGCGTGGGCGCTCTACCTCGACCGCGACCCCGCCGAGGCTGACGAGGCGCGCGCTCAACTCGACGCGGCGCTCCGGATCGCGCCCCTCGACCCCGCCGCGCGCTTCAACCTCGTCCGCCGGTCCGCGACCAACGCCGGCGCGATCCCGCTCGTCGCTTCGCTCGGACTCAGCCGCGACGTCGTGACCCTCACCGCCGCGGCCGGCCGACTGCTCGCCGCCGGCAAGCGGGAAGCCGCCCGCCGCGCCTATCGCGAGGCGATCGACATCGCGCTCACGGCGCGGCCGCGCACGCTCCCCGCCCCCGCGTACATCGAGGATGCCCAGATCCGACGCTACGCCTTGCCGCTCGAAGACCTCGTCGCGATCGTCGTCGACGACATCGCCCGCCGCTCCGAATGGACTTATGACGATTGGTCGAAAATCATCCCGCGCAGGCCGATCGCGCAGCTCGTCGTCGCGCGTGTTTTGAGGTCGCAGTCGCGTCCCGAGGCCGACCTCGCGCTCGATGCCGCCGTCGCGCCCGCCGACCCCGCGATCAAACCGACGTCCGAGCCGTTTCTCGATGCGCTCGACCTCGCGGCGCGCGGCGAGGCGCTCGCGCTCAAAGGTCGGATCCGCGCCGCCGCCGACCTCTATCGACAGGCGATCGACCGCGTCGAAATCGGCCGGATTCGCCGCGTTTGGTCCTTCAACCTCGCCGACCTCGCGCTCCGTCTCGACGACGAGCGCGGTCGCAACGAGGCGCTCCGCGCGGCGCTCTCCGGCGACATGCGCGACGAAGTCACGCGCCGCGTCGCCGACCTGATTCGCGCCCGCGCCGCCGCCGCGAACTCGCGCTACGCGAGCCGCGCCGACGTCCCCAACCCCGAGACGCGTTGATCGATCTCAGCTTGCTCTTCTCCAGTCGGAAGGATCGCGTCGATGACGACCACTCAGGCCGCAACCGGAACCGACGTCCGAGATTTCGCGGAGACCGGCCGCGCCGCCGCCTCGTCGCGCGAGGCGGGCGCGGCGCGGGCTGAGGCCTCGGAAGC
>JAJYDB010000165.1 GCA_021777845.1 Planctomycetota bacterium
TCTTTGCGGCGGATTTTGCCTGAATCTGACGGGCGTCCGCGGGTTCCAGGCGCCGGTGAGGTCGTCGTTCGGTCCCGAGGAGGCGAACGCCGTCATCGACAGTGCGATCCAGAGCGCCCAGACCAGTCTCGACGCCTCGAAAAACGAGACCGAGAAAAAGGAGGCCAAGCAGGCGATCGCGCAGCTCGAGGACATGAAAAAGCACGTCGATACGCTGTTTGACTACCCCAAAGTCAACGGTGCGGTGCACACCCTGGTGAAGTATTTTCGATGGGACGTCGCCAGCGGCCCGCTTTTAAACCTGCTCATGGTGATTGCGGGGATCGGGCTGTTTAAGCTGGCGTCGTGGGCGCGAAAGCTGGCGATTCTGGCGGCGACGTTGAAGCTGTTGCGGCTGGTCGCGCTCACGGTGTACACGTTCACGGCGGTGGTCCCGGCGGTCGACGTCCTCTCGGACCAATTCACGAAGTCCGAGCCGGGCCGAGCGGTCCTGGGCCGGATGATCGAGGAGCAAAAAGCGAAGGGCAACGCGATCGAGCTCGACCCGAAAGACTTTAAGGACGTGTTGATCGCGATCACGTCGAGCTACTCGATCGGGATGCTGGTCACGGGCTCGATTTACCCGATCATCGTGCTGATCGTGCTGACGCGTCGCGGCGCGAAGGCGGCGTGCGAGATGCAGCCGCTCGAGCGTTTCGACGAATTTGAATAAGCGAGTGCGCGGCGCTCTGATTTCTCCCTTTAAGGAACACGGAAATGTCGACGGGACCGGTGGTTGCGAACAAGAAGATTCCGACGGTGCTCGGCTGGATCAACATCGTGGTGGGCGGGCTGTGGGTGGGGGTCCTGCTGTTGTCGATTCTCAGCCTGATCGCCGCGCCGTCGATCCAGAAGTCGACGGGCGGTGTGATGCAATATGTGCAGGCGATGATCGACGGCGAGCGGAAGAAAGACGAGCAGCGGCTCGAGGCCGAGCTGAAGTCGGCGACGACCGACGCGCAGAAGGATGCGATCACGGCTCGGCTCCAGAGGCTGCGCGCGGTCAAGCCGCCCGACATGATGAAGGTGATGAGTAAGGCGACGGCGATGCAGAAGGACCCGCGGATCATCGGGTACAGCGTGATCGATATCGCGACCGGTATTCCGCTGGCCGGCTTGGTGCTCGCCTCGGGCATCGGGCTGGTGAAGCTCCGCCCTTGGGGACGCAAGGTCGGGTACTGGACGGCGAGCGTCTGCCTGCCGCGCGCGATCATGATCGGCGTGTTCTACATTGCGGTGATGGCGCCGCTGATCACCAAAATGCAGACCGACATGGTCAACGAGATGTTCTCGAGCATGCCCGGCGGCAAGCCCCCCGCGATGCCGTTCTCGTTTGAAAAGATGTATACGATCACAAACACGCTGACCGGCGTCGGGATGATCGTGATCGGCTCGGCGCTGCCGCTCGTCGAGATCCTGCTGCTGCGCAAGCGGAGCGTGCAAGCCGCGTGCGGCGAACTCGCGACCGGCTTCGCGACGCCTCCGCCCGCGCCGGCGCAACCCGCCGCGCCGCGCGACCCGTTCGCGCCGCTGCCGGGATTCCCGACGGAGCCGCCACGCTCGTGATCGCCACTCTCGCGACGACCCTGCTCGGCCCGCTCGCCGGCATCGAGTGCCGACGCGCACTCGGACGCGGGCGCTCGATCTGGATGCGGACCGCCGTCGGCGGATTGATCCTGCTGATCGCGCTCGTCATGATCTGGTACTGGTGGCTCTCGCAGCGGATCGACGACAACTTCAGCGGCTTCGGGCTCGCGCGCAACGGGCTCGCGATCATCGAGACGGCCTTGATCGCGACGGCGCTGTTGATTCCGCCCTCGCTGCTGGCCGGGGAGTTCACGGGCTCGCGCGGTCGCGAGTCGCTCTCGCTCCTGCTCGCGACCGACCTGAGGCCCGGCGAGATCGTCGTCGGACGCATCGCCGGCAAGCAGGCGCAGGTCGCGATGATGCTCGCGGCGGCGCTGCCGGCGCTCGTTTATTACGCCGTCCTGTGCGGATTCGGCATCGAACAGACCGCGACGTTGGTCGCGCTGCCGGTGTGCATCGCGCTCGGGTCGGGGGGGGTCGCGGCGGCGGCGTCGGTGGTCTCGAGCCGCGGTCGCGACGCCTTGCTCGCGGTCTTCCTCCTCGAATTCGCCGCCTGCCTGGGCGATTGGTTCGGCGCCGACGCGGTCGTCCCCTTCCAACAACCCGACCTGTTCTTCGGCGCCGCCATCGGCCGCGCGTGGCTGACCGCGCTGTGTTGGGCGTCGCTCGGCGTGCTGGGCGCGGGGCTCGCCGCCTGGCGTTTGCGACCAAGCATCCTCGGCGAACGCAACAACGCGCAGCGTAAACGCAGCCGACGCGGCTGGGTCGTCCCGCCCGTCGACGAAAACCGGCCGATGCTCTGGAAAGAACTCTACATCGAGCGCGTCGCAACCCTCGGACGCCTCGGCCGCTGGGCCGGCGTCCTGCTCGTCCTCGGCTTCGGAGGCGGCAGCCTAACCCTCGGCCTAATCACGTTTTACAGCGTCTGGATCGCGCCGAACCGCACGCTTTACGACTCCATGCACGCGCTCTTGAGCGAGTACGTCGGCGGCTCCGGCTGGTTCCTCGGCTGGCTGATCCAAGCGGCGATCGGACTGCGCGCCGCCGCGTCGATCGCCGCCGAGCGCGAACGCGGCTCGTGGGACTCGATCTTGACCAGCCCGCTCGAGCCCGCCGAGATTTTAATCGCGAAGTTTTGGGGGAATCTGCGAGCGCTCACGCCCTTGATCGCGTCCGCGCTGCTCGCCTGGACGATCGCGGCGGGCTGCGGCGCGGAGTCGTGGCTGAACGTCTTCAAGTGGACGCTCGGGCTCTGCGCGGTCGGCTCGTTCACCGCGGCGCTCGGGATGCGCGCCTCGCTCGGCTCGACCACCGCCACGCGAGCCTCGGGCGTGGTCATCGCGGGCTGGGTCGGCGCGATGTTCGCGGTGCCGATCGTCGCGGCGGTCGTGATGGCAATCACCGCGGCGGTCGTGATGACCGTCGCCTTCGTCTCGGAATGGGTCGCCCAGGGGCTCGGCGTCACCGGCACACCCAGCGGCATGACCGTCGTCCGCGTCGTCATCTTCTGGGGCTGGCCGACGCTCACCAACGGCATTTTTATTCTGCTTGCTTTGGCAATCCTCGCCGACACGCGGCTGCGCTTCGACGCGCTCGCCGGCCGAGTCGCGGGCGAGGGCGCCGGCGGCTTAATTTCGCGTTACATGAACGCTCCGAAACGACTCGCGAAACGCAAAAAACACGGCCCGACCCCCCCGACGACCCCCCCGACGACCCTCGGACCCGCCGACGCCGCGAGCCGACCCGCGCAACCCGACGCCCCACCGCCCGAGCCTGCCTTCGAATCAACCTCGAGCGCGGGCTGATCCCCCCTGACCGGCTTTTTATGACGTGCCGGTCGCGGGTTCCAGCGGCCACTCGACGCGGAAAGTCGCGCCGCGGCCGGGAGTTTGATGGCGGTCGATGCGGCCTCCGGCAAGCTCCGCGAGCCGGGCCGCGCGCGGCAAACCAAGGCCAAGTCCGCGGCCGGCCTGGCGTCCGCAGAAGAACGGGTCGAACATTTGGCGGGCAACCTCGGGAGTCACGCCCGGCCCGCCGTCCTCGACCGACCAGATGAGCCGATCGCCGTCGATCGTCAGACGCTGCGACACCGTCCCGCCCCGCGGAGTCGCCTCAACCGCGTTGCGGAGCAGGATTTCGGCAACGGCGCGAAATGCGTCGGGGTCCGCGCGGAAGGTCTGGTTCGACTCCTCGAGCCGCCCCTTGAGCGTGACGCCGCGGGCCTCGGCCTCGGGTTTGAGGTCGCGGAACGCCGCCCGCGCGGCCTCGACCGGCAGGCAGTCGCGCGGACGCGGCTGTGCCGGCCGCGCACAGCCCATCAGGTCGCGGAGCATCCTGTGCGTCCGTCGCGCCTGCCCGACGATCGCCTCGAGCGCCCGCGCCCGGTCAGGATCCTCCTCGCGTGCCAACAAAAGCTGCGCCCGACCGACGATCACCGCGAGCGGGTTATTTAATTCGTGACCGGCTCCGGCCGCAAACTCCGCCAAAGCTGCCCGTTTTGCCTCTTCAAGCCGCGTTTCGTCGGCCTCCGCGTGCTCGGCAACCGCCTGCAACGCCGCGTCGAGCCGCCCCTCCGCCCGCGTCCGCTCCAGGACCCGCCGACCCCACCCTTCCCACGCCGACCGCAACAGCGGGTCGAGCTCAGGACGCGTGCCGTCACCGCGCAAGACGATCGTCGCGAACGGTCGTCCGCGATCGTAAAGCAATATGTGCTCAACCTTTAGGTCAAGACGAACGCCGCTCCGCGCGGCTTTGACGGGCAAGGTGCGCGCGGCCTCGGGCGGGGTGGGCTCGTGCTCCTCGCCGGCCCAAACAACCCGCGCCGCCGCGACGTCGTCCGCCTCGCAACACGCCGACGCCACGCGATCCGCCCACAGGTCGGGCGACTCGCTCGGGTCGGACGCCACGAACGTCTTAATAAAGCGTTCGCGCGCGGCCAACTTGCGTTCGAGCGCCAGCGTCCGCCGCGCCAGCCGCGCGTGGGCGCGCGCTGCCCCCATTTCGAGAGGCGTCGCATCGTTGTCGGTGAACGCGCCCGCGTGCCGCGACTGCACCTCCGCCATCACCATCAGCACGCGCGGGTCGGTCGGCGACGCGTCGCGCGGGTGCGCGGTTTCGACGTGCGGGGTCAGCCGCCAAGGGGTCCGGTCGGCGATCTCGACGGCGCGTCGAACGATCGCCAAACCGCGCGGGTCGGCCGCCAAGGCGTCGTCGACCGCGCTCACACGCGGGTCGCGCAGCCGGCAAGCGTCGGCCACCAGCGGCTCCGCGTCCCAACGCGCCGCGAGATCTGCGCCGAGTGCGTCGAGCGAGCAGCCGAACCGCGCGCGCTCCCAGGCCGTCCGCGCCGCGTTGGGCAGTTCGAGCCAATCCGCGAGCAGATCGACGTCGACCGCCGCCAGCGCCCAGAGCCCGAGCCGATGCAAGAGTGCCGCTCGACCAACGCCGTCCGGGTTCAACTCGCCCGCCTCGCGCGCCAACCGACGCGCCGCCAGCGCCGCCGCCAACGACGATCGCCAGAGCGCATCGAGCGCAGCCTGCGTCCTCGGCGCGTGCGCCGACCACCACGGCGACTCCGACGCCATTTCGAGCGCGACCGGAGCCGCCCCCGCGCGTCGAGACGCGGCCAACGCCCAGCCGGGGTCGCTCTCCAGCAGCGACAGCCCGCGCGCAGGCGTGCCGATCGCCGCTAAAGTCGACGCCGACTCCCCAAACAACCCAGCCTCGCCGTCTTCGCCGGACGCCTCAAGTTCCGCCAACCCCGACCGCAACAGCGCACGCGCCGTCAACGGCCGCAGAGGCAGCCCCGTCAGTCCGTCCACTCGCCGACGCAAGACGGCGAACTCGCCGCCCGAACGCTCGCTGGCCACGGTGCGCACCGATCCGGGCTCCTTCCCGTCGGGACGTTTCGGATGCCGGTCCGATCAGATGCGCATCAAAAGTTTAATTAAGCTGCAAACGGGGTCGGTGCGCTCAGCGCGCCGCCGTCTCCATGTCTAAGAGTCGGCAGATTCGCGCGAGCAGTTCATCGATGTCGAACGGCTTGTGCAAGAAGTCGTCCGCCCCCGACGCCTTCAGGTCGGCGATCTTGTCTTCCTCGACCATCCCGGAGATGCAGACGATCTTGATGTCCTGGAGGCCGGGGTCCTTGCGGACCAGCTCGCAGACCGCCTGACCGTTAATGTCGGGCAGCATGATATCGAGGACCATCAGGTCGGGGTGATACTCCGCGGCGGTTTTGCCGGCCTCGAAGCCGTTGTTCACGACGCGGGTCTCGAACCGCGAGTCGGTCGCGAGCGCCGACGTAATGATGTCCACCACCGCCGGCTCGTCGTCGACGACCAAGATCCGTCGACGACCGCTTTCGAGCGCGTCGGTCGGGATATTGTTATCGCGCATGAAGCGGTACAAGGCTTCGCGCGGAATCCGCCGAAAACGCGATCCAGGCACGCGGAAACCCTTGAGTTGACCCGAGTCGAAGCAGCGGATGATCGTCTGCTGGCTGACTTTGCAGATCTTCGCAGCTTCGCCGGTCGTAAAAACGGTCTTCATGTTCGAGTGTGTCCCAATGTGGAGGCTCATCCGCCCGTTCGCTCCCTCGAATCCCGACGGCGAGCGCACACTGTTGCACCCCGCCGGCCCCGAACCCCGCAAACCCCGCGGTCGCCCGGACACTCGTTCCCCTGAAACGCGAACCTGAGGGGCACCCGGCAATCTTGACGAACCCTATCAATCTTGCCAGGTTTACCAATGGTGCCGATTATAGGGTTTCTACCCAGCCTGTCAATCAAGAGCCGCTCCGCCTTGAAACGCCCGAATTTTCGCCGCTTTTCGGCGTATTTCGGAGCGCGGCCCGCTGTAATTCCCGCGTCGTTCGCCGGATCGTCTCAATTCGCCCGGTCGCGCAGCGTTATCACGCCCTCCCAATCCATCATAGGACGCGCCCGGCGCGTCCGTTCGCCGGCGTCCTCAGTCCGTCGTCAAAGTCGGCTCCGTTTCGCCCATCCCCCCCGCCGCGCGCGTCGACGCCTCTCCCCCCCGCACCGGCCGCTTCAAGAAAATCAACAACGTCGCGATGTCCGACGGGTTGATCCCGCTGATCCGACCCGCCTGCCCAATCGATCCCGGCCGGACCCGCTGCAGCTTCTCCAACGCCTCGGCCCGCAACTGCGGCACGCGCCGGTAATCCAAGTCCGCCGGGATCGCCTTCTCCTCAAGTCGCTGAAAGCGCTCGATTTGACGTGATTGCCGCTCAATATAGCCGCCGTACTTCGCTTCGATGGTCGCCTGCTCGACCGCCCCGGCGTCGCCCTCGGCGATCGCATGCAACACTGGATGCATGGAGGCCACATCATACCACGTCGTCTCGGGTCGACGCAAGCGGTGCGCGAGGGTGACTCCTTCGCAACGGGTGGATTCGAGTTCGCGACGGAGGCGGTCAATGCGGTCGCGACGGGATTCGAAGCGTTTGCGGCGGTGGTCGTCGACGAGTCCGGCCTCGATGGCGAGGGGGGTCAAGCGCAGGTCGGCGTTGTCGTGGCGGAGCAGGAGTCGATACTCGGCGCGGCTGGTGAACATCCGGTACGGCTCGTCGACGCCGCGGGTGACGAGGTCGTCGAGCAGCACGCCTATGTAGGCTTGCGAGCGGTCGACGACGAGGGGGGGGCGGTGCAAGACTTCGAGCGCGGCGTTGGCGCCGGCGACGAGTCCTTGGGCGGCGGCCTCCTCGTAGCCGGTCGTTCCGTTAATTTGGCCCGCGAAATAGAGCCCGCCGACGCTTTTGGCGGCGAGCGTGGGACGGAGCTGGGTCGGCGGGGCGAAGTCGTATTCGACGGCGTAACCGAAGCGCATGATTTCGGCGTGTTCGAGGCCGTCGATGAGTCCGATCACGTGCTCTTGGACGTCGCGCGGCAGGCTGGTCGAGATGCCGTTGCAGTAATATTCGAGGGTGGCGCGGCCTTCGGGCTCGAGAAAGATCTGATGTGCGCCGCGGTCGGCGAACCGGACGACTTTGTCCTCGATTGACGGGCAATAGCGTGGGCCGGTGCTCTCGATTTGGCCGGAGTACATGGGGGCGCGGTGGAGATTCGCGCGAATGACGTCGTGGACGCGTTCGTTGGTTGCCGTGATGTGGCAATCGAGCTGCGGCTGCTCGATTTTGTCGGTGAGGAACGAGAAGGCGACGGGGTGTTGGTCGCCGGGCTGGGGCTCCAGCCTTTGAAAGTCGATGGTGCGGCCGTTGAGTCGCGGGGGCGTGCCGGTTTTAAAGCGGCGCAGCTCAAAACCAAGCTCGCGAAGCGCGCCGGAGATGCCTGTGGCGGCGACGTCGCCGGCGCGTCCGCCGGCGGTTTTGGTTTCGCCGGTGTGCATGATCGCCTGCAAAAACGTGCCGGTCGTGAGCACGACGGCGCGCGCGTGATAGGTCACGTCGCCGCGGCACTTGACGCCGACGACGCGCCCGCCGGTCTCGACGAGTCCCTCGACCATCTCTTGCCGGAGCGTGAGCCGCTCTTGCCGCTCGACGAACAGCTTCGCGAGGAACTGGTACGCCTTTTTATCGCACTGGGCGCGCGGGCTGTGCATCGCGGGGCCTTTGCCGCGATTGAGCAGTCGAAACTGGATCGCGGTCGCGTCGGCGAGTCGGCCCATTGCGCCGCCGAGGGCGTCGACCTCGCGGACGATCTGGCCCTTCGCGACGCCGCCGATCGCGGGGTTGCAGCTCATTTGCCCGACGCCGTCGCAGGAGATCGTCAACAGCGCGGTCCGACAGCCGGCGCGCGCCGCAGCGAGCGCGGCCTCGACCCCGGCGTGCCCCGCGCCCACCACCACCACGTCATAACGATACGGATCGTGCCTCATGACCGAATTCTATCGAACCGCGACCGCCGGCGGGAAGCGAGGAAGGTCGCGTGACGCGCCGGGCCTTGCGTTCCCGCGCGCGGCGACGCCCGCGATTTTTTTCGACGCCCGGTCATGACCCCGAGGCGGTCAGGCCGCTCGCTTGCAATTCGTCCGATCCGGTTCTAACGTTGTTGCGATCACGACATCAGCCGCGGCCGGGGGTTTTGGGACATGAACGACGGGACATTCGCGGGGCGCGTCGCCTTGGTGACGGGCGGATCGCGGGGGATCGGTCGCGCGACGGCGTTGCGTCTGGCGCGCGAAGGGGCGGACGTCGCGATCAGCTACGTCACGCGGGTTGACGAGGCGCGCGAGGTTGTCGAGGCGATCGAGGCGTTGGGGCGTCGCGGCCTGTGCATTCCGTGCGACGTCGCGCAGCCGGCCGACGTCGAGCGGCTCGTCGGCGAGACCCGTGCGGCGCTCGGGCCGATCGACCTGCTCGTGCATTGCGGCGCGATCAGCACGATCCGCGACCACGCCGAGCTGACGTACGACGACTGGCGCACGATGATCGACGTCAACCTGAACGGCACGTTTCTGGTGATTTTCGCGGTCAAGGACGAGATGATCGCGCGCGGCTACGGGCGGATCGTGACGGTGTCGTCGGTGGCGGCGTTGCGGCCGAGGAAGATGCAGATCCACTACGCGTCGTCGAAGGCGGGGGTGATCGCGCTGACGCGTTGCTGCGCGGAGGCGTTCGCGCCCAACGTGCGCGTGAATTGCGTCGCGCCGGGCTTGATCGAGACCGAGATGGCGCACGTGCTTCCCGAGGCGACCATGGCCCGGATCGTCGCCGAGACGCCGCTCGCCCGCCTCGGCCGGCCCGAAGAGGTCGCCGCCGTGATCCGCTTCCTGCTCAGCGACGACTCGAGCTTCATGACCGGCCACACCCTCGGCGTCAGCGGCGGTAGAATCACGCTGCCGTGAAGCGGCAACCGATCACCGCGAAAAGGCATATCGTAATTTTTATTGATCGCGGCCGTCGGCTCATGCGAGCGATCGCGGCTTTTTGGCGGCGGCGTCTTGGTCCGGCATCCCCTCACGGCAACCCCTCGACGCGACGCGCGGCGTGCGTATTGGCGGCGTCTTCGGAGCGGCGGGCGAGGGCGTCGAGGGCGCGGTCGACGGGCGTCGCGTGCAGAGCGCCGTGGGGGTCGCGGCGGGCGAGCCCGAGGCGGAACAGCTTCGCGAGCGCGTCGGCGACCTCGAAGTTGATCGAGACGCCGGTCTGATTGAGCAGAAACGCTTCGATCACGCCGTCGAGCCGGTGCATCGTCCACGGATGCGGGTCGCTCGCGCCGCGCCAGAGGAAGTAATACGCCAGCATCGCCTCTTTATATTCCTCGTCCTCGGCGCTGTCGATCAGCCGCGTGAGCACGCTGGCGTTGTTCGCGAGCGTGAGGTAGTACAAGTTGCGGATCATCGACGACAGGTGCTTGTTCTTCGCGCGGTGGAACCCGAAAAACGAGTTCACCCCCGCGGTGATCGGCGCCAACAACAGCCCGCCGATCAAGCCGTAGCTCATCGTCGAGATCGCCAGCGCCTTCAGGATGATCCCCGGCACGCCCACGAACAGCGGCGACGCGATTTGCAGCTTGTCGAGCCAACGCATCCGCACCTTCGTCCCTTGCTCGGGCAAGTGCATCTCCATATCGACGTGCGGCACATCCTTGAACATGCGGAGATACAAGACGTCGGAGCGCGCGAACGTGCCGAGCTTCTCGTTCGGCTTGAATTTGAGCACGACGACCATGCGTTGGTAGGCGTCGAGCGTGACCCGCGTCTTGCGGAAGGCGGTCTGGATGCCGCGGCGGACGCGCGACATCCGCGTGTAGCCCCGGCAATAGATGCGCAGGTGCTCGAACATGTGAAAGTTCGGCGTGTAGTTGAGGCCCATTTCGTTGGGGGCGGCGACGGCCTCGCGAATGACCTTGAAGGGGAGGGGGTGATAGTTGGCGCGGTCGAGCACGCCTTCGAGCGCCTCGAAGAATTCCTCGACGCCGTGTTTCGACTCGACCTCGACGCGGCCGGCGGTGTCGACGTAGTCGGAGTCGGGGTCGAGCGCGCCGTACTTTTCCTTGAGGCTGTTGAGGCGCTGGAAGAA
>JAJYDB010000166.1 GCA_021777845.1 Planctomycetota bacterium
TCAGGGAGGGCACGTCGGCGGCGGGATGCCGATGCACATGCAGAACTTCGGCGGCGGGATGATGATGCATCCCAACTTCATGGGCGGCGGCATGACCGCGATGCACCCGAACTTCATGGGCGGCATGGCGGGCGGCGGGATGGCGATGCATCCGGGTTTCGGCGGCTACAACAATGCCATGCCCAGAGTGCAGCCAAACGCGGGCATGATGCACAACGGCAACATGGGCATGATGCACAACGGCAACGCCGCCGGCGGGTTCGGCGGGGTAACTCATCCGAATGCGATGATGCAAAACGGTTTGAATCGCGGCGGCGGCTCTATGACCGGACATCTGCCGGGCAACTTCGGCGGATTGCACGCTCAGAACGGCTTTATTGCGCCGCGAGGCGGAATGGGCAACGCGAACGCGGTCGGCCGAAACATGTCGATGCACGCCAACGGCGGCGGCTCCGCAATGCATACGGGAGCAATGAACGCATCGAGCGGCTTCCGGCAGGTCACGAATAATTATGCGCGACATCGCACGGTCGCCCCGATCCGTCAACCGCACATCAATCATCTGGCCGCGAACCTGAACACGGCCGGGTCGACCGCGGGCCGCGGCATGAATCGCGCAACCTCAGGCTCTGCTGGTGGATACAACGGACAGGCGGCCAAGTCAGCGCTGGTCGCGTCGGCTCGCGGAGCAAGCAACTCGAAGCTCGGGCCGACGAGCGGTGCTCCGCTCGGCGGCCGTCCGATCACCGACGCGCCCTATGTCCTGCGGCAGGTTTCGCTCCCTCAGGCAGGGACCGCGCCCACTCAGGCGTCGGCGATCAGCCGACTCCCGCTTTGGGCGCAGAACGAGATCAATAACTCGCAGAATACGAATTACAATTCGTACGCCAACAACGGCAACGGCTACGGCTACGGCCCCTACGCCGGCGGCTACGGATACGGTAACGGCTATGGATACAACGACTACGGCGGCTACGGCGGTTACGGCGGCTATGGATACGGTATGAACAACGGCTTCGGTGGATTTGGACTCGGGGGTTTCAACAACGGCTTCGGGTTCAACAACGGCTTCGGCGGAGTTGGACTCGGGGGTTTTAACAACGGCTTCGGGTTCAACAACGGCTTCGGCGGGGTTGGACTTGGCGGCTTGGGCATCGGACCCGGCATGGGTATCGGCGGGCTTGGGATGGGGGGCCTAGGGTTGGGCGGAATTGGCATGGGCGGATTCGGCGGTCTCGGCGGATTCGGCGGCTTTGGTTAAGCGGTGTCGTCTTCTTAGACGGCGACTCGCGAGAGTCCGACGCGCACGATCTGGAATCCCGCATGCGGCCCCGCGAACGTACTAGTTTTCTCGGGGCCGTTTCCTTTTCGAAGCCTGGTCCAACGGCTTTCGACAACGCTGCCGGCATCTTCTCGAAGCGACGATTTTTATCGACACCTGAACCGCGTTTGAAGCGTAAATTGTCTTAGAGGGCGAGGGATTTGGTCGAGGGTTGGCGGCCTTCGGGACGCGAGTCGCAAGCGGAGGGTGACACCAATGAGAGCGACGGCTTTTCGGTCTTTCCGGCGATGGACGGGCGCGGCGTTGTTTGGGTCGGCGATCCTGATCGTAACGGGCCCGCCGTCGTTTGCGGGCCGAGGCGGCGGACACGGCGGCGGGGGAAGCCATCACGCCGCGCCGCATGTTCACGCGCCCGCGGCGCATCATACGACACCTCACATGTCGATGCCTCGTCACGTCAATCCCCCGCGTCCGCACGTCGCCGCGCCGCGGATTCAGCATCCGTCGGCGGCGTATCATCCGAACACGCAACGGGCCGTCGCCGCGCGACCGCACGCCGTCGCCGGTCCGCGCTTGAATTACCCTGCGGCGAACGCCAACCGGAGCGTACCTGCGCATTCGTATGCCCGTGGCTACGCCGGTCCCGCGCCGCGGGTCGTCGTGAATCGCGGCAACATCACCGTCGACCCGCGGGTTGCGATCAACAACCGACTTGCCGTGAACAACAATTCTTTCGGCAACAGCAACGGATACGGATATCACCCTCGAAGGGGTTGGGGTTACGGCAACGGCGGGACCTCAAACATGTACGCCCTCATGAGCCTGATGAACGGCCTCTCGAACTACAGCAACGGGTATGGATACGGCTACGGGTACGGCAACAACTACGGATATGGATACCACCGTCGTCACCGTCGCCGCTACATGAATCCCGCTTACCTCGCGCAGATGATCTACTACATGATGATGATGCGATCGGGCATGGGCATGGGGATGGGCGGCCTGACGAGCATGGGCGGACTGGGAGGGACAAACGGCATGTTCATGAACGGACTTGGTCGCGCCGCGATGGCCGGGACGGTTGGTTTCACGCCGGCGCCGCAGCTTCCTTGGGGTTCGCCAAACCCGTTTCCGAACATGATGCGGCCGGCGGGGATTAACAACGGAGCGAACGGGATTCAACCTGGGTTTCGATGGAGCGGTCTACGCTGAGGCGGCTGCGTACAGTTTCTTCGATTCTGCTCGCGGCGCGTTCCGGATCCGAGCGCGCCGCGTTTTCGCGCGCGGGCGTCAACGATCGCGGGCCGCGGGCGGGACTTGATCCCTGCGCAATTGGTGCGACGCCGTGAAGGCGCGCGCGAGGCGCACCGAGAGCAGCGCGAGCGTGCTGATTCCTACCGTGCCGGCGATCAAGAAATACATGAGTATTTGGTAGCGTAGTGCCCGGTTCACATCGGCTCCCGCGAGGATCTGGCCGGTCATCATGCCGGGCACCGCGACGATACCGGCGATCATCATACTGTTGATCGTGGGCGTGAGCGCGGTGGCCACGGCGGCGCGCGCGGCGGGCAGCGAAGCTTGCCGCCAGGTGGCTCCGAGCGCCAGCCGCAGTTCGATGAGGTCGCGGCCGGTGCGGAGTTCGCCGGCGAGTCGGTCCGCCGCAAGCGAAACGCCGTTCACGCTGTTGCCGAGAATCATGCCGAGCATTGGGATCACCACGCGCGCGTCGTACCACGGGCGGACGCCGAGCGAAAGCGTGATCGCGACGATCATCACCGTCATCGCGCCGAGCGCGATCGCGACGAAGGCTTCGAGCCGCAATCTCCCGGTCGTGTCCGAGCCCCGCGAGCCCACGGTAAACGCCGAAACCGCGGTCATCGCCAACGCAACCGCGAGCATCAACACCGGGCTGTCCGCCGCGAAAAGGAAGCCGAGGGCCCAGCCGAGGATCGTGATTTGAACAGTCAGACGCGTCGCCGCGATCGACAACGAACCGACCTGCCCCAGCCTCAGCCTCCACAAAACGACCATCACCGCCAGCATGGGCAGCGACGCCCACGCCAGTCCCACCCACGTTGGAGACGCATCGCTCATCGCGTCAAACCCTCGTTCGAGTCGTGTCCCGCACGCTCAAGCAAACGCGGATCTTCAGAGGAAGCGGTGAGGTCGGACGCATGCTCGTCCGCGCTGTTCCAAAGGGCGGCGTCGACGCGGTTGAGGACTTCGTCCACGGGGCCTTCGTCGACCTTCAGCCCTGCGTCCAGGACCGCGGCCCAATCGCCGAGCCGTCGAGCGTGCTCACGGTGATGCGTCACCACGATCAGCCGCAGCCCTTGTTCGCGCGCCCGTCTCGTGAGCGCGTCGGCCATGCGCAACGCCGAGGCAGGGTCGAGCCCCGACGTCGGCTCATCGAGCGCCAGAATCTCGGGCTCCAGTTCCAACGCAACCGCCACCGCCAAGCGCTGCCGTTCCCCTCCCGACAGCTCCGACGCATCGCGATCCAAGCTGCTCGGATCGAGCCCAAATTCATCGAGCGACGCCTCCATCGCGGCACGCCGCGGACGCGGTAGGCGTTGAATCTCGAACGGGTACGCGAGGTTGTCGGAGAGCGTCCCAGGCAGTGGACGCGGGTTTTGAAACACCAAGCCGACGTGTGTCCGCAAGGTGCGGATCGAGAACGATTGCAGCGGCGTTGATCCCAAAGAAAGCGTTCCCTCGGCGGGATCTTCGAGTCGATTCAAGAGCCGCAGCAGCGTGCTTTTGCCCGACCCCGACGCGCCGACGAGCACACACCTTCGTCCAGCCTCAAACTCGAGGTCGACGCCGCGCAGCACCTCGACCTCGCCCCGACGCACCCGCACGCCGCTCAGCCGCAGCGGTTCGCCACGCTTCCAAGTCGTAATCGGGCTCAACGGCTGACCGACTTCGTCGGCTCCGCCGCGGGCGCGACCATCGGGCTCGGCGTTCCTCCGTGCGGCAACACGAGGATCTCGCACGATGTTGCTCCGCGACCGCCTAACTCGCCGCGATCGCCGAGCGCCTCGATGCATCGCCAGGTCGAATCCGCGCTCAAACCCGCGAAAATCACGAATGAATAGCGACCGCCACCACCGTTCGACCCCGCCGCGACCACCGCGCTGCCGGGATGCGCATACGTATCTCCGTCAACCGTAAACGACCCCGCGCCGAACTTGAGCGGCAACGACCCCGCCAGCTTCGCGGCGATTAAATTCGAGCTCGGCCGCCCCACGATCAGCAAATGACGTCCCGCGGCCTCTTCCGACGTCACCTCTTTATCCGGCTTGATGGGCAGCTCGATGTTCGACCACCGCCGCGCAATCGCCCGGCGCAGCCTTTCGGCCGCCTCGCGCTGCGGGACGGCGTCCTCGGTCGTACCGTAAACGATTAACGCACGATCAAGCTCCTGCTCGAACGAATCGATCGACCAATAGCCGCTCGAGCGAGGTTTCGGCAATCCCGTCTCGTCGAGCCAGGCGTCGAAAAACGCATGCAGCGACGATCCGCGCACCTCCTCGGCGGCCGCCCGGAACATCGCGGTCGTCACTTCGCGTCCCGCGTGCTTGCGTCCAAAATCATCCATCAACTTGAAGAACGCCGTCTGGCTCATTTGATCGCGCAACGCTTCGAGCAAGAGCACGCCCTTGCCGGCGGCGATCTCGTACCACTCGTCGTTCGTCGTCGCGGCCGACGTCTTTGAGAGCGGCACGTCGCGACCCAGCCGCGCGACCCCCGTCCGATATCGCGACCACGGCGCGAACATTGCCAGTGCGACCTGACGGCGCGCGTCGCGGTCCAGCTTCCCACCCGCGGCGTTCAACTTGAGCGCAAGCTCATGCGCGACGATATGTTCGTAATCCGCGAAAGCAGCGGCGAGCCAGACGTCGGCGTCCGACTTCGGCAGGATCGTGCCGTGCCACACCGGGGCCGGTTCGCCGCGAGAGGACGCCGGCGCGGGTTTCTTGCTCGACCCGAGGTCGATCGCGAGGGGCTGAGCGGCGACGTCGGTCGCGCGCGTCGAGGCGCGCCGCGCCTCGCGGACGAGTTTCTCGAGTGTTTTGATGTTCAACTTGGCTTGTTCAATCGCCGGGTCGTTCACGTCTCGGACCATCGACTGCAAGCGACGCATCCGAATCCGCGCCGATTCCAACTCGCGCTCGGCCGCCTGCACCGTCGGATCCGGCTTATCCGCCTCTTCAACCCGCGCCTTCTGCATGACCTGGGCGAGTCGGTCGAAGGCCTTCATCGACGACGGCGTCGCGGCCGAGAGCAGCGTCCAGTCGTTCGCGACGAGCGGTTTGATGCTCGGCAGGCGGTCGCGCTCGGCCTGCGTGGGCTCCCACGTCTTGCCCATCGGCGGGCCAAACAACGCCCATGTCTTCAATTCTTTCGAAAGCGACGAGGTCGTGAACTTCGCGTCGCACGAAGGGAAGGCCGCGAGCGGCGGCGTCGTGAACGCCTCGAAGCCGAATTCGGCGCCGATCTTGCCTTTGTGCCGCTCGAAGAGCTTCAACCACGCCTGGTCGCGGTCGGACGGCCTCCAAACCATGTTCGCGGGCCGGCCTTCGAGACTCGGGATCGTCTCGAGCCGCACGGTCAGATCCTTCGCGTTGTTGCAGCCCCAATAGAATCCCTTCGTCCCGCCGAACCACTCGTCCTTCGAACTCCGCCAGAGCTTTGTCTTGTCGGTGCCGAGCTCGAACATCGCGATCTCGTTCGTCTTCGTATCGCCGAGCAGCCACTCGTTGGTGTACATCCCGTTATTTTGCGACTTCAGAATCGCGACCGCCTCGTCGATGCTCGACGAATACTGCAGCGCCTTGCGAATCCTCGACGCGAGCGCGAGCCCTTGGTCGTTGAACTTCGTCTGCGCGATCGTGGTCTCGGCGACGAGCATGCCGGCGTCGTTCATATAATAGTCCAGGCCGCTCTGGATGCCGCCGGGATACGTTTGCATGAGCACACGGTGCCCGTCGGCCGGTTTGACGTCGAGCCAGACATTGAAAAACCGCACCATCGCGAGGTTGAACATCGTGATGTGGCCGAAAACGATGCCGCCGTCGGCGGTGGCGGGGCCGGTTGCCGCAAACGCCGAGCAATGTTCGGGATGCTCGGGCGGCGGGCCGGTGTCGGTCGGCGCTTGGAAGACGCGCGACTCGAGCCCGTTCGAGGTCGCGGCGAGCGCGCCGTCCAGGAAATCGACCTCGATTTCGGAGTTCACCGCGACGATGTCGACCAGGTCGAGCGGCCGCCCTTCGAACGTCGCTCCGCCCGAGGCCGCGCCGTCGGCAATCCCCTTCATCTCATCGAGATACTCTTTGTCGTAGCGTCGCAGGAAGAGGGCGTTCACGAGCGTCCGTTCCTGACGCCAGGCCGCGCCCGGCTGCTTCGACGAGCGCTTCGCGGCCAAAACCCTCACGTAGTCGGCGATCTCCGCCGCGAGCAGACGGCCGTGCTGGAAGCCGCGCTCGTACGGCGCGCCCTCGATGTGGACGACGATCCACCCCGCTTGCGGATAGCGGTAACCCCGGCCGTAACGCTCGATCGACGCCGGATCGATCGACGGCGACTCGTGCCGCGCAAGTGCTCGGTCGGAGCCCGCAGCGGCAACCCCTCCCGGCCGAAATACGCCGACGGCGCAGACAACGGCCATGATCACTCCACTCGATCGCACACATGATAACGCAGTGCGGTCTGGTCGCGCCGGGTCGCGGTCGTTGCGGATCATGACAGTCTCCGTTGTTGCGAGATTGGAGGCGTCGCAGGCGAAACAGGTTGAGTGCGCGGATTGCGATCGTGGGGCGGTGCCGCGTACGGCACGAACAAAACGAGTGTTTTCGAGTAGGATTGTACACGACGGCCCGGTGTTTCGCGAGAGCCTAGAACGTTCGCGCCGGCATCCGCGGCTCGTGCGCGTCGCGGATCCAAAGTGCGGCAAAAACGGGCATCAGCGCGAAAGCCGCCCACTGATAGCCGGTCAGCCCGAATGCGAGCACCGGCTCGGGCCGCATGAACTCGGTGGCGAACCGGCAATTTACATATGCGCGGATATACAACTTGATGAGCTGATTCTTGAACAGCCCGCGTCGTTTCAGCGCGGCGAGGACACAGGCCGCGGAGTTGTGAAATGCGCACTCGTACATTTGCGTCGGATGGAGACGAACCCCGTCGCCGAAGTCGACGCCCCAAGGCAGCGATGTCGCAGTGCCGTGACAACAGCCTGCGGCGAAGCATCCCCAACGGCCGATACCCACCGCCGCCGCGACCGTCCCGCGAAGCCGTCGCCGGTTTTGACTACAACGCCCAGACGACGTTTCATGATCTCGACGCCGAAGTAGCCGCCGACGAGCGCGAACACAATCGTCTTGCCGCTCTCGAACCAGACTCGCCCGCCGAGCAACCCATGCCAGTCTGCCAGAGCGAACGGCGGCTTGCCGCCGATCATCGCGCCGCAAAACGCGCCGAGCGACAGGCCGAGCCGTTGCCTCGGCGTCAGACTCGAAGCGTTTCGATCGCGGCACGCGAGCCCGACCGCGGCCGCCGGCGCGCTCAAAATGATCAACGGGTAATACCAAGGCACGGTTGGATTCACGTTGAGCATGCGAATCGACTCGCGCGAGTCTCACGAAACGATCGCAAGCGCGCCGCCTGCGTTGACGAAGCCCGCCTGACGCAATGCCGGCAGCGCGACGTGTCCCTCGCGGTAAAGCACGTTGTAAGCACAGAACGGAATCATGTGCCCGCCCGGCAAAACGTGGTGAATGCGGCACTTCATGAGGCGGCGGACGTCGAAATTAGACGCGTCGAGGAACGATGTGATCGTGATCCGAAACACGTCGGCCTGCGCGAGTTGCTCGGCGAGCGCGCGACGAAAGGACTCGCTCGCCGCGACGTCGACAGTGCCGTCGAGTGCGTCTCGATCGCCGTCTCCGCACGCCTGCCGCGCGTACGGCCCGCAACCGACTCCCTTGCCGACGCGCTCCAGATATTGCTCAATCAATTGCCGCGCGCGGTTCCTCGAGAACAGAATCCCGTTCGCCAAGATGTCGAGATGTTGACGTGCGTCGATAAATCGCGCGAGCGGCACACCCTGCCTGCCGAACGAAACGCGAACGTCAGGCTGTGGCAATTCGAGTGCGCGCAGGGCAGCGGCATGAAGTCGTCGGCCGTGAAGAGACCGTTGCTTTACGCGGCGATCGCATCAATGACGTCGGGAAAGGTGATGCGTCGCTCGAGGTCGTCGGGGGCGACATGCCGACCCGAATAAGTCGCCGGCTGAAACCGACGCCGGTGATCCAGGGGCTTTCAAGTCCGAAAGCGACGATCGCGCCGATTTCGTGCTCGTTGAGGTGGGGCTGCAACGTGCAGACAAGCGTCGTTTTGATCCCGCGGCTTCCGAGCGCTTCGAGCCCACGCAGCTTGATCGCGACCAGCGGCTCGCCCCGCAAAGCCGTCGAGCCGCGGTCGTCGAAGCCGTCGAACTGAAAGTAGACCTCGACGCGGCCCGCGTGACGTGCAACCGCGTCGAGCAACGCAGGCTCGCGAACCGAATGCCGTTCGTGTTGATCATCACGATGTCGATTGGCTGCGCCGCGGCGTAGTCGAGAATCCGCTCGAATTCAGAGTGGATCGTCGGCTCGCCGCCCGAGAGTTGCAAGACCTCGGCGCGACCCTCGACCGCGACAAGACGGTCGATCGCGCGCACGCATTCCGCGTAACTCGGATGAGCGCCGCCCGGCCCGCTCGACGCGAAACACTTCGGGCACTTCAGGTTACACGCCGACGTCGTCTCGACAAGCCCGATGCACCTTTGCTGCTCGTGCTCGGTGCAAAGTCCGCAGTCGTAAGGGCAGCCGCGGTCGGGCTCGACGCCGTACGTCGCGGGCACCTTGCCCGGCAGACTGTACTCCATCTGGTCGTAACGCGCGACATCGGAGCAAACGAAGTCTTCGCGCACGCCGTGCGTCGGGCAACGCTTGCGAAAATAATCGCGATTGCCCTTCACGATGATCTTCGCGGGGACGAGCGCCAGGCACTCCGGACACAGGCTTTGCGTCGTGCCTAAGTAGATGTGGTCGCGCAGCCGAGTCATTGGTCCCTCCTGCGTTCGCGTCGCCTTCGGAAGTACCAAGCGGCGAAGAATCCCGCCGCGGCGAGGATGATCACCGCGCCCGCGCCGACCAGGATCCAATCGATGTCGTTACCCGCGAACGGCAGCATGGCGGCCGTACAAGCGACGAAAAACGCGTTGATAACCGCCAACAAGATCGCACCCGCGTAAGCCATGGCCGTAACGATCTTCTCGACGAGCCGAAAGCATTCCTCGCGTTGCCTGATCTCGATGGCTTCGTCGGCAAATTGAGCTCCGCAATGATCTCACGACCCAACCGATCCGGGACTGTAAAGTCGGCAACTTTAGCAGAGTCGATAACGTTGATACGGGTCGAGTTCGGCCATCAGGTCGGCCTCATTCCGGGAGCCTACCGGCTCTCAGTCCCGCGCGGGAGGATTGCGGTAACGCAACTGATCATCAATCTGAAGTCAAACCATGATCCAACTCTAATCGCGGCGGGAGTCGGAGCACAACCATCGCTGTTCCACGCGGTTCACCAAGCGCGGCGAGGGCGAACCGTCCTTTGTGCTTTCCCTTTCCCGACCAACTCGCGCAATCGTTCGAGGTCGTTGACGCATCCGCCAGAGTGTTTTCAGCACGTCGGCGGCGCATCTGGGCACGAGCTTGCGTCGCAACGGCGAGAGCGTCAATTCGAGGCCGGACCGACCGCGCTGTTTTGCCCTCGCTCCTTCGCGATCTCAGACCGCAAGATCAAAACACACGTCCGAGCGGTCGCGGCCGGCCGATCCACATGGTCGCACAATCGCGCCGACCCCACTCCGGGAGGATTTGAAATACTCGCGAAGGGCTGCTTTAATAGGCGATATTTGTCGCCCGACAATCGAGTGCAATTCGCGCGTCCGGATGCCCGTAAAGGAGCGAATTCGCTCGAATTTTTGAAATTTCGCCGAATCAACGCGCGGGCTCGTCCGTCCATATATGCGATGGGTCGTCGGCTGTCCCAGGACGCTCAATCGGGAGCCTACCTTGCGACACGATGTCATACTCGCGTATGGGTCGACTCCATCCCCCCCGGGGCGTTGGTCGTGAATGATCTGGGACGGGTTGCGGCCTACGACTGGAAAAACCGCTATCCGCCGTCTCGTTAGGGAACAGGTGGCCATTGATGTCCAAGTTCGCACGCGGTCGTGCCTTCGTTGCGCCGGCCGGTTTGATTTGTCTCGCAATCGTTTCGTCTC
>JAJYDB010000167.1 GCA_021777845.1 Planctomycetota bacterium
TGGGCGACGATGAATCCGCTGCGTTGGGCCCGCGCGACCACATGACGATAAAACTCAATGTCCGCGACCGCGCCGGTCGGGTTGTTCGGATAGTTCAGGAACAGCAGTTTGGCACGGGAGAGGACGTCGGAGGGAATCGCGTCGAGGTCAGGCCGAAATCCTCGCTTCGATTCGAGCGGGAGCGTGAAGACCTCGGCGCCGGCGAACATGCTTGCGCTGCGGTAGACGGGGTAGCAGGGGTTGGGCACAAGGCTGACGTCGCCTGGGTTGAGGACGGCGATCGGGAAGTGAGCAAGGCCTTCCTTCGAGCCGATGAGCGGCAGAATCTCGCTGTTCGGGTCGAGGTCGAGGCCGTAGCGTCGCTTACAGAAGGCTGCGATCGAGGCGCGCAGCTCAGGTGCCCCCTGATCCAGTGCATACTGATGAAACGCCGGGTTCTCAACGTGCTTTTGCAGGCTCTTTACAATCGCGGACGGGGTAGGACGGTCGGGGTCGCCGACGCCCAGGTTGATGATGTCCCGACCGGCCGCGAGAGCCGCTTTCTTCTTCTTGTCGATCTCCGCGAACAAGTACGGAGGGAGCTTGCTAAGACGTTCCGACTTCACGAAATTCGAGGTCGCCATCGAGTGGTCCATTGCGGTCATCAGCGGGTACAGTCAGTCGATTCGGATCGAAACCACATGTTATCCACGGGGCGTGCGGCGTTCAATCGCGACCCGCGAGAACCACCGATCGCGATTCCCAAGGTCAGGTCAAGTGGGATCGGACCCTAAGAGGACAGCCACCCCCTATCGTGAATCGCGATCGCTGGTAAAATGACTCAACTGAATAAAGTGAACCCTAGGTTGGTTGGGTTTGGAGAGCCGGGCTGATGGCGGGGCGTCGCATTTTGTTGGTCGAGGATAGTTCGACGATGCGGCGCATGCTCTCGACGCTCCTCAAGGAGGAGGGTTACGAGGTCGCGACCGCGAACGACGGCGTTGAAGGGCTAGAACTCGCACACAACGAGCCGCATCCCGACCTCGTTCTGACCGACTTCGAGATGCCCGAGCTCGACGGCCCCGGTCTCTGCCGCGGCATGAAAGAGGACGTGCGCCTGCGCGCGATCCCGGTCTTGATGCTGACCACCCTCAGCGACACTAGAGACAAGATCCGCGGACTCGACGCCGGCGCCGACGACTACATCGAGAAGCCGAAGAGTCCTGATGCCGTCCAAGAGTTGTTCGCGAGAATTCGGGCTCAGTTCCGAATCGCGGACCTGCGTCGCGAGTTGTCGGAGCGGAACCGGCAGCTTGAGTCGGCTCAGAAGAAGCTGAACTTTGAACTCGACTTGGCTCGGAAGGTCCAATTCGCGCTCATGCCGAGACCGCCGAAGCCTCGGGGCGTGCTCCGGGCGGCGGTGCGCTACACGCCCGCAAATCAATTAGGAGGCGATGTTTATGACTTTTACAGGCTAGAGAATTCGCGACTAGGCATCTTGGTCGCGGATGTTTCGGGGCACGGTGTAAACTCGGCGATGCTCTCGGGGATGGTGAAGGCACTCGCCGCGCCGCTTTCGCTGGCGGTCCTTGAGCCGGGTGAACTGCTTGCGGGGCTTGACGTCGCGGCCGAGCAGTTTTTCCCAGAAGGGTACTTCTGTACAGGATTTTACTTGATTGCGGATGAAGAAACGGGGTTGGTGCGATACGCCGGCGTTGGTCATCCGCCCGCGATTATTGTTGGACCGAAGGGTCCGCGGGTCTTGCAGTCGAACCCAGGGATGCTGGGGATAGGGATGGTTGACGGCACCGCGGGATCGGTCGATCGGCTCGAGCCCGGTGAGTCAATGGTGATCTACACCGACGGTCTGACCGACGCGATGGATCCCGGCGACGTGATTTTCGGTGAGGAACGATTGAAAACCCTGTTGCAGTCACACTTTGGGGCAGACCCGCTCGAGATTCTGAATCAGGTCGATCTTGCGGTGAATTCGCACACGGCCCCGGGTCGCGCCGCGGACGACATTAATATCATTGTCTTGCAACGTCCCGCCGATTGAACGCCCGTTTCGGGTGGTGAATCTGACGCCCTGGGCATCCTGCACCTCGCCTGCCAGTCCCGGAACAACTTGCAAAGCGGCCTGATCCGGCGTGGTTTACGCCATTTGTGACAGGCCAAATAGAATTCCGAGCGGCCGCGTTCTCGATTTGCGGATCGCGCGGGCGGAAGGTCGAACGAGTCGCGGCCGCCCTTTCGCGGCGGGTCAAACGCGTGTTAAATTAATTGGACTGGAATGTCTCGCCGAGTATACGCACTCCGGGCTGCCGTTTGACGGTTAGTTGCAGATGCGACGAGATTCGGGTATCGCGACGAGCATCAGGGGGCGCGCAGGCACATGAGCGTCGGCAGGGCGGAGCGCGAGGCCTTTGTGTTGTCGGGACCAGTAACTTTGTACGAGTCTGCCGATGTCCGCGATCGTTTATTGGCGGCGTTGCAGGGGGACCGCGACCTGGTGATCGATTTGGAGACGAGCGGGCCTTGGGATTTGGCAGGGTTGCAGTTATTGATCGCGGCGGCGGCGTCGGGGCGGAAGTCGGCCCTCGGCGTACGGTTTGAGAACGTGCCGCGGGTTTGCGTCGAGGTGGCCGAGCGGGCGGCGCTGGGTGATTGGCTCCGCGAGCATTCCGACTCTCTGCTCTGACACGTGGATTCTCGGGCTGAAGGCGGGCAAGGCGTCGATGGCGAAGACGATTGTACATGCCGACGACAGCCAGGCGGTGCGTCGTTGGGTGGCTGAACAATTGGCCGAGATGGGGGTGAACGTCGTCTCGGTGGCCGATGGCGACGAGGCGTTGCAGACCTTGCGCGAGTCTGCGTGCGACCTGTTGCTGACCGACCTCGAGATGCCGAATCTGGACGGACTGGCGTTGCTCTCGGCGGTGCGGGAGATGCCGACGTACCGGTTCCTGCCGGTTTTGATTCTGTCCTCGCGTCGCCCCGAGGACGTCGAGCCGCAACGCCGACAGGGGGTCACAGGTTGGATCACAAAGCCGATCGACGCCGAGCAGTTGCGGCGTTGGGTGCGGCGCAGCCTCCCGACGTAGGTCGTCGGCCAGGTCGGGTTCAGAATCGACCTAACCATCTCGACCGGACGCGGAATCCGGAACGAAAGGAGGTCGTCGCGCGTCACAGGACCTAACAATTTGGGTGAGATACAATAGGTGAAAGATACGCGGAAGATCGTTTTGATCCTTTCTGAGTCGGCGTCGTTCTCTCTTCGAGGCTTGAGCGTTGGCCGTTGATGATCGTTTTCTGAGAATGTTTTTCGAAGAGGCTCGCGAGCTTCTGGTCGGGCTGGAGGAAGGCCTGCTTGACCTGGAGCGTCGTCAGGGAGACCGCGCGCACCTCGACAAAACGTTTCGGGCGGCACACAGCCTCAAGGGCGCGGCGCAGATGGTCGGGCTGCCGGGGATCGCCGAATTCACGCACGGGATCGAGACGGTGCTCGACCGGATTCGATCAGGGTCGCTCGCGGTTGAATCCGACGTAATCGGTTTGTTGCTCGAGGCACGCGACCATTTATCTGTGATGGTTGAGGCCGAGGCGTCGGGAACGCCAGTCGGCGGCTCGCCCGCGATCAATGCGCGAATTCACACGCTTTTGCATGGTCCATCGCGATCCGAGCCGCCAATGGCGGTGTCGGATCCGATTGCGACGACAACGGAGTCGGAGTCGGTCAAGTCGAAGCCGGTCGGAAAAGCGAAGGCGTCCGGGTCGGATGCGAAGTCGCGCAGCAGAGGGGAGAGTCGCAAGGCAACGTCTCGGGTCGAGGAAGTGGCTCGTCCGGGTAGTCCTCAGAACGAACGCCGGGGTGAGCGGCAGACGTTTCGGATCCGCGTGACTCCGGGGCACGACCTGCTCCGGCGCGGGGTCAATCCTCTCGGGGTACTCGACGAGCTGCGCGATTTGGGAGCGTGCACGGTTGCAACCGACCCGGATTTGGTGCCGCCTCTCGACGAGCTTGACCCCGAGCGTTGCTTCCTGACGTGGACAGTCGACCTCGAGACCGACGCGGAGCTCGAACGGATCCATGACGTCTTTCTATTCTTGTCCGAGGACAGTCGAATCTCGGTCGAACGGCGGCTGCAGGACGGGGGGTATGAGCTGATCTCGGGACACGCTCCGCCGATCGTCGAGCTTGAGGAGAAGCCGTCGACGGGAGTATCGCGAGCGCGGTCGGGAGCGTCGAGGAAGCGTGCATCTCAGGGGGTTGAGGCGGCGAAAGCGACGCCGGACGCGGTCGCACCCGAGCGCGAGGTCGAGGAGTCGAGCGCATCGCATCGCGAGAAGCCCGCGGCTGCAAACTCAGGTGGATCGGGATCATCCGGGAGGCCGGCAGCGGCGAGAGCGGCGAGCGCTGCAGGGGGTACGCCGCCGGGAGGAGCGGGCAACGGCGCGGGGCGAGGTTCGCTTTCGGGCGGAAATCATCCGTCTGCTACTGGCGGCGGGGGAGTTGGGCCGCCTGGATCGACGTACGGCCAGCGAGCACCGGCGCGGATACGCGTCGACGCCGCACAGCTCGACGACTTGGTCGGGCTGGCGGGCGAGCTGGCGGTGCTCTCCGACAACCTTCAAGAGCTCCGCGAGGTGCCCGAGGTGATCGCTTGGCAGCACACGCTGGAGTCGCTCGAACGCGTAAGCCGGCAGATCCGCGACACTACGCTGGAGCTGCGAATGGTGCCGGTCGACGAGCTGTTCTCAAGATTCCCGCGCGTCGTCCGGGACCTCGCCGACCGCTTCGGGAAGGAGATTGAGCTGCGGATTATCGGCGCGGAGACGCGTCTTGACCGAACGATCGTTGAGCGACTCGGCGACCCGATGATCCACCTGATCCGCAACGCCGTCGACCACGCGCTCGAAACGCCTCAGGAGCGAGCGGCACGCGGCAAAAAGGAGCCGGGACGGATCACGCTCTCGGCGGGTCACGAAGGCGACCGCGTCGCGATTCGAATTGAGGACAACGGCCGCGGACTGGATCGCGAGCGGATCGTGAAAAAGGGGATTGCGCTTGGGATGGTACCGCTCGGGACCTCGCCCGACGACCCCCGCGTCGATACCCTGATCTTCGAGGCCGGCTTCTCGACGCGTGACAAAGTCGGCGAACTCTCGGGCCGCGGCGTGGGGCTTGACGTCGTGCGCGATGCCGTTCGCGGTCTCCGCGGCAGTCTGTCCGTCGAGAGCACGCCGGGGCAGGGGACGTCGTTTATCTTCCGTCTACCGCTGACTTTGGCGCTCATCGATGGACTGCTCGTCGAGACCGCCGGCTATCGATACGTCGTCCCGTTAGCGCAGGTTGAGGAGTGCGTCGCGTTCAGCGGGTCGAGTAATGCGGCGCTGTCGAAGGGTCGGCTCTGCGTCGCGGTCCGCGGCGAGCTGATTCCGATGGTACCCTTAAGAAAGATCTTTCAATCTCGCGGCGAAGCCCCGGCGCGACAGGAGTTGTTGCTGACAAGGCACGCCGGGCAGCGGGTAGGAGTCGCGGTCGACAAGCTGCTCGGGCGGGTGCAGGCGGTCATTCAATCTTTGGGCGAGGGGTTGCACGGGCTGAATCGATTCTCCGGCGCGACGATCCTCGGCGACGGTACGGTTTCCTTGATCCTCGACTTGGCGGCGCTGGTCAGCGAGTCGCGCGCCGCGGAATCGCACACCCACGGCAAGCCGGGCGTCGGCGTCTGGGCGGAGAGTTCGTCATGAGACTTTCGCTGCGTTGGAAGATGACCCTGATTCTCGTCCTGTTCGGGACGGTGCCGGCGTCGATCGTCGCCTGGTTCTCCTACAACTCGTCGAACGAGTTCAAGAAGAAGCAGGGCTACATCGTCAAGCTCTCGGCGCAGTTGATCGCCGACCGGATAGCCGCGTTGATGCACGTCGATAGTGCTGAACGCCCGCCTTGGAAGCCGGATCGGATCGTGAACCGCGACCTGCTCAACAAGATCAACGGCGTCCTTGAACTGACAAACTCCGACGACGCGCGCGTCTTAATCGTCAACCCCAAGAAGGAGATCCTGTACAGCCGCAAAGACCACCGCACGCTCGAGTCCGTCGATCCAGTACCGTTGTCGCAGCGTTACGGGGCCGAGACGCAGGAGTCCACAGCGGTTAAGAGCGTCTTCTCAACGCTCAAGGCGGGCTACAGCGGCTACGCAAACGTCGATGCGGGCACGCAGCCGAACGAGCCTCCCGAGTTGGCCGGCTTTGCAGTGATCAACGTCGCGCACGACTACAGCGACGGCTATTACGGTGTGATTGTCGTGATGCCCCGGTCCGACGCGTTCGCGTCGATCTACGGCTTCCAGTGGCGGACCGGCTTCATCCTGGGAAGCTGCCTGGTGCTGACGATTTTGATCGGCATCTACCTCGGTTGGCGACAGGTGAAGCCCCTGCACGACGTCCTCGAAGTGACGCACGCCTTGCACGAAGGAGACTTAACGAGGAAGGCCACGGAACGCGGCCGCGACGAACTCGGGAGGCTGGCGCGGCAGGTGAACTCGGTTGTCGAAAAATTCGCCGAGGTGATCAGTCAGATTCGGGTCGCGACTAGCTCGGTCTCGACCGCGAGCAGCGAGTTGAACGCCAGCGCCCAGCAGCTGTCACAAGGGGCGACCGAGCAGGCGGGCACGCTCGAGGAGATTGCGTCGAGCTTGCGGTCGGTCGACGCGTCGGTCGCCCGGAACGCCCAGCACGCGAAAGAGACCGCCCGGACCGCCAACCAAGCCAGCGGTCAGGCTGAAAAAGGCGGCGAGGCGGTACAGGAGACCGTCGCCGCGATGCGTCAGATCGCCCAAAAAATCACAATCGTCGAGGACATCGCCTACCAAACGAACCTGCTCGCGCTCAACGCCGCGATCGAAGCCGCCAGGGCCGGGACCCAAGGCAAAGGGTTCGCCGTCGTGGCGGGCGAGGTCCGCAAGCTCGCGGAGCGGAGTCAGGCGGCGGCGCAACAGATCGGCGAACTCGCCGGTTCGAGCGTCGCGGTCGCCGAAAACGCGGGACAACTCCTCGAGCGAATCGTGCCGATGATCCGCGACACTTCGAATCTGGTGCAAGAGATCGCGGCGGCCTCGCAGGAGCAAATGACCGCGATCCGCGAGATCAACGTCGGCGTTAGCCAGCTCAACGAGGTCGTCCAGCAAAACGCGGCGGCCGGCCACGAGTTGGCGGCGACGTCGAACGACCTCGCGGCTCAATCCTCGATGTTGCACCACCACGTCGAATTCTTCAGGATCAGCACAGCCGACGACCACTTCGACTCGGGGACGCATGCGACGCTCGGCAGTCCACCCCGGCCGCCTCGTCGACATTTACCTCCGCCGCCGAGTTTCGGAGGGACCCGCGGCGCGGCACACCCGCCGTTGGCAAAGCATCCAGGGACACAGGCCCACTCGTCGCACGTCGGGAACTCGTCGCCCGCCGCGTCTCCTCCGCCACCGCCCAGCTCCGGGGCGTCGCACCAGTCCGGCGGCGGGATCGTCGTCAACCTCGACGACGACGCCGACTTTGAACGCTTCAGCTAAGCCGGCTCTTGATCCGTACGCGGCCAAGACGCGACCCGACTCCCCTCCTCGGGACCACAGGATGAACAAGGAGCCCGACATCAATGATTAACGCAGTTTCCGACCGAGTGGACGACACTGAACGCACCCAGTCGTACGTGATCTTTCGCCTCGGCGGGGAGGGGTACGCGCTCGAGGTGATGCGAGTTCAGGAAGTCCTCGACGTCGCCACCCTCACGCACGTTCCAGGGGCGAAGAAGACGCTGCTCGGGGTCCTTAACCTGCGGGGTCACGTCGTTTCAGTGTACGATTTACGCGAATTATTTGGCCTGCCGGTCGAAAATAAGGCCGGCCGTGATCCTTGCGTCTTAATGGTAGAGTCGCGCTTCGGGGCTGAGGTTCAGGTTACCGGCCTGCTAGTCGACCGCGTCTCGGACGTCCTCGAATTTACCCCCGAGGACATCCAGGCTGCGCCGCAACTTGGCCTCGGCAAAGCAACTCCGTTTGTTCGCGGGTTGATCCGTCACCAAGACGGGTTCCTGCTCGTACTAGAGGTTGATCGCGTCTTCGCCGCGCTGGGCTCGCAGGCGGCCGAGGGAAATTGAACACAGTGGCAATGGATTCGCGGACAACCCCGGACGCCGAGCCCGAACCTTGGTCGGAGGCCGACTTCGCGCCGATCGTGATCTTTCTGCGCGAAAAGATCGGCATCACCCTCGAACCCCACCGAATGGGGCTGCTCCAGGCCAGACTACGGTCGAGACTCCAGCAGAAGGGTTTCCCCAGTTTCACCAAATTTAACGAGCGCGTGCTGAAAACCGACCCGAACGGTCCCGGCATGCAGCTTTTAATCGACCTCAGCACGGTCAATCACACCGCCTTCTTCCGCGAACCGGCACACTTCACCTTTCTTACCGAGCGGCTCGGCCCCGCGGTTCGCGACCTCTCCAACGGCCCCGTACGGATCTGGTCGGCGGGCTGTTCGACCGGCCAAGAGCCCTTCAGCATGGCGATGGTACTCTCCGAGATGATTCCGAACCTCTCGCCGCAGCGCGTTGAGATTTGGGCAAGCGACCTGTCGCTTGAAGTGCTTAAAGCCGCGGCTCGTGCGATCTATAATGCTCGAGACGTGCAGGTGATTAGTCCGTCGCGGCTCCGGCGCTTCTTCCTCCGAGGTCGCGGCCCGCGCGACGGCTCGTACCGGGTCGTCCCAGAGATCCGCGACCTCGTGAGGTTCCGCCACCTCGACCTCCGCCAGCCGAACTGGCCTCTGCCGACCGATTTCCACGCCATCTTGTGCCGGAACGTCTCGATCTATTTCGCAGACGACGAGCGTATCCTGCTGCTCGAACGGCTCGCCCAGCACGTCCGCCCCGGCGGCTGGTTGGTCCTCGGCAACGGCGAGATTTTGCCCGTCGTACCGTCATCTCTCCGCAAGTATTCTCCCTCGATTTACCGTAAGGAGGCGTGAGCGAATATGTCCGCCTCGGGCAAACTTCCCCCGGCTGTGCAAGCCGCCGGCGAGCAGATCGACGTCCTAGTGGTCGACGACAGCGCGGTCGTCCGCCAACGCTTGAAGTCGATCATCGAATCCGACCCGCAGTTCCGCGTCGTCCTCGCCGCCGACCCCTACGAGGCCGTCGCGATCCTCTCGAAGTCGGTGCCCGGGATGATCCTCCTCGATGTCGAAATGCCCCGGATGGACGGCTTGACCTTCCTGCGCAAGCTGATGCGTCAGCACCCGTTGCCGGTCGTCCTGTGCACCAGCCAGGCCGAGCGCGCGGTGACCGCGCTCGAAATCGGGGCGCTCGAGGTAATCGCTAAGCCCGACTGGCGCGACGGCACAAAATTGACGCAATGGTCGCAAAACCTGCTCGAAAGCATCCGCAACGCCGCCCGCGCGGGACGCCTGCCGCTCAAAGAAGACCGCCCCGCTTCGGGCGAGCACCGGCTCACCGCCGACCCCGTGCTGCCTCGCGCCGCGTACGTGCCGCGCGTCGGCGTCCACCAGCGGATTGTCGCGGTCGGCGTCAGCACTGGCGGCGTGCAGGCGATCCAGCGGATGCTCGCCGACTTCCCCGCGGACGCACCCGGCATCGTCATCGTCCAGCACATGCCACCCGACTTCACCGGCGCCTTCGCTTCGCGAATGCAAAACGACCCCAAGATTGCGCTCGAAGTCGCCGAAGCCAAGCACGGCGATCCGATCCGCCCCGGGCGCGTTCTGATCATCCCCGGCGACATCCACGGCCTGGTCCGCCGGACCGGCGCGGGCTACCGCGTCGAACTCGTCGACGGGCCGCCGGTCTGCCGACACCGGCCGAGCGTCGAGGTACTTTTCCGATCCACCGCGCAGGCCGCCGGCCCCTTCGCCGCGGGCGTCATCCTCACCGGCATGGGTGACGACGGCGCTGGAGGCCTCTTTGAAATGCGCGAGGCCGGAGCCTTCACCGTCGCCCAAAACGAGGCCACCTGCGTCGTCTTCGGCATGCCTCGCGAAGCCATCCGCAGGGGCGCGGCCAAGATGGTGGTCCCACTCGACCGCGTTGCCGCCACCGTCATGGCCTGGACGCTCGGCTCGGATGCCTCGGGCTGATTAGGTCCCAAACGATCCGCGACGTCGCATCTCACCAAGCCGTTACTTTCTAATAACGAACGAGTCCAACTCGACGCCGTCGGGAGCAAGTTGCTGAAACGACGCAGACTTCCCGCGCCGGTCGACGACCGTTAGCGAGAACTGCCTCGATATAAATCTGTGCGTAAAGGCTTGCCAAGTGTCAGAACGGTCCTGCTGCTCGGGGTTGTAGAGATGCGCGCCGCCGACGCCTGTGATGAGGTAAATCACGCCGTTGGGATGAGTGTGGTCGTGGCCTTCGTACGGCATGTTGTAGTGTGTCATCCCAAATGGCACAAAGCTTTGGTTAGAAATCAGCCTTCTCCAGGGGTACGATGATGATGACCTGGAGGACGAGCGATGAGTGGAAACGGGAAGCGTCGGTCGTGGTCCGCCGCA
>JAJYDB010000168.1 GCA_021777845.1 Planctomycetota bacterium
CCGATCTCGCGCTCGCCGCCGGGTCCTACTCCTACATCGCCGTCTACAGCGGCGACGCCAACTACGTCGCTTCCACCAGCCCCGTTGAGCCGCTCACCATCTTCAAGGGAACCTCGACCACCGCGACCGCAATCCTCAACTCCGGCGGAATTCCAATCACCGCCCCCGTACCCCTCGGAACCTCGGTGCAGGATTCCGCAACCGTCGCCGGTACTCCCGCGGGATTCACTCCCTCCGGCACCTTGACCTACGAGTTCTACACGACCATCGACGGCACCGGGAACCACACCAACGAAACCGTGACGCTCAACCCGAACGGCACCGTACCCAACTCCTCCTTGACCGCCGCGCTCGCCGCGGGGTCCTACTCCTACATCGCCGTCTACAGCGGCGACACCAACTACGTCGCTTCCACCAGCCCCGTCGAGCCGCTGACCGTCCTCAAGGGAACCTCGACCACCGCGACTGCAATCCTCGACGCGAACGGCGTCCCGATCATCGCGCCCGTACCCCTCGGCACCTCGGTGCAGGATACCGCAACCATCAGCGGACAAGTGGCCCTCTTGCCCGCCACCGGCACCTTGACCTACGAATTCTTCAACACCATCGACGGCACAGGACCCCAAGTCGACCAGACGCTGATGCTAAACCTCGACGGCACAGTCCCGAACTCGGCCGTGACCGAAGCGCTTGCCGCCGGTTCGTACAGCTACATTGCGGTCTACAACGGCGACGCCAACTACGCCGCCTCCACCAGCCCCGTCGAGCCACTGACCGTCCAGCAGGGCGCTGCAACGATCAGCACGATCATCGTCGACGCCGGCGGAACCCCGATCGTGCCGCCCATCCTCGAGGGGACGGCGGTGCGTGATACCGCAACGATAATCGGAACTCCGAATGCGTTCACGCCCAACGGCAACGTGACGTATGTTTTCATGGGCGTCAACGGAACGAGTCTCTCCGGGGTACCCGTGCCCGCGGGATGGACCTCCTCGCCGGACGGATCCAACTGGACCGAGACGGTCCAGATTCTGAACGGCCTGGTACCCGATTCCAACCTCGTGACAGGGCTGCCGTTCGGGTCCTACCAGTTCGTGGTACATTACGGCGGCAACTCAAACTTCGCCGCCGCCGTCAGCGCGGCGGAACCCCTCGTCGTCGAGTCTCTCGGCAGGGGCGAGGGAGGCATCGTCGAGCCGCCGCACACGACTCTGACGCAGGTGACGACCAACCTCAACAACGGACAGGCGGGCACCGCGAACGTCGCGGTGCGCGTGCACGTGGGACATCGCCATATCCGGGCGGTCGCCCCGCCGCTCTTCCCGTACTACGTGCGATTCGTCGCGCCGAGCAGGAGATTCGTCCTCGATATCCACCAAGCGCCGACGTACCCTCTACCTCCGTTCGGCGTCGTGAAGCATGGAGTGATGATCCGCAACACGAAGTTCAGAGAGATGCCGCCCGTTTTCCGCAGCATCAAGGTCACTCACACCGACGTGAAAATCGCGCTCCACCACCTGACTCCGGGCGCTTCTTACTTGGTCGGGGTCAGGTACTCCACACAGTCCTTGATGGGCCGAGCCTGGCCGTTCCCGTCGAACACGACGGTCTACAACACGCTCAATGCAACGATCCTCCCCGGTCAGCCCGTACCAAACTCAACGGTGATGCTGCCGATCAGCGACCCCAAGTTTGCCCGATTGAAGAAGTGATCGGCTCAATCGCGACGCGAAACCGCACGTCGGGCGGCTCCCCAAAAGAGTTCGTCCGCGTGCGGACGCGCGACCATCGCCGCAGGCGCGATGTCCGCCGGCGGATCGTTCCGGCGCGTCCTGATCTCCTCACGTCGACTGCCGGCGGTGGGAGTCGAACCCACATGAGGGTTGCCCCTCGGAGGATTTTAAGTCCTCGGCGTCTGCCGTTCCGCCACGCCGGCGCGTTCAACCCGCGAACGTCGGGGCCGATGGGACCGGTCACCGCTTCGGGTTGAGCCAAGAGTTTACGTCGGGCACAAATCGAACGCCAGATCGCCCGACCGAGTCCAGGTCGATCCAGGCCGAGACGCCCAAGGCGTTTCGACGGGTTGGCCGCGCGGGTACTGCGACGTGTCCGCGTCGTGATAAGATTGCCGTGCCGGAAAACTTCGGTTCGAGGACCGACCCCGGCCCGAAAGCCACTGCGAACGCGGCCGTAGCGAGCCTCTAGATGAATCCGATTCAATTCGCGATGCGCAGGCCGATCACCGTGATCGTCGTCGTCGCAGCGGTCGCGCTCGGCGGCGCGCTCGCGGCCCGACGAATGCCAATCGACGTCTTCCCGAATTTGAACCTGCCTGTGATTTACGTCGCCCAGCCTTACGGAGGCATGGACCCTGCGCAGATGGAAGGGCTGATCGCGAATTATTACGAGTACCACTTTCTCTACATAGGCGGCATCCATCACGTCGAGTCGAAGAATATTCAGGGCGTGGCGCTGATGAAGCTCGTGTTTCATCCCGGCGTCGACATGGCGCAGGCGATGGCCGAGACGATCGGCTACGTGAATCGCGCGCGGGCGTTCATGCCGCCGGGGACCGTGCCGCCGTTCGTGACGCGATTCGACGTCGGCAGCGTGCCGGTGGGATATCTCGTGCTCTCGAGTGCGACGCGTTCGATCGGCGAGATTCAAGATCAGGCGTTGTTCAAAGTTCGGCCGATGTTCGCGAGTTTGCCGGGGGTGTCGGCGCCGCCGCCGTTCGGGGGCAATCAGCGAACGATCGCGATCAGGCTCGACCCCGAGCGAATCCGCGCGCTCAAAATGTCGCCCGACGAAGTGGTGCGAGCGCTGGGCGAGGGGAATGCGGTCAGTCCGTCGGGGATCGCGCGGATCGACGACTTGATGCCGATCGTGCCCGTGAATGCGCTCGCGAGGTCGATTCGCGAGCTTGAGCAGGTGCCGATTCGGCTCGGGACCGCGGAGCGGGCGCCGGTGACGGTGCGCGACGTCGCGCAGGTCGTCGATACGACCGACATTCCGACGGGCTCCGCGCTCGTCGACGGCCGCCGCGCGGTCTATCTGCTCGTGACCAAACGCGCCGATGCGTCGACGCTCGCGGTCGTCGACGCCGTCAAGGCCGCGCTCCCCGCGATGCAGGCCGTGCTGCCTGACGACATCGTCGTTCGGTTCGAGTTCGACCAGTCGCCGACGGTTCGCGGCGCGGTCGCGGGGCTCGCTTACGAAGCGATGCTCGGCGCGAGCCTCACCGGCCTGATGGTGCTGCTCTTTTTACGCGACTGGCGGAGCGTGATCGTCGTCGTGCTCAACATCCCGCTCGCGATCGCCGGCGCGGTCTGTGCGCTGTGGATGAGCGGGCAGACGATCAACCTCATGACCCTCAGCGGGCTGGCGCTCGCGGTCGGGGTGCTCGTCGACGAGGCGACGGTCGAAATGGAGAACATCCATCATCGTCTCGACGCGTCGCCTTCAGCGGCGCTCGCGGTCCGTCGCGGCAACATCGACACCGCGGCGCCTCGTCTGCTCGCGATGTTGTGCGTGATCGCGGTCTTTATCCCAACGTTTTTCATGCGCGGTGCTGCGCGGGCGCTGTTCGCTCCGATCTCGCTCGCGGTTGGGTTCGCGATGATCGCGTCCTACCTGTTGTCGAGCACGTTCGTGCCGGTGATGTCGACGTGGCTGCTGAAACAGCGGGCCTCGCCGCACCAGCGCAACGGCGCGTCCCCTAGGCCGCGGCGACGCTCGCTGTTTGATCGGGCGCGCTCCGCCTACGGTCACGCCGCGACCTTCTCGGTCGCGCTGCGGTGGATCGCGGCGCCGGTCGCGATTGGGGGCGCGGCGTGTGTCGTCGTGCTGGTTGGACGCGGGCTGGGGCTCGAGATCTTTCCTCGCGTCGACGCGGGCCGATTTCAGTTGCGGATGAAGGCGCCGGCGGGGACGCGAATCGAGAAGACCGAACTACTGGCGCTCGAAGCGCTTGACGAGATCGCCGCGGCGGCGGGTCGCGACAACATCGACGTCACGATCGGATACATCGGCAATATCCCGTCGAGCTACCCGATCAACGCCATCTATCAGTGGACCGCGGGGCCCGAGGAAGCGATGTTGCGCGTCGGCCTGAAGCCGACCGCGGGGATCGGCGTGGGGGCGCTCGAGCGCGACCTGCGAGCGCGGCTCGCGCGGCGCCTGCCGAGCGTCGGCTTTTCGTTTGAGCCAGCCGATATCGTCAGCGAAGTGATGAGCTTCGGCTCGCCGACGCCGATCGAAATCGCCGTGATCGGCCCCACCCTCGCCGACGACCGCGCCTATGCCTTGAAGCTGCGCGACGAGCTCGCGGTCGCCGGCACGCTCCGCGACGTCCGCTTCGGACAAGTGCTCGACTACCCGACCGTGCGCGTCGACGTCGACCGTCTGCGGGCGGGACGAATGGGCGTTCAGGCGGGCGAGGTCGCGCGCGCGGTCGTCGCGGCGACCTCGTCGAGCCGTTTCGTCGCACCAAACTTTTGGCCGGATCCGAAGACGGGCATCGGCTATCAAGTGCAGGTGGAAATCCCGTACGCGCTTACGCCTTCGCTCGAACATTTGGGGAACGTGCCGATTCGCGAAGCGGCGGGGCGGTCGCTGCTGGTCCGCGACGTCGCGACCGTGACCGCCGGGACAATGCCGGGCGAAATCGATCGCTACAACATGAAGCGCATGGTGAGCCTGACCGCGAACCTCGCGGGCCGCGACCTCGGCCGAGCTTCGAGTGAGATCGACGCGGCTCTGAAACGTGCCGGGGCGCCTCCCCGAGGCGTCACCGTCGAGTCGCGGGGTCAGATCGCGCCGCTGCACGAAATCGTGAACGGTCTGGCCGCTGGACTCCTCGCCGCGGTGGTCGTGATCATCCTGCTCCTGACGGCGTTCTATCAGTCGCTGCGGCTGGCGATGGTCGTCGTCTCGACGATTCCGATCGTGCTCGCGGGGGTGGTCGGCACGCTCGCCGCGACGGGGACGACGTTGAACCTGCAATCGTTCAACGGCGCGATCATGTCGGTGGGCGTGGCGATGGCGAACGCGATCCTGCTTGTCGAGTTCGCCGAGCGCGGACGAGTCGCGGGGTTGGATGCGGGCCGCGCGGCGATCACGGCGGCGACGGAGCGTTTGCGGCCGATCCTGATGACCAGCGCGGCCATGATCGCGGGCATGATGCCGCCGGCGCTCGGGATGTTTGAAGGCGGCGAGCAGGCCGCTCCGCTCGGCCGCGCGGTCGTCGGAGGATTGATCGCGGCGACGGCGTCCACGCTGTTCATCTTGCCCGCGGTGTTCACGATCGTGATGCGGCGGACCTCGACGCGGTCGTCGTCGCTCGACCCGTTTGACCCCGCGAGCCCACATTATCGACCGCCGGGGGCACGCGAGGATTCTCGGCCCGACGCCGCAGGCGCGATCGACTTCGAGGCGGACCCCGCAATGATCGCAACCCCAACGCACACCGAGCTCGACGCGTCGTCGCGCGACGCCGCGAGTCACTCGTGAAATCGAGGTCTGGTCACGATGAGACGTCGACTCCATTCAAACTTGGTCGCGGTCGCGGCGAGGTTGCTCGCGACGGGGTTCCTGGCGTGCGGCTGCGCGCCGATGGGACAGCCGACCGCGGAGGGAAGGGGGGGCGCGACGCGGGTTCAAGTCGCGCGCGCGAACCCGGCGTCGCTCGCGGATTGGCGCTACGGGACGGGACACGTCGCGGCGACCGAGCAGACGCCCATGTTCGCGAAGCTCTCGGGTTATGCGCGCGACGTGGCGGTGGATATCGGCGACGTGGTCAAAGCCGGCCAACCGCTCTGCGAAATCGAAGCGCCTGAGGTCCTGGTCGACGTCGAACGAGGCCGCGCCGCGACGGAACGCGCACGCGCCGCCGTCGCGCAGGCTCGCGCGGCGGAGGGGGTCGCTCGCGCACACGTTGAGACCTCAAAGGCTCGCGTCGTCGAGTCAAGGGCGTCGCTGGCGCGCGCGAAAGCAGAGCTCGAGCGACGACGATCCGAGCTGACGCGCGTGCGCGGCCTCGCCGCCGACCACGCCGTCACCGAGGATCTGCTCGACGAAAGCCGCAACAAATTCGACTCCGCCGACGCCGCGGCGCGCGAAGCCGACGCCGTCGTCCTCGCCAGCGACGCCGCGATCGCGGAGGCAAATGCAATGCTCGACGCCGCGCACGCAGACCTCGACGCCGCCCAAGCCGCCGTCGCGGTCGCTCAAGCCGAGACCCGCCGCGCCGAGGCCCTCGCCGCCTACACGCACGTCGTCGCGCCTTTTGACGGCGCGATCGCCGAGCGTCACGTCGACCCCGGCCATCTGACCGTCGCCGGGCCGACGGGCACTCCCTTGTTCGTGATCGTACGGCGCGGGACGGTCACCGTCGTCGCGGATCTCGACGAACTCGCCGCCGCCGGGATCGATCGCGGCGACCGCGCGCGGATCCGAGTGCAGTCGCTCGGCGGCCGCGCCGTCGAGGCGAAAGTGACGCGGGTCGCGAGCGCTTTCGAACCCGCCACAGGCACGCTTCGCGTCGAGATCGACCTGCCGAACGCCGACGGCGCCCTGCGGCCGGGTCAGTACGCCGAGGTCGCGGTCGCGGTCGTCGAGAAATCCGACGCGATCGCCGTCCCGGTCTCCGCGGTCGTTTCCGCCGAGGGGGCCGACCCGTTCTGCATGGTCGTCGAGGGCGGCCGAGCACACCGCCGCGTCCTCGCGACCGGCATCCGCGACGGACAACTCGTCGAAATCAAGTCGGGCCTGCGCGCCGGCGAACTCGTCGTCCGAGAAAACCCCGCCACCCTCACCGACGGCCGATCCGTCGAGATCCTCGAAGCCGAGCCCCCCGCGTCACAACCGCGCTAAGCATCCCGTCCCGCACGATCGTCTCAAGTCTCGTCGTCGCTCCGGTCGATCAAAAGATGTCGTGCACATCGTCTCCGCAGTCGACGCCGCACGGACGCGTCCGCGGGAGTCCAACGGAGGAGATGAGCGTGCGGATGCAAACGTCGCGGCCTTTCAGAAAGCCGGCAAGGTCGTTCGCGACGACATTGTGTACGCTCCTCGCGCTCGGTTCGCCGCGTACAGACGCCGCCGCGGGCGACGAACCGCCGATCCCACCCCCGCGGCCCATCGCGCGACAACGTCCGGCTCCGACCGACGCAACCCCGCTCGCCTTGCCCGCCGTATCCTCGGCACGCGGCGGTCTTCCCGAGTCGACCGCGCGCCGCGAACTCACCGCGCTCCGCGATCGCGACTTGCCCGACGTCGAACGCCTTGAGCCGATCGACCTCGCGTCGACGCTCCGGCTCGCAGGCGCGCGCGACCTCGATATCGCAATCGCGCGCGAGCGCGTCGCGCAGTCGATGGCGCTCTACGAACAGGCGCGCGTCCTCTGGCTGCCCAGCCTGTTCTGGGGACCGAGCTGGGTTCGGCACGACGGCCAGGCCCAACTCGTGCAAGGACCGGTGCACTCGATCAGCAAAAGCACGCTGTTCCTCGGCGCGACCGCAGCCTCCGGCGTGAGCGCCTTTGGCCCCATCCTTTCGGGCGGACCCGCGCCGACCCAAAGCCCGTTTTCGATCATCAGGATCTCCGACGCCATCTTCGAACCTCTCGCCGCGCGACAGGTCATGGACGCGAACCGCGCCGCGACCGCCCGAGCCGCCAACGACGCCCTCCTCGGCGCCTCCGATGCCTTCTTCAACCTCCAACGCGAAGCTGGGCGCATCGCCATCGCACGCGAAGCCGCTCAACTCGCGGACGAACTCGCACGACTCACCGAATCCTACGCACGCCGCGGCGTCGGTCTCGAGGCCGACCATCGCCGCGTCCTCGCCGAACGCGGCCGTCGCCTCCAAGAAATCGACGATGCCCTCGCCGAACTCGAAGCCGCCTCGGCTGAACTCGTACGCCGCGTCCGACTCGACCCGCGCATCGTCGTCGCACCCCTCGAACCCCCCGAGACCATCGTGAAACTCTTCGACGACGAAGCGCAAATCGACGACCTCATCCTCCAAGCCCTCCAAGCTCGGCCCGAACTCGCCGAAGCACAGGCGCTCGTCACGGCCACCGTCACGCGACTCCGCCAAGCTCGGATGCGCCCACTTATTCCAAGCCTCGCCTTTCAATACTCAGGAGGCGGCTTCGGAGGCGGGACCAACGCATTCTTTGGCGACTTCGGCGCGCGCAGCGACGTCAGCGTCAATCTATTCTGGGAAGTCCAAAACCTCGGCCTCGGCGATCGCGCCATCGCCCGCGGCCGCGCCGCCGAACAACGCTCCGCCATCCTCGAAAAACTTAAAACACAAGACAGAGTCGCCGCCCAAGTCGTAGCCGCCGAACGCCGACGCCGCGTCGGTACGCGCCGGATCGCAACCACCTCGCGCGCCGTCGACGACGCCTTACGCTCAGTCGCGCTGAATTTTCGCAACATCCGCGAGGGCGCGGGGCTCGCGGGAGCAACACGCCCAATCGAGGTCTTGCAGCCGATCCAGGCGCTCGCGACCGCGCGCGGCGACCGCCTCGAAGCCGTCCTCGCCTACAATCGCTCACAATTTGAACTCGCGCGCGCCGTCGGCCACGCGCCTGAAATCTCCTCAACCGCGCCTGATCCAAACCCGCCCGCAACGCCGTCCGCAACCGAACTCACAAAGCCCGCGATCGGCAACCTTCGCCCCACCGCCGGCACGCCACGAATAAATTAATTTCTATTAAGGCAAGCATGATTCGACGACCGGCTCACTCCCAATGAATTAGTGGAGAAACGACGCGGAAAAATTGAAGGTTCAGTGACTTTGGACTGTTGACTCACCCGCGCGCCGGGGGTACATTGCACCCATCTCAGTGCGAGATTTGCGTCAGGTCATTCTGTCGTGGGTTTTATCCATAATTCGATGCTTGATTAGATTCCTCTGGTCGTGAGGGGGATCGTCGGCCGAGGCACCGGTTTACAGTATTGACGAACAGAAACGTGCCTGTTTGCCTTGAATGATTGCTTTCAGAATGTGTGACCGATCTCTCTCGCGGGACACTTTTTGAGCGTGTCTGTTGAGTTCGAAGTCACGGGCGGGAACTCCGCTCCGTATCCAACACACCCATGGAGAACCGAAAGGTGATCAGCAAGAGCTTCTTCAAACTAGCGGGCTGCATTGCTCCGATCGTCCTCGCGGCCGGCATGGTCGGCTGCCAGGAAGACAATGAAGCCACGATGATGAAGGACCAAAAGGCAGCTCCCGCGGGTACCGCGGTCGTGCCGCCTCCGGCGGTGCCGAAGACGCAGGCGGAGATGCAGCCCCCGCCGTCCGGGAAACAACAGATGGAAGACATGAAGAAGGCGGGCTATTCAAAGGGCGGCAGGTAAGCCGAGCAACAGTCCGACGCGCGACTGCCGATAATTGGAACAGCACCGCGTTCAGGATGTTCGACACGCGGAGTTACGACGATTTCTCCCTTCGTTGTTCTCCGCTTCCGAAGCAGGTTCGTTTGTCATCACCATCTTCTGCGTTTTGTCGAAAGGGGTCATCTTAATGTCTCGTCGCAGGGGTTTTACCCTCATTGAACTGTTGGTGGTCATTGCGATCATCGCGGTTCTCATTGCCTTGCTCTTGCCCGCCGTGCAATCGGCGCGCGAGGCCGCGCGGCGTTCCCAGTGCGTCAATAACTTGAAGCAACTTGGGTTGGCTATGCACAATTACGTCAGCTCCAACGAAACGATTCCGCCGTCGTTCATCGACTCTCCTCAGGCGGGCGGCGTGAACGTTCCGGTGGAGAATCAAAACTTCTCGGCCGTGACGCGTCTGCTCCCGTACATGGAGCAACAGCCCGCTTACAACTCGATCAATTGGAACTTCGGTTCGCGTTGGTCGGGAAATGCCGGCGGCGCTGGTTTGTCCGACAACACCTCGATCGACGGCGCGTCCGGCGGCGCGGACAGCATGGTCCAGTTCACCGTCTTGACGATGCAGATCAATTCGTTCCTGTGCCCTTCCGACAGCAATCCCGGCTCGTCGGGGACTTACTCGTACAACGGCTTCACGAAGCGCGTCGGTGCGTGCAACTATCCCCAGAACCTCGGACTGAATCGTCGCAACAACAACTGGATCACCAACGGCCCCGCCTACATCGGTTCGACTTGGGATCAAGATCCGAGCCAGCCGGTTAATATCGCCACTTTCACCGACGGCACCAGCAACACGGTGATCTTCAGCGAATGGGTGAAGGGGTCCGCAACGTCGCCGGGCAAGAACGGCTTGGGCGAGATTTATTATGCGAATGGCTTGAACACCGGCTCGTTTGTCAGTCTTGGCCAGGGTGCCGGCGACTTTGCCGCGTCTCAGCAGTGCAATACCGCTCAGCCGATTACCGCCAATCAGGCTCAGCACTGGAAGGGCGAGTGGTGGGCGTACTCCGCCTCGCAGGTTTACTCGCACACCCAGATGCCGAACCGCACCGCCTGCGCCTACACCCACCAGAACCC
>JAJYDB010000169.1 GCA_021777845.1 Planctomycetota bacterium
TCAAGAGCTTACTCCGAGCCGCCGGCAAACGGACAGTCGAGGACCTTGAGAACTTCCTCGGGGAAGCCCTCGACCTCTTTATTCCTAAGGAGTGCTTGAATTACATGAGACATTGTGGATGCAACGCTACGGCGAGCTGAAAAATGGTCTAGACCACACCGTCAATGCCGCCGTCGCCCGCCTTGCCGGTGACCATGCCGTGACCCGCCACGCCGCCGTCTCCCATCGCCATGAGCAGCTCCACCACGACACGCCCAAAAAAAGTCGGCGAGCACGAGCGCAAACGGTCAAGCAAGTCGCCGGCGGTCTTTTTTCGGAGCGACTGATACGAGTCGTTGATTAATTCGTGCGGCGTCCGCGCATCGTCGATCGGCGCGGATTCGATCGCCGACCCTCCCACCGCCGCCTTTGTTCTGGGCCGGTTCTTTAATTCACTGAAGGAAGGAAATCGGGCGAGATACTTCGTGGCGATCGCCTGCGGCTTTGTGCCGAGAACCTCGAGGCCTTCCTCGGTGATTCGAACGAGCCCTCGCGACGGGCTTGCGCACAACGCGGCGAATTCTAATTAGGACCGCGCCCAACTCACTCGGTTATGAATAGTCGTCTGATTCCCGCTGGGGAGGAGAGTATTTCGTTCCTCCTCAGTAAGTCCAAAGCGGTCAGATAGTCGGTCGGCGCTTTGATGTGATGATCCTTGCCGTCGCCGAGGAGTTCGAGCAAGGGGAGCATCAATGACTGAAAGTCGGGTATGATTATTCTCAAAACGTCCCGCGTTGAATGCCTCGTCGCCCGGAGATTTGCGGATTATCGAGCGAGCGGGGGAAACCCGGTGCGAGAATGACGATCGAGACGTTTTTTAATGCGGCGAGACCAGCTTCAAGCCGACGGTGCCGGCGGTGATCAAGCCGACGCAGACGAAACGCGCGGCCTGCGACGGCTCTTTGAAGAACATCAAGCCGACGAAAAAGGTGCCGACGGTGCCGATGCCGGTCCAAACCGCGTACACCGTGCCCATCGGGATGGACCGCTGCGCGAGCATCATGAAGATCCCGCTCCCGATGATCGACACGACCGCCAACAACGTCGGACCCGTGCGCAGCGAGCCGTCCACCCACGCGAACTTCAAGCCCACAGGCCAACCGATTTCCATAATTCCCGCAACCAACAAGTAGAGCCACGCCATGAACTTCATCGCCTCATTAATAGGATAGTATACTCGCGGAAGGCGAGTCCAATTCCGACGCGAGTCGCCGCCGCGCGCGGAGCTCCGGTATCTCCACTCGCGGTTTGTCGGGACCGTCGTCGTGAGTGCGGCCGTCGAGGGCGCGGCCGGTCTTGCTTTTGCGGACGCCGCCCCATTGTTTGAAGAAAAAACGGACGCCGTCGCGGGCGCACTGGTCGCGGATCGAGCGTGCCCAGTCGGGGTGCATCGGACGCGCGCCGGGTCCGCTTTCGCCGCCCAAAATCACCCAGTCGATCCCGCGGAAGTCGACCGCGCCCAAATCCTCGAGCAGCGGCTCCACCGAAAGAAACTTGCGCGCGGCGGGCGTCGCGCGGAGAGACTCCACGCGCGGCAACCCTTGCGCGCGATTCTCCGCGCTCACGCCCCACCACAGATGCGGCTCGCGCGCGAATTCGAGCAGCGGTCCCGACAGCAACCGCGACATGCGCTCATGCCGCTTGGTCAGCACAAGATAAGTATGCCAACGCGCGACGCTCATCACGCGGCAGATTTGTTTAATGTAACTCTCGGGCACGTTCTCGTGAAACAGGTCGCTCATCGAGTTCACGAAGACGAGGCGTTGTCCGGGCCAGGTGAGCGGTTCAAGCAGCTTGTGCGGGACGAGCTTGAGGTCGAAGCCGGCTTCGTAGGGATGTCCCGGGACGCCTCGAAAGCGCTCGGCGAAGGTTTCGGCGTAGCAGTGCGCGCAGCCCGACGTGTTCTTGGTGCAGCCGCGGACGGGGTTCCAGGTCGCGTCGCACCACTCGATCGCGGAATGGTCGCTCATACTTCCAACCTTCGGATCGTTAACGCGTAATCACGCGGGCAGACGATTGACGTTCGCGCGCACCGAGGCGCCGTGTTCGTTGAGGTAGTCGACGCACTGGCGCGGCAGGCGGCAGTGCAGGAGGACGCGGTCGTCGTTGTAGACGCGGTCTTCGATTTGAGCGTGTCGCGCCAGGTATGCGAGCACCTGGCCGTTGCCGGCGGCGGTTTCGACCTCGGCGTCGAGCGACCCTGTTTGCAAGGCGGTGCGCACGGCGGTTTCGAGCGCGTCGAGGCCGAGTTTGGAGGCGGCGCTGATCGCGACGGCGTCGCGATGCCGGGCGGTCAGGACGTCGAGCAACGAGCGGTCGGCGACGCGGTCGACTTTGTTCAAGACGAGCAGCGTGGGGTGATCGGCGAGTCCAAGTTCGTCGAGCACCGACTTGACGGCCTCGATTTGCCGTTCGGCCTCGGGGTTCGAGGCGTCGACGACGTGGAGGAGCAGGTCGGCGTGCATGGCCTCTTCGAGCGTGGCTTTGAAGGACGCGACGAGTCCGTGCGGCAGGTTGCGGATGAACCCGACGGTATCGGAGAGCAGCACCTGGCCGCCGCCCGCGAATTTCCAGCGTCGCGTGCGGGTGTCGAGCGTCGCGAACAGTTTGTCCTCGACGAGCGCGCCGGCGTCGGTGAGGGCGTTCATGAGCGTGCTTTTGCCGGCGTTGGTGTAGCCGACGAGCGAAACCGTGGGCGCGTCGCCCCGACTCGCGACTTCGCGTTCGCGGCGGCGTTCGACTTTCGCGAGTCTCGCCTTCAGGTCTTGGATTCGGTGCGTGACGATCCGGCGATCCTCTTCGAGCTGCTTTTCGCCGGGGCCGCGCACGCCGATGCCGCCTTTGTAGCGCGACAGGTGCGTCCACATCCGTTTGAGGCGGGGCAGCGCGTACTCAAGCTGCGCGAGCTCGACCTGAAGCCGGGCCTCGTGCGACTGTGCGCGGGTCGCGAAAATGTCGAGAATCACCTCGGTGCGATCGATGACTTTGACGCCCAGCTCTTTTTCGAGGTTGCGCGTCTGAGCGGGACCGAGGTCGTTGTCGAACACGACGAGGTCGGCCTCGCGCGACTCGACCATCTCCTTCAATTCTTGGACTTTGCCTGACCCGATGTAGGTCGCGATGTCGATTTGCTTGCGATTTTGCAGCATCTCGCCGACGACAATCAGCCCGGCTGTCTTGGCCAGGCCGCGGATTTCGTCGAGCGGGTCGTCGCGGGTCTCGGCGCTCTCGGGGAGCAGGACTCCGACCAGAACGGTCTTTTCGGGGTGATCCAGACGCTCGTTGCGCTTGGGTTCGATCAAGGTGGAGTAATGCCTCGCACTAGGTTGGGGCGACGGGTCGCGGTCGGTACGCAGTGGAATTGTAGCGCCGGAGGAGGTCCAAGGTCAATCAGGCATCTCTGGAAGCGGCCGACGCGCGGGACTTTCGGCGGCCGCGAGCACTTTGCGCGGCAGGACGGACTGATCGCGGTCGGGCCAGTCGGCGATCGCGACGAGCGCCCCGCCACTCTCGACAAGCGCCAACTCGCCGGGGTTCGCGTCGCCGAGCGGAAGCCGGTGCGGGTCGAGCGCGCGACCTTGCCGAACGAGCGCGATCTGCACGTGGTCGAGCGGCACCCGGGGCATCGCACCCAGCCCGTCGACGGTCGGACGGAGCGCGGCAAGCAAGCCGTCGATCGCGAGGCCGCGCGGGTCGATTGCGGCGTCGAGGTCAAACACGCCGATCCGCGTGCGACGGAGCGTCGCGATGTAGCCTCCGCAGCCGAGCGCCGCGCCGAGGTCGCGCGCGATCGATCGGATGTACGTCCCGCTGCCGCATTCGACGCGAATCTCGACGCGCGGCCACGCGTAGTCGAGCGGAACGATCTCGTGGATTTCGACGGGGCGCGGCGACGGCGCGACCGCGGCGCCCGAACGCGCGAGGTCGTACGCGCGTCGACCCTCGATTTTGACCGCGGAATAACCGGGCGGCGCTTGCTCGATCACGCCGACCTGCGTCGCGAGCGCGGCCTCAAGCTCCGACATGCTCGGCACCCGAGGCGCGTCGACCGCAACAATGTGCCCGTCGGCGTCGTCGGTATCGCTGGAGGCGCCCAGAAGGATGGTCGCGACGTAGGTCTTCGGCATCCTCTGCACATATTCGACGAGCCGCGTCGCGTCGCCGACCGCGACCACGAGCACACCGGTCGCGAGGGGATCCAACGTGCCCGCGTGGCCGGTTTTGGTGTTGAAGCCCGCCGTGCGCAAGGTCCGACCCACGCGGTCGAGCGTCGCGCGCGAGCTCTCGCCCGAGGGCTTGTCGACAACCACCCAACCCGCGAGCGGACGCCCGGATCCCGCCGCGCGCGACCTCACGACGCGACCCGCCGCGGACCCCGGCACGTCGTCTTCAACGCCGAGATCGCGATCAATGCGCGCCGTTCATGCCAAGTTGCTGGAACAGGAACGTCCATTTGTCGGCGTCTTCCTCGATGCGCTTCGCGAGCGGCTTGCCCGCGCCGTGGCCCGCTTTCATCTCGACGCGGAGCAGGATCGGCCGGTTCGACGACGACTCGTCCTGGAGCCGCGCCGCCATCTTAAACGCGTGCATCGGCTCGACGCGGGTGTCGCTTTCACCGGTCAAGAGCATCGTCGCGGGATACGCCGTGCCCGGCTTTACGTTTTGATACGGCGAATACGTCTTGAGCCACGCGAACGCCTCCGCCGAATCCGACGAGCCGTATTCGGGGATCCACAACTGGGCGATCGAGAATTTATGGTAGCGCAGCATGTCGCAGAGCGGCACGGCGCAGAGGACGGCGCGATAGAGGTCGGGTCGCTGCGTCATGCACGCCGAGACGAGCAGGCCGCCGTTGGATCCGCCTTCGATCGCGAGCCGGCCGGGGTTCGTGTATTTCTCTTTGATCAGATATTCGGCCGCCGCGATGAAGTCGTCGAAGACGTTCTGCTTCTTGCCGAGGCGGCCCGCGGCGTGCCACTCGCGTCCGAGCTCGCCGCCGCCGCGCAGGTTCGCGACCGCGTAAACGCCGCCGCGGTCGAGCCAGATTCGAATATCGGGGTCGTAGTTCGGCGTCAGGCTGATATCGAACCCGCCGTAGCCGTAGAGCAGCGTCGGGGCGTTGCCGTCGAGCACCAGTCCCTTGCGCTTGAGGATGAACATCGGCACGCGCGTGCCGTCCTTCGAGGCGTATTCCACCTGCGTTAGTTCGTAGGCGTCGCTGTCGACGCGGGCGGTCGCGCGGTCGATGATCCGGGTCGCGCCGGTGTCAACCTGGTGCGCGTAGACGGCGGGCGGAAAAACGTAGGACTGGAACGAGTAGAACAGCTCGGGGCGGTCCCAAGCGGCTTCGAGCCCCGCGGCGTGGCCGAGCATCGGCAATGCGAGGTCGCGCACCTTGCCGCCGTCGAGGTTGTGGATCGACAACGACGACACCGCCTTCGTGCTCCGCAAGACCGCGAGCTTGCGGTCGGCGATCTCAACCGACTCGATCACTCCCTCGCCCTCGGGAATGATCTCTTTCCAGTCCTTGGGGTCGAGGTGGTCGACGTCGGTGACGAGCACGTGCCGGCGCGGCTTGCCGACGTTCGTCAAAATCACGACCTTGCCCTCGAAAATGTGGGCGTCGACGTGTCCTTCGAGCCCAACCGCGAGCGGCACGATCGGCGAGTCGTCGCCCAGCTTCTTCAAATACAAATCGTTCTTAATCCAGTCGATCGACGAACGAATAATCGCGTACTTGCCGTCCTCGCTTTCGTGGACCCCCAGCCAGTCGGTCTTCGGCCGGCCCGCGCCGAACATCATCACGTCGGTCTCGGGGTCGGATCCGAGCACGTGGCGATAAATCTTGCGGTTGTACATCTCGTCGCCGGGCGGCACGGTTCCTTTCGCGGCGTAGCGGACGTACCAAAACGCCTTTTGGCCCGGCTCCCAGGCGACGGTGCAGGCGCGCGTGCGGGTGATTTCGTCGGGCAGAGGCTTGCCGGTCGCGACGTCGAGGACCCGCAGCGTGCTCATCTCGGAGCCGTTCGCGCTGGTGCCGTACGCCAGCAGCGCGCCGTCGGGCGCGGGGAACATCCAGTCGAGCGCGACGGTGCCGTCGGCGGCGAGCGTGTTCGGGTCGAGCAAGAGCCGCGGCTCGGCGTCGGCCGCACCCTCTCGGACGTAGACGATCGGCTGGTTCTTGAGCCCTTCCTTGCGCGTGAAGAAATAGCGATGCCCGCGAACCGTCGGCGTCGACGTCGTCTGGTAGTCGTACATCTTGCGCAAGGTCGCGACCAACTCCGGCCGACCCGCGTAGGCGTCCAGAATCGAGCGCGTCAGCTTCGTTTGCGACTCAGCCCAGGCGCGGACCTTCGGATCCTTCACGTCCTCGAGCCAACGGTACGGGTCGACCACCTCGACGCCGTGATAGACGTCGGTCACGGGGATTCGCGGCGTTTTGGGATAAGAAGGTCGCCCGCCGTCGTCCGCAACCGCGACCATCAAGCCGCCTCCCGCGATGATCATCCACGCCAATGCGGATGCTCTGAAAGATGTCATGCGTTTATCCTTCGGAGTAACGCCCGTCGTTCGCAGGGCGCGCGCCGTCGAAAAAAAAGCCGCCCGCTCACGCGTGAGCGATTAGCGTAGCAGAAGACGAGCGGCTTTTCACGCGTCGAAGAAAATCACAAGAGGGCCCCAACGGATGAAACTCTTCATCCGCGACGGCCTCTTGTGGATGCCCGATCGGTCGCAGGACCAGCCGGCCCTGTCGGGTCGATCAGCTTCCGACGGCGGTCTCGCGGCGCGAGTGCAGGAAGAATCCGAACGCCGCGAAGCCGGTCGCAAGCAGCGCGAGGCTCGACGGTTCGGGCGTGGCCGAGGCGGGCGGGGGCGGCGGCGGGGGCGGCGAGGGAGGACCGATCGAGTGCGGCGGATCTGGAGTCAGCGAGGGAATCGGCGTTGGATCCGGGCTCCCAAACGCGCCGGAGACGGGGTCCGGGCCGGGCGGCGTTGTGTTGATCGCGTTGCGCTCGAGCACGCCGCCGTCAAGCACGCGCCAAAGCAACGGATGCCAGTGCTCGAACCGCGGCTGGTCGAGATGCCATCGATTCACGATCGAGTCGAAGAACGACTGGCTCGTGAGCAACTGCTTGTAAAACGGATGAAGCTGATCGAACCGCGTCGGGTTCGCGTTCCGCATGGCGACCACGTCGTTGTAAACCTTAATATCGCGCGCGGCCTGCCGAGGGTTGTCCTGCTCGCGGTACGCTTGGGCGTGCGTCGACAGGAAGCCGTGGTGAGCGTCGCCCCGACCCGCGCCGCGCTCGAGCGGATGATGCATCCCCCCGGCGCGAGATTCCGCATTGAAAAGACAACCGATCGCGACCACCATGATCGGCCGGGCACGCTGCAACCAATCCGACATCAGAGGGCAACTCCGAGAAAAACCGCGAGGCCGAGGCGCTCGCCGACTCATTGAACACCCTCTATACGTCGCGTTTTGCGCTTCTGTGATCGGTGTTGATTGGAATCAACATCGAGTTCCCGGCGATCCGCGATAATGAACCCGTTCCCCTCCCGACACGCGGGTTCGCCCTCCTTTGGCTCGCTTCGAGACTTCGGATGCTTCCCTTTCAGACCCGGCAGCGATAAAATTGAAGACCTTGAGCAGGCTCGAAAGGAGGCGGGCGGCGAAGGATGGTTCTTGGTCCCTTTTTTTTTTGGAGCGGGCGCGCGTGTCAAAAAAAGATCGCTATTTGTTCACCAGCGAGTCGGTCTCAATGGGCCATCCCGATAAGATGGCCGACCAAATTTCAGACGGAATTTTAGACGCTATTCTGGCACAGGACCCTCATGCGCGCGTCGCATGCGAGTCGCTTTTGACGACGGGGCTCGTTGTTTTGGCGGGCGAAGTGACCACCACGGCGATGGTCGACTACCCGAGCGTCGTCCGTCACGTCGTCCGGGAAATCGGCTACACCTCGAGCGAAATGGGCTTTGACGCGACCACCTGCGCCGTGATGGTGGCGCTCGGCAAGCAGTCGCCTGATATTGCGATGGGTGTTGACGAGGACGAGGCGAAGGGTAAAGACATCGGCGCCGGCGACCAGGGCATGATGTTCGGGTTCGCGTGCGACGAGACCCCCGAAATGATGCCGTTGCCGATCGCGCTGGCACATCGGATCATTAATCGCATTACCGAGTTGCGTCTCGACGGCACGATTCCCTGGCTGCGTCCCGACGCGAAGAGCCAAGTCACCGTCGAGTACGACGGCGCGAAGCCGCTGCGGATCCACACCGTGGTCGTTTCGACGCAGCACGCCCCCAAAATCCCGCACGAAACGATCGTAACGACCGTTCGCGAGCAGGTGATCAAGCCCGTCCTGCCCGCCGAGTTGGTCGACAAGGACATCGTCTATCACATCAACCCGACAGGGAACTTCGTCGTCGGCGGCCCTCACGGCGACTCGGGCGTGACCGGCCGGAAGATCATCGTCGACACCTACGGCGGCCGCGGTCGTCACGGCGGCGGTGCCTTCAGCGGCAAGGATCCCACGAAGGTCGACCGCTCGGCGGCCTACATGGCGCGCTACGTCGCGAAGAATGTCGTCGCGGCCGGGCTTGCCGACCGTTGCGAGATCCAACTCGCCTACGCGATCGGCGTCTCCGAGCCGGTCAGCGTGCATGTCGACACCGAGGGCACCGGCAAGATTTCCGACACCAAGATCTCCGAATTGGTGCGGAAAGTCTTTACGCTCACTCCCTCGGGGATCATTCGGCACCTCGACCTGCGTCGGCCGATTTATCGCAAGACCGCCAGCGGCGGGCACTTCGGACGCGACGAGCCCGAATTCACCTGGGAAGCGACCGACAAGGCCGACGAGCTGAAGACTTTGGCAGGATTGAGCGGGCGGGTGCACGCTCACGCCTAAGTTCGCGTCGGTTGTGACAACGAACACGAGCGTCGACGCGCCGCCCGAAAGCGGTACGTCGACGCTCGCTTTATTCTGCGATCAACGCAAGTCGCTGCTTCAATTCATTTTATGCAGCGCGCGATACGCGAGTTCGCCCAAAATCCGTGTGCCCGCGGTCGAGCCCGCACCCCCGGCGGTGAGTGCGGAGGGGATCGGCGTGGTCACGAGTGGGTAGGGGAACTGGTTCGGGTTGATCGGCGTCGCGCTGATCACGCCCGCGGGGGGCAGGTAAGCGATCGGCGGCCCGACCACGTGCGACAACTCGAACTGCTTGTAGGGGAACAGGTTGCCCGCAATCTGATGGAGCTGCTTGATCTGTTGGAACGGATCGACCACCACGCCTAAATAGTACTTGCGTGGGCTGGTCGGCAGGGTGACGTTCGGCTCGATGAGCGTATCGATGTTGTTCGGCGTGTAGATGCCCGACTGACCGAAGATCGGCGCGCTCGTCGGCACGTCGGAGAGCGGCGTCAGGCTTTGCAGCGTGTACATCGCGATGATCGACGAGCCGGGGGCGAAAGTCGGCTTTGTCGACGCCACAAGTGCAACCTGGACAGGGCCTTGCAGCGAGGGATCGGTGGTGCCGAGGTTGGCGATCCGGATGTTCGGCTGGATCGTGTCGCCGGGCTGCATCGTCGGCGGGACGTCGAGCCCGACGGCTTGCAGCTCAGGGTAGGGGGCCTCGATGCGCACGAGCACGCTCTTGCTCATGTTGTTCGCATAGCTTGCTTCGTTGATCGTGTGGTTCGGGTCGATCACGAAGTTGACGAAGACGCGGCCGCCGTATCCGGGGAAGCCCGGCGGGCGGGTGCTCGGCATATCGAGCACTTGCGTGATCTGCTGCGAGCTGTTTTGCGTCAGGCTCGGTACGGCGATGGTGCCGATCAGGATCGAGCCGATGTTCGAGTGCGGGCGCGTCGACATGTAGACGTCGATGGTCGTCGGCGGCGAGTCGGCGGTGCTGGGCGAGTTCGGAGCGAGTGCGCCGGGCTCGTTGATCGTGCTCGCGCCGATGTTCGACGCGTTCACCGTCACGCCGAGCTGTCCGCCGTAAGTCGCGAGCGGCGCGGCGTATCCGCTCACGGTCAGGTCGGGCAGCGAGTACCCGAGCGTGCTGTACGACAGCAGCTCGCGCGTTTCCAGGCTCTCCAACGCGGCGAGCCCCGCGCGGGGTCGGACTCGGTTGCCGCGGCGGCCGCGGCTCGATTCGATTGGCGACACCGAACACCTCCCTGCGGCCGATGGGCGCGGCGGCCGACGGTCAATCCGTGCGGACCGAGGTCGCGACCGATCTCGCGACGCCGCCTCAATGACCTATGTAGTCTGTTTTGAAATCCGTACGCGGCAAGGACCAAAGCGATGCGTCGGCGCCCACTCCGCGGCGTCGGCGCGCGGACCAGCCGATCAGCCCCTCAGTCCATGCCGCCTGTCCCTAATCTTTCGACTCGCCCCGCGCCCGATGT